>JAAENK010000163.1 GCA_024224415.1 Gammaproteobacteria bacterium | reverse complement strand
TTATGGTAAGTCGAAGCCAGCAATACCCCGCCAATCAAAGCAGGAGATACTTCCAGAAACCAGGTGAATTGGTCTTTTGGGTTAATGCCTGACCATATTAATACAGTAAAAAAAACTGCTATCCAAAGATGCTTAATGTCTAGATGCTCCTGACGGGTAAAGGTTTACCATGGCGCTATTTTACGTTGATTTCAATCCGCAATATGTGCTTTTGAATCAGCATCTAAGTTTAATCTGTAATTTCGTTTCACAGTATCATCTTTTGTAACGAAGTCAGGAAACCTCTGGTTTCCATTTCTGATACTTCAATAAATCCCATTTTTTTATGAAACCTCAACGATGCTTCGTTCCTTGGTTTGATATTGATTTCACAGACTAAACATTTTATGTGATTTCTGACAGCATGGGTTCGAAGATCGTTATAGAGCTTTTCTGCAAGCCCAGCACCACGAAATTCACTAACCACAGCTACCTGGTCAATGTAATAGAATTTATCCGAGATTTCTCTGGAAAACCAGAGAAATTCTTCCCCATCATACTCAGCATATTGACTCATTGCGAACATATAACCAACAACAAGTTCATCCACTACTATTACACGAAAATACTCACAGATTCGATACAAAAAAGAAAATTCGGTTTTACTCAAAAAGGAGACACCAGGGGTTGAGATTTTGTTGATTGAGAGAACTCGATCAAAATCTTTCCGGCGGCCATCTCGTATTGTAATCTTCAAATTGTGGTTGAAGTGATCAATCAAAAACTCATGTTAACACCCTTACCCCAATCTTAATGAAAGAGAAAACACATCTAAACATGAGGGATACACCGAATCTTTTGAATAGTGGAGGACAGGAGTGGATGGGATTACAGTAGATCAATTGCTAATTACCGTACGATTGCCTATGCTCTTGGGCAATTCTCGTAGCACTCTCGGACTGGTCGATGTGCCAATATGAAACATTAAATTTTAAACGATCAAAAGGCTTCGCTGTAATTACTCTGAATCGCCCAGATGCTGCGAATGGCCTTAATACGGCTATGGCCCGCGAGTTAGTCGATGTCGCAACAACCTGCAGTGAAGACAGCTCAATTAAAGCTGTGGTGCTGACCGCGGCAGGTAAGTTTTTCTGTGCCGGTGGCGACCTCCGCGAAATGTCCGGCTTTGGCGATCAGGCTGCGCAGAAAGTTAAAGCCCTGGCCGATAGTCTACACAAATCGATTTCATTATTTTGCCGGATGAAGGCGCCGTTGATAATCGCGGTGAATGGTGTCGCCGCGGGTGGCGGTTTCAGTCTTGCCATTACCGGTGATCTGGTGATTGCGGCTGAGACGGCTGCTTTTACTATGGCGTATACCCGTGCCGGGTTATCACCAGATGGCAGTTCATCTTTTTTTCTACCGCGTTTGATTGGGCTGAGAAAGGCGCAGGACATGGCGTTTACCAATCGATTATTGACTGCACCGGAAGCACTTGACTGGGGGTTGATTAATCGGGTTGTTGC
The DNA here is from genome assembly GCA_024224415.1 of Gammaproteobacteria bacterium. Taxonomy (GTDB): domain Bacteria; phylum Pseudomonadota; class Gammaproteobacteria. The sequence goes on along the minus strand of JAAENK010000163.1, from coordinate 5,951 downwards.
CGATGATGAATTACTCAATACTGCGATGGAATTGGCGGAAAATCTGGCCAATGGCTCGCTGAGTTCAAACAGCATGGTGAAGAAACTGTTTCTCGATACCTGGAACAATGATCTGGAAACCCAGATGGATGCAGAGGCCCTGGGGATTTCGCAGTGCCTTGGCTCGGCGGATGGGCAGGAAGGTGTCGCGGCATTTCTGGAGAAACGCAAGCCAGATTTTGGAAACTCCGGTTAATATTACTTTCTCGTAAGTGGTGTCGTTATCTAACATTTGTCATTTCTATCTCGAGTCTACTCAAGAATAATAAAGAAAAGCTCATGTTTGAGTAGGGATTTAGTAGAAATATGCAGATTTTGGATAAACAGAAGCAGCCCGATGATTCGGGTTTCGTTCTTTTTGAGCTGGGGTTCAGGCCATTCTTTCTGGCAGCGGGTATTTTCGCAGTTATTACCATGTGCCTCTGGGCGGCAATTTATCTGTTCAATATTGTGCTGCCGATGCAGGGTATGAGTAGCTATGAATGGCATGCCCACGAAATGATTTATGGTTATGCGCTGGCGGTTATTTGCGGGTTTTTGCTCACCGCGGTGAATAACTGGACTGGCATGAAAACCACCAACAACCAAACACTGGCGCTGATTTTCGGACTTTGGCTTGTCGTGCGTTTGTGTTTTGTGTTTGCTGCGGCGAGTCTTTGGGTTGCGGTGATACCCGATTTACTGTTTTCACTTTTATTGCTGGCAGCGATGAGTCGGCCATTGATTGCAACGAAACAGTGGATGCAGATGGCGATAGTTTCTAAAATACTGTTACTTTCAATCTGCAACGCTTTATTTTATCTGGGTGTTTTTGGTCTGGTCGAAAATGGTGTGTTCTGGGGAATCTACGGCGGTCTGTATCTGGTGATTGGCTTGATTCTGACCATGGGCAGACGGGTAATTCCATTTTTTATCCAGAATGGCGTCGGTTACCAGGTGACGTTGTTCAATTCCAAATGGCTGGATATCCCCAGCATGGTATTGTTTCTCGGGTTCTTTATTTCTGAGTTATTTTTACGAAATCACGCCCTGAGCGCCTGGTTGGCAGCGGGTCTTTTTGTTATCAACGCGGTTCGGTTGGTGGGCTGGCATACGCCAGGCATCTGGCGCAAGAGTTTACTCTGGAGTATTTACCTGGCTTTCTGGTGCATTACCTGTGGTTTTTTACTCTTCGTGATGGCCTACTGGTTTGGGCTGTCGCCTTACCTTGCAACGCATGCTTTCGCTTACGGTGGCGTTGGCTTGATTACGCTAGGGATGATGTCGCGGGTTTCGCTGGGGCATACCGGGCGAGATGTCGGTCAGCCGCCGACGGTGATCAAATTCAGCTTTGCCATGTTATTTCTGGGGGTGATTATCCGTGTACTAATGCCTGTATTCGCCATGCAACATTATCAGATCTGGGTCGGCCTGGCGCAGCTTTGCTGGATAATTGCCTTCTTTGTATTTACGATTACCTACCTGCCCGTGTTGATCAAACCCCGAGTCGACTAACCGGTAAACAATGAAACCTGTCCGCGTTGTTCAGATTAGTGACCTACATATTTTGCCCGAGGATGGGCAGATGCTGGCGGGTGTCGATACCAGTCTGTCGTTAGTGAAGGTTCTCGACGATATCAAGAAATTATCGCCACCTGCCGAGCTGATTATTGCTAGCGGCGATTTAAGCGACGATGGTTCGACACAATCCTACCAACGCCTGCACGATATATTCGACACACTACCTTGCCCGGTATATGTGCTCGCCGGGAATCATGATGAAACCGAAACGATGCTGAACCACCTGCTCGCGGAAAAGACTTTTTATGATCGGCAAAAATCGCTTGGCGACTGGCAAATCATATTTGTTAATACAAAACGGGAAGGCGCCAGCTATGGTTTCGTCGACGATGACGAAATGCGCTGGCTTGAAACTCGCCTGAGCAAAACCAATCAGTCCGTATTATTGGTTATGCACCATACACCACTACGCCTTTGCGCCTCCCCAACCTGCCAGATGCAAAATGCCGACCAACTGTTAAAGCTGATAAAACAATTCAAACAGGTGAAAGGCTTGATTGCCGGTCACACGCATAACCATGCCGAAGAAGTTCATGGCGATCTACGGATTATGACAACCCCTTCGACCATGGTTCAGGTCACCCACAATCAAACCGAGGCACCCAAACCCAGTGAAGAATTCTGGGCTCATCATCAGGCCGATATCTCACGGTATGGTTATCGCTTGCTTGAGCTGACAACCGGTGGCGCGATTACCAGTGAAGTCCGCTGGGTGGATGCCTGATAACCTTGTCTACTTCGATTTTCACCAACGATTTCAAACCACAACCCTACTGGTGGGACGATACCCCCCAGCCAGCCTCTAACTCTCAGGTGTTACCTGAAAAAGTCGATGTGCTGGTGGTTGGTTCCGGCTACACCGGACTAAATTGTGCGATTCAAACCGCGCGGGGTGGGCGTGATACGCTGGTGATTGATTCGCAAACCGTGGGTTGGGGTTGTAGTTCGCGCAATGGCGGACAGATTAGTGGTGAGATCAAACCAGGTTACGCGGAGCTACAGCGCAAATACGGCAAGAATCAGGCTTTTGCTTTAACCAGAGAAGCGCGTATTGCGCTGGACTGGGTGCAGCAATTTATCCACGAGGAGCAAATCGATTGTGACTTGCGACCTTGTGGCCGATTTAATGCTGCGCACAACCCGCGGCAGTTTCAGCAGTTGGTCGAATATGCTGAAAACCAGCCGGTGGGCCTCGAACAGGATTTGAGAATCGTAGAACGACAAGACCAGGCTAGCGAAATCGATAGCGACTTTTATCAAGGTGGTCTGATCATCCCAGCGCATTGTTCACTCGACCCGGCGAAGTATCATCAGGGTTTATATCAGCGTGCCACGGACAGCGGTTGTAATGTCATCGGTGGCTGTGAGGCGCTGCATATCGAGCGTCAACAAAAGGGTTTTATCGTCACCACCAGCCTCGGCAAACTTGAAACGAAAAACATAGTGATTGCGACCAGTGGTTATACCGGGCGGGTCTCACCCTGGCAGCGCAGGCGGTTGATCCCGATCGGTAGTTATATGTTAGCGACCGAAGAACTCAATGCGGCATTGGTGCAAAGACTAATTCCAAAAGATCGTGTTTTTAGCGATACACGCAAATTGGTGGTTTACTTTCGGCGTTCACCCGATTCCAGGCGTATTTTATTTGGCGGTCGCGTTTCGGTGTTTGAATCCGACCCGGTGAAATCGGCCTCGGCATTGCGGCAGGAAATGCTGCGAATATTTCCTCAGTTGTACGATGCCAGGCTCAGCCATGCATGGATGGGTTTCGTCGGTTTCAGCTTTGATTATCTGCCGCATCTCGGCGAGCAGGATGGTATTTATTATGCGATGGGTTATTGCGGCTCTGGCATTTGCCTGGCGAGCTATTTCGGCAATCGCCTGGGTCGGCAGTTGCTAGGAGATACCGAGGCGAGGATTGCCTTCAACGATGTTGATTTTCCAACCCGGCCACTATACAACGGTAAACCCTGGTTTCTGGCGACGGCAGTGCAGTACTATCAATTACGGGATCGTTTTATTTAGGGAACCTGATTAACTGGTCATTGCGAGGAGCGCCAGCGACGTGGCAATCTTTAAGGCATTGATTAGTGAAGGAAAGATTGCCGCGCTGCGCTCGCAATGACACAATCTTGGAGTAAGTCAGATATTTCCTGGACGGCATATTGCACTGGATTGGTGCGAAAGGGGCTAAAAAATGGCTGAAAATAGCCTTCCTGATTCAATCAGACTAGGCTTGCCGCATTATTATTCAGGCCACGGAGCTCGTTTTGAAAATAGTCGCTGCCATTGTTAAACCATTCAAACTAGATGATGTTCGAATGGCATTGTCGGAAATCGGTATCAATGGATTGACCGTTTATGAAGTCAAAGGCTTTGGTCGCCAAAAGGGTCACACCGAGCTGTACCGCGGGGCCGAATACGTGGTCGACTACATTCCAAAAGTTAAAATCGAAATCGCGGTTAACGATGACCAGGTCGATGGCGTGGTCGATGCGATTATCGAATCCGCGCGTACCGGCAAGATCGGCGATGGTAAGATTTTTATTACTCATCTCGAAAATGCTATTCGAGTCCGCACCAGTGAATCTGGTGGGAGTGCACTGTAATGGATAGTGGAGACACAGCCTGGATCTTAACTTCTACCGTGTTGGTCCTGTTTATGACTTTGCCTGGCCTGGCGCTGTTTTATGGCGGCCTGGTGCGCAGCAAAAATGTACTCTCGGTATTGATGCAGTGTTTTGCCATTACATGTATCGCCACCATTGTCTGGGTACTGGTTGGTTACAGCCTGGCCTTTGGCGATGGTGGTAGTGCAAATGACTGGATCGGCGGATTCTCGCGCAGTTTTCTTGATGGTGTAAGTCGCGATGCACTCAGCGGTTCTATTCCCGAAACCGTGTTCAGCATGTTTCAGCTTACTTTCGCGATCATTACTCCGGCGTTGATCGTCGGCGGTTTCGCCGAACGTATGCGTTTTTCTGCAATATTGCTATTCAGTACCATCTGGCTGTTGGTGGTTTATCTGCCGGTCTGTCACTGGGTCTGGGGTGGCGGTTGGCTCGGTCAAATGGGCTTGCTCGATTTCGCCGGTGGCACTGTGGTGCATATCACCGCGGGCGTGGCGGCGATTGTCACTGCGATGGTAATCGGCAATCGTAAGGGTTTCCCCAAGACCGCGATGATGCCGCATAACATGACGATGACGGTAACCGGGGCAGGCATGCTCTGGGTCGGCTGGTTTGGTTTTAATGCGGGTAGCGCGTTAAGCGCCGGCGGCGATGCCGGCATGGCGATGCTGGTGACGCATATTAGCGCCGCGACCGGGGCCTTTACCTGGATGATGATCGAGTGGATACGTTTCGGTAAACCCTCTGCGCTGGGTGTGGTCACCGGTATGGTTGCCGGACTCGGCACTATTACGCCGGCGTCGGGATATGTCGGTCCGATGGCGGCATTATTCATCGGGTTTGCTGCAGGTAATATTTGTTATTTTGCGACTATGACTATCAAAAATACCCTCAAGATTGACGATTCGCTCGACGTTTTTCCGGTGCACGGGGTTGGCGGTGTGCTGGGTACATTATGTGCCGGGCTGTTTGTAGCCAGTAACCTCGGTGGGGCTGGCCTCGCGGAAGGCGTCTCGATAATGGATCAACTCGGAGTGCAATTAGTCGGCGTACTGGCGACAGTAGCCTGGACAGCGGTGGCAACCTGGGCAATTTTGAAACTGGTATCGATGTTTGTCAGTCTGCGTGTTGATGATGATGAAGAAACCGAAGGTCTGGATCTGTCATCGCACGAAGAGAAGGGCTATAACCTCTAATCATTGCCCTCGATGATACAAAGATCGCGCTCGGCTGCTCCGCGGGCAAATTTGAGTCCTTCCTGATAAGTGTCCGAGGCATAACAGGCTTCAGCATCTGCTACGCTTGGAAAACGTACGACGACATTGCGGGCGCGTTCATTACCTTCGAGCCAGATAGTTCGCGTTGCACGGGCCAGGATTTCACCCCCATGCGCCTCGATAGCGATGGTAGCACGTTTGGCGTATTCGCCATAAGCTTCTGGGTTGGTTACATTGACATGGGCGATCCAGTAAGCGGACATTGCAATCTCCTGAAAACGACTTGTGTTTGTTAAATGAGCTGACAATACTAGCATCAATTTCAGGGGAGACGGTATTGGATCAAAAAAAAATAATCGAGCATGTTAATCGCATCGCCGAGATAGATGCCGATGTAAAAAAGCAGTTGCCCGAATTCGGGTTTCCACAGCCACGCATACGCCCGGCTGGATTTGAAACATTTCTATCAACCATTGTTGGTCAACAGATTTCCACCAAAGCCGCG
>JAAENK010000162.1 GCA_024224415.1 Gammaproteobacteria bacterium | reverse complement strand
TGTTAATGCAGCAGACTGACCAACACTTCCAATTGCGCAAAGACGATGGCGGCGAGTACTCGATAGAAATAGATCCACGAACCGCCAGTGTCAGCACTATAGGGCTACTTCGGGATTTGGGTTTTAACCGCGCCAGTCTCGGCGTGCAGGATTTCGATCCGAATGTACAAAAAGCCATCAATCGGATTCAAAGTATCGAAATGACTGATGACATTTTCCAGGCCGCTAGAAAGACCGGCTACAAATCAATCAATATCGACCTGATCTATGGGTTACCACTTCAAACCGTGGATAGTTTTTCGAATACACTAGATACACTGGTAGAACTGAACCCGGATCGCATCGCACTTTACAACTATGCACATCTGCCAGCTCGCTTTCCACCACAGCGGCGGATTAATGACGAAGAATTACCTGCCCCAGCTGTAAAGCTCGATATTTTACAACATTCAATCGAGCGCCTGATACAGGCAGGCTATGTCTACATTGGTATGGATCATTTCGCCAAACCACTCGATGAACTATCGGTCGCCCAGCGTCGAGGTAGTTTGCACCGAAATTTCCAGGGCTACTCTGCATATTCTGAGTGTGATTCGGTGGCCATGGGGGTCTCCGCAATCAGTAATATCGGTAACCATTACTGCCAGAATACCCCAGACCTGGAGACTTACCACAACGAGCTCGCGGAAGATCGTCTACCTATTTACCGGGGTTGTCAAATTGATCAGGAAGACGTCATGCGTCGTGAAATAATTCAGCAACTGGTATGCCATTTCCATCTAGATATTCCGACCATCGAAAATAGATGGCATATTGATTTTAAAACCTTTTTCGCCAATGAAATGGAAAACTTGAAACATATGGAAAAGGATAAGCTACTGGAGCTTAAGAGCGATGCCATCGAAGTACGCGAAGGCGGGCGTTTACTAGTGCGCAATATCTGTATGATATTTGATCGCTATATCAATTCAGCTGATAGCAAAGGACAGTTTTCAAGACTAGTATAAGTTCTTTCAGAAAATTGATCTGAATCAACTCGTTTTAATACGAAACGCATAAAATCTACCACGTAACTCCTCTTATATAGGGTATGCGTAACGGTTCATATCATTTATGTGTCGGGGCCCATATCATTCAAGCCGGTATCCCCACCGGCTTTTTTTTCGTCTGATGGATTTAGCGGTAGTTCTTCATCCATCAAAATACGGTGTGCCGGTCCTTCCAGGTCGTCGAATTGACCTGAGTCGACGGCCCACATAAAAACCCAAACAATGAATCCAAGCAGGACTATCGACAAAGGTATGAGTAAATACAAAATTTCCATTGATTAATTTTTCTTGCTACGACCACCTGTCAGTCTAAGTGCGTTGAGCACTACAATCAACGAACTCAGCGACATGCCGATAGCCGCCATCCAGGGCGTGATAAACCCGGCCGCCGCCGCTGGTATCGCGCAAACATTATAAGTCAGCGCCCAACCCAGATTTTGTTTAATGATTATCTGGGTTTTCGAAGCCAGTTTTAATGCATCGAGTATGCTGTCAAGCCGGTTCGTTAACATCACAATATCAGCGCTGGTTTTTGCCAACGAACTGGCGCTACCCATTGCAATCGATACATCGGAATTCGACAGCACAGGTGCATCGTTGATACCATCGCCAACCATTAACACCACCGAACCATTGTCCTGCAGCGCCCGAACCCGTGACATCTTATCTTCGGGTGAGAGACTGGGGTAGTACTCATCGATGCACGCCTCAGCAGCCAGCCGAGATGCCGCCGCTTCACCATCACCTGTCATGAGTATGATTTCCCTGTCATCGGCTTTTATGGCTTTAACCAGGCCTACCGCATCACTACGAATGCTATCGATCAACAGAAACAGGCAAAGTATTCTATCCCTGCTCGCCAGCACCACCGCAGTAGCACCAATTTCATTCACTTGCCGGAGCCAGTCATCGCGAACCGACCCGGCGGAAAACTGCTCGACAAAGTCAATGCTGCCGATGGCATATTGCAATCCATCAATATCACCAGTCAGGCCACCGCCTGTTTGATTAACCACATTGTCGACGGATAAGTACTCCATTATGTCTGCAGCATTTACCACAGCCTGAGCCAATGGATGCTCAGAATAGAACTCCAGTGAAGCAGCGATACGTAAATAAAATTTATCCGCCTGCAAATCATCACAGAAGGTTTTCGCCAGGGTCGGCTTACCGTGGGTTAAGGTACCTGTCTTATCGAAAACCACATGCGTTACCTTATCCAGTGCATCGATTGCCTGCGCGCGTTTCACCATCAGGCCCAGACCCTGTAATCGGCTCAACACCGCACTAATAGCGGCAGGTGTGGCCAACGACAGCGCACAGGGACAGCTGACAATCAATACCGCCAGTGTCACTTCAAGCCAGGATTCACCACCTTCAAGCCACCAGTAAATTGCAACTAAGGTCGCTACGGTTAGTACGCCAACGATAAAACGCGATGCAATACGGTCGGCAAGCCGGGCTACCGGGGGCTTCTCCGTCTGCGCGCGTTCGATCATGCGGTGAATATTAGATAAAACTGTATCGCTACCCACTGATTCAACTTTTATCTGTACTGGATTGGCAATATTGATGCTGCCACCAATTAGTTGATCACCCTTTATCCTGCTCAACGGTCGACTTTCTCCGTTTAATAATGACTCATCTATAGTAGTCTCACCAACCACCAGAACACCATCGGCAGGAACTGTTTCTCCGGGGCGCACCAATACTATATCGCCGATTGCAAGCATTGATGCAGCGATGCTTTCCAGGTTCGACTCATCACCCTGGAGTCGGTTCGCCATCAAAGGCAGCGCATGCGCCAGACGCTCCACCGATTCAGCGCTGCGCTGACGCGCCATCCACTCAAAGTACCGACTCACCAGCAGTAAAAACACAAACATCACCACCGAATCAAAATAAACTTCACCCTGCCCGCTAACCGTCGTAAACACACTGCTGGTAAAAGCAATGCCAATACCGAGCGAAACCGGCACATCCATACCAACCCGGCGGTTTAGCAAGCCATACCAGGCCGACCTGAAAAAAGTATCTGCCGAGAATAACAGTACTGGCAAGGTCAATCCCATACTGACCCACAGAAACAGATTTTCAAAATTTTGCTCCATACCAGACCAGGCCCCTGCATACAGGCTGATCGACAGCATCATTACCTGCATACCAAACAGACCGGCGACCGCCAAACGACGAATCTGCACGCGTTGTTCTTTTTGCAACAAGGCCTGTTGCTGATCGGGATTATAGGGATGCGCCTGATAGCCGATAGCATGGATTGCCTGCAGGATATCGCTGAGCTTTATCTTTGACTCGTCCCAACGCACCCAGGCGCGGCGCGAGCTGTAGTTCACCTGGACTTCGAGCACACCCTTAAGACTGGCGATATGTTGCTCGTTAAGCCAGACACAGGCTGCACAGGTTATGCCTTCGAGAATCAGGCTGCCTTCACGCTCCTCGCCAGATAATTGTTGCACAAACTCCCGTTGCACCGAGGCATTATCATAAACCTGAGTTTCGCGCAAAAATTCCGGCAGCAGCTCGCTACCTGTTGGCGAAGGTTGGGTTCTGACCCGATAAAAATGCTCATAACCAGCAGCAACAATGGCGTTAGCCACGGCCTGGCAACCGTAGCAACACATCGGTTGATCCCGACCTTCTATTCGGGCCGTTGCATCAAATCCCTGTGGGATTGGTAAATCACAATGAAAGCAATGACAGTCGATATCGGTATCTACTTTAGGGGCTTCAGCAACAGGTAGGGCCAATAATAACGGCTCCATTAAAACGAGGATCGAACAATACTGACAAGTGTGACAGAACTATTCAGATCCTTCTAGAAATATGTCAAAAAAACACCATATTAGGTTATAATCCGCCGTCCTGGGGACGACTTGGCTTCGACGTGGGTCGCGAAACCTGAGGTGCATGTCGAGAATGTAGAAAATCTCGTAAAATTTTCTGCAAATATATAGTTGCAAACGACGACAACTACGCTCTCGCCGCTTAATAACCGGTAGATTGCTGTCGGACTGGAGCCGTGTCTATGCGTCCAGGTTCTTTATGCCCTCGGGTATTCGGAACAATCCGGCATCGCTCTCATAGAATCGTGATGGAGGCTTGTTCGGGGCCAAAGCACTAAATACGCACCGAAACAGCTGTCTGTTTTCCCCGTCCGGCGGGTAGCAGTCAGTTAAATTAAAGTCGGAATAAACATGTAGAGCCAATGGCAGAGGGCTTGCGGACGCGGGTTCGATTCCCGCCGTCTCCACCAAATAAAACAGCCTCACCCTTGTGGTGGGGCTTTTTTATTTGGTGGAGATAGCTGGGATGAGAGTCGGTGCTGCGGATGGCGCACAGGGATGTGCGTCTGTCGCAATGGCAGGATGCCAGAGAGCCGACCCGATTCCCGCCGTCCCAACTGTTATCAGGCGGGGGTTTTTATTGCCTGTGCCCCGCGCTACAGGCTTTACGAGGTAAGGGTTTACGGACTTTTCAAGGCCAATACTCTCTAAATGGCCGAGTACTCTCTGTACCCAAATGCATTAAATGCAGGATGGTCGATATTTTTACCCGTGAGTCTTCGTTGAACTTCATTTATTAAACATCCCTATTCTCAATTTAAGTAATCATCCATATCCATGCTCTGATGCGGAATGCTAATAATCTCAATTTGGTTATTTATTATTAATATAGAAAAATACCATGTTGAGTTAACTAGAAGGTTAAAGCGAGAGATAATTGGGTGGAGTTGTTGGAAATTACAGCTATTTAAAGGAAAAGGGATGGAGTTTCGAAGGAGATTTTGAGTTTTGACAACTGTAGATAGGGACTTTATATTTCCTATACTTCTATCGATGATTGCCGCCATGAACAACGAGCTAAATGAACAGGATAGTGACGAGGAAAATCTCGATCCTATCGCCATCAGTGAAGAGCAGTTTGACCATGCTGCAATTTACGTCAAGGGCCTGAAACGGGGCTTGATAGAATTCCTGAAAAAGCCCAAGCGCGTGAACATCGTCAATTTCCCCGTCGAGATGGACGACGACAGTGTGCAGAGTTTCGAAGGTTACCGGGTCGTGCATAACCGCGTATTCGGGCCCAGCAAGGGCGGTATCCGTTATCACCCGGATGTCACCGTGGAAGAGGTCATTTCGCTGGCAAAGCTGATGACCTGGAAATGTGCCCTGGTCAACCTGCCTTTTGGCGGTGCTAAGGGCGGACTGGTTTGCGATTCAAAAAGACTGAGCGAACGGGAACTGCGTCGCATAACGCGGCGTTTCACCTCCGAACTATTCGACGAGCTCGGGCCGCATCAGGATATTCCCGCACCCGACCTCTATACCAATGAACAAACCATGGCCTGGATATTTGACACCTATGATATGTTGCATCCAGGTTTCAATAATCGGCCGGTGGTGACCGGCAAGCCCATCGAAATGGGCGGCTCTTACGGCCGTCATGAAGCCACCGGTAATGGGTGTCTGTTTGCAACCCAACGCTTCCTGTCCAAGGCGATGATTCCGGAACATCAGGATGTTGCAGGAATGCGTGCCGCCATCCAGGGTTTTGGTGACGTTGGTGCGGTTGCAGCCAGCGCCTTCCATCACCAGGGCGCAAACATTATCGCGGTCAGTGACAGTAAGGGTGGTATCTATAGTGCAACGGGACTGGATACGGAGGAAGTCGGGCGTTTCAAGGCCGAACGGGGAACCGTGGTCGGCATGGCGGATACCATGACCATTACTAACCAGGAGTTACTGGAACTGGAATGCGATATCCTGTTGCCGGCAGCGCTCGGCAACCAGATTCACGCGGGCAATGCGTCTAATATCAAAGCCAGTTTGGTGGTTGAGGGCGCGAATAATCCGACTACACCGATGGCCGACCGGATTCTGCAGCGGCGTGGAATCCATGTGCTACCAGACATACTGGTGAATGCGGGAGGTGTGACAGTCAGCTATTACGAATGGGTACAGAACCAGATCAATGAGCAATGGGACTATGATACGACTACAGAAAAGATGCGCATAAAGATACACGCGGCTATGGACGCGGTATTCAACCGCTGGCAGGCCTTTGTGGTCGGTGAAGAACCAACACAAAATCACATCCCGGATTTTCGCACAGTTGCCCTGGTGATTGCCATCGAGCGCGTGGCGCACGCTACCCTGATGCGTGGTATCTGGCCATAAGCCGATAGCTAGTTACCCCTTGCTTTTTTATGGGAACTATCTCAGCGTCAGCGGAAAATTTTGAAAAGACTGCCCTGGCTATGGCATATCTCTCTGATTCGAGCTGCAGCTAATTTCATGCGAACAGCCAAATTGGCACTTGACCTGAG
>JAAENK010000161.1 GCA_024224415.1 Gammaproteobacteria bacterium | reverse complement strand
CTTATCGAAGGCGGCTTGAAGATTGGTGACAAGGAAGTCGACCTGGCTAATCTAAAAATTCCAGTGTTGAATATTTTTTCCGAACAGGACCACCTGGTACCGCCCGATGCATCGCGGGCATTAGAGAAAAAAGTGGGCACTAAAGACTATACTGAGCTGTCCTTCCCGGGCGGCCATATCGGTATTTATGTCAGCGGTTCAGCGCAAAAGACCATTCCACCGGTAATCGGCGAATGGCTCGACGAACGCAGCTAGCAATAAACATGGGGTTGACTAGTTACTTATTTATTGACCCTATTTGACAGGTAAATCCTGTCCAGGTAAATCGTCAACGGCCGCTCTAGACGACTAGCAAAAAAACTGACATCAACTATCTGCGACATATCCATTTTGCGGGAATTTGGTGCCTGCTCGATATCCCCCAGTTCTATCTCGATCTGGTTCCAGCCTGATTCCAGCTGGTATTGTCGATTGTATCGATCGGAAAAAAGATTTCGTGGCTGTACGGTTTGATGTATGACATCGTGCACCCTGATGGTGATACTCAGTGGTTGCTGATACGGATAATATATTTCGAGATTTAAATTATTGTAGCTACGCCATTCACTCGGCAAATAATTCATGCCGACACCCGAGTAACGTTGCGTTCCCAGATCAATTTTCAGCTGGTGTCCGGGTTTGCCTGCAAAACTTGAAACCACGCTCATCCCTGCGTCTCCCGTCCAACGGTCGAGTTCAAAAGGCGTTTCAAAATCGGATAACACGGGGAATTGATTGCGGGCTATTTGTTCATCGCTCAGCGCAAGTACAAAAGGTGACAGATGAAACAGGGTAAAACCCACTATGCAGATACGGACAATGGCATTGAGCTTCCCGGTTAATGGATTCATCAAACCAGGGAGGAAACCAAGCGCCAGTAGAGTTCCGCAGAAATCGAGTGACAAATCCATCCAGCTGGCACTGCGCCCCCAAAAATACTGCAATACTTCTATCGACAGACCCCAAACTAACGTGACCAAAATCGCCACCAGCCAAATGTGTTTTCTTGATAATCTATGGCCGAAAACAGGACGCGATAAAAGATAAACCAGCAGCCCGAAATAGACAATATGCCCCAGGTTCCACAATTCCCGGAGTGAGCGTATGGAAAATGCTTCGGGGCCACTGTAGAAAAGAAAAACACTCGCCACCAGCAATGCAGCAATTAAGCCGGCATTAACTACCAAACTCGAACTTCGTAACATGTTGGTATTAAATCTAAATTCGACGGGAAATACCACCTTCATGCAGCCTTAGCTTTGCTATTGCCAGCCCACCTGCTTACTGCCAGAATTAAGCATCCCAAAAAAGTTGATTAGAATGCCCAAAGTCTCAGTCGAACAATTCAACCAGATAATGACAAGCGAACTGCCCTGGGGAGCCGAGGCCGGTTTGTTACTGGAAAGCATTGAATATGGTAAAGCTGTCATGAGATTACCTTATCGTAAGAACTCCACTCGCCCCGGTGGTACTATCTCGGGACCGCATATGATGACGCTAGCGGACGCCAACATGTTTGCCGTGGTACTCAGTATGATTGGCGAAGTCAAGCTGGCGGTTACTACCAGCTTCAATATTAATTTCCTGCGTAAACCGCAGGAGACCGACCTGGTCGGAGTAGGCAGCATTATCAAACTCGGCAAACGCCTGGCGGTGATAGAAGTCTCGATATACAGCGATGACGATATCGTTGCGCACGCTACCGGGACTTACTCAATTCCGCCACAACCATAAAAAAAGCCGCGCCTCTTTCAAGGAGCGGCTTGCTTGACCCGGTATTTCTGGTCAATTAGTACATATGCTGGCCACCGTTGATTGATAAAGTCGATCCGGTGATAAACCCTGCATCATCAGCTGCCAGAAATTTCACACCCCGGGCGATTTCACTGGCTTCACCAAGACGACCCACCGGAATGCGTGCAACTATTTTTTCCAATACGTTCTCTGGTACGGCTCGGACCATTTCGGTGGCGATGTAGCCCGGTGCAATGGCATTAACGGTTATGCCTTTGCCAGCCCCTTCCTGCGCCAGAGCTTTGGTAAAACCATGAATGCCAGATTTCGCTGCGGCATAATTCACCTGTCCATACTGGCCTGCCTGACCATTGATCGAACCGATATTAACGATACGGCCGAAACTACGCTCACGCATGCCGTCGATGACCGCGCGCGACATGTTGAAGCAAGACGTCAGATTGGTTTGAATGACGGCATTCCACTGCTCATAACTCATCTTGTGCATCGTGCCATCACGAGTGATACCGGCGTTGTTGACCAGCACTTCAACCGCACCGACTTCATCTTTGATTTTCGCTATCGCGGTCTGGCAGGCGTCAAAATCACCGACATCGAATTTATAGACCTTGATGCCTGTTTCTTCGCTGAACTGGTTCGCCGCTTCATCATTGCCTGCATAGGTTGCGACCACGTTATATCCGGCACCTTTCAATGCCAGGCTAATGGCTTCACCGATACCCCGGGTGCCGCCTGTTACTAATGCTACTCTACTCACTTTACTCTCCTTAAATTTTTTTAAATGGATTAAGTTTGTTTATCGCTCCACGGCGATAGCAACACCCTGCCCACCACCGATACACAATGTCGCCAGCCCCCGATTTGCATCGAGTCGCTCCATACCATGCAACAGGGTGACCAATACTCGCGCCCCCGAAGCACCGATGGGATGACCCAGCGCAATTGCACCGCCATTAACGTTTACTTTATCAAGATCCCAGCCCATTTCAGCATTTACCGACATGGATTGCGCTGCGAAAGCTTCGTTTGACTCGATCAAATCAAGATCGGCAACTTGCCAGCCGGCTTTTTCAAGACACTTGTTCGATGCTGGAATTGGCCCGGTTCCCATAATCGCCGGATCAACACCCGCGCTGCTACAGGCCTTGATGGTTGCCAATGGTGTCAGGCCGAGCTCATTGGCCTTTTCCTCGCTCATCACCAGTAATGCTGCGGCACCATCGTTGATACCCGATGCATTACCCGCAGTCACCGTACCATCACGGTCAAACGCTGGACGCAGTTTCGACAAAGACTCACGACTCACACCGGCTTTTGGGTATTCATCCTGATTGAAAACAATCGGATCACCTCTACGTTGCGGGATTTCCACGGCTACGATTTCCTTATTAAACACACCATCTTGCAGCGCCTGTTCGGCCTTGTTTTGCGAAGCCGCGGCGAATGCGTCCTGATCTTCGCGACTGAGACTCCATTGTTTGGCGATATTTTCAGCCGTTGTGCCCATGTGGTAATTGTTAAAGGCATCCCAGAGACCATCGACGATCATGCTATCGAGCATTTTCCAGTCACCCATACGCTGGCCATCGCGTGACTTCGGCAACACATGTGGCGAAGCACTCATATTTTCCTGACCACCGGCGATAATGATATCCGCATCGCCACACTTAATCGCCTGGGCCGCCAGCTGTACTGCTTTCAATCCGCTACCGCAAACTTTATTGATGGTCAGCGCCGGACATTCCTGCGGCAAGCCTGCTTCGATAACCGATTGACGAGCGGGGTTCTGACCGCTACCCGCGGTTAAAACCTGACCCAGGATTACTTCATCGATTTGATCGGCGGCGACACCCGATCGATCAAGCAACGCCTTAATCACCACTGCACCCATTTTAGTCGCGGACAGCGACGACAGGCTGCCACCGAAGGCACCTATCGGCGTCCGTACTGCATCTACTATTACTGCATTTTTCATATCTGTCTCTCCTAAAAAAAAGCCCGGAAGTAAACTACCGGGCTAAACACTGTAAACAGCGAGGATGTGGATGCTGCTATAAAAATACTATGTTTATGGCAGCAGGAAATAAAAATTCAATTAAGCAACCTTCTTGGCAGCTTTATTCATTTCCTTTTCAATCTTTTCCGCAGTTTTCTTAGCCTGTGCCTGAACTTCAGCAAGTGAACCTTCGAATACTTTACCGGCTTCAGTCAGAGCTGATTCTACCGCAACGGCATTTTCCTTGCTTGCTGCAAGGAATTTTTCACCTAATTCTTCGGCATACTTCTGTTGCAGTTGAACAGCATCATTTAAATCTTTAGTCGCAGCCAGAGCCTGCAGGTGCGTCAGGTTAGATTGCATCAGTTCGGCAGTCTTTTCAGACTGGCTCTTCAACAGGTTAACAGTCAAAGCAGTGTTGTTTTCGGCCAGTTTCATAACGGGCTTAAGGCTTTCCTGAGCTAATTTTACGAAATCTTCGTACATGGGTATTTCCTCTATCTAAATGTTAAAAAATTGGGCTAAAAGCTAATGTTGCAGTGCAACAATATGGCTAATATAGGGGTTAACGAGGGGTATGTCAACAAAAATGCTGCATTGCACAAAAATAAGTGCAGGAAGTCATAAACGAGCGTCAACCTGGTCAACCGGGTTGATCGGCTTACCCAGTCGGCGAACCTCAAAATGCACATGATAACCGGTGGCATTGCCCGACCTGCCCACCGTGGCGATGACCTGGCCCTGCTTCACCTGTTGACCGACATTTACCAGATTCCGCATATTGTGCGCATAAGCCGTCTCGATACCGGCGCCATGATCGATCACAATCATGCGGCCATAACCTCGTTTAGTCCCTGAGTAAGCCACCCGACCGGTAGCAGAGGCATAAATTTTGGTGCCAGAGGGCGCGCGTAAATCGATACCGGTATGTAGATCTCCACCCCGGTAGCCGAAACTGGATGAAATATCGATCCTGCTCAATGGCCAGATGAACCCGGAGCTGAGTCCCACGGTCGGCGTATTATCACGCGGTATGGTCAAACGCATACCAGGAGAGATGTTCGAAGGGCTTAGCCAGGGATTGGCTGTTTGAAGCCGGCTGGTCGATATTTCAAAGGAAAAAGCCACCGATTCGAAATTATCACCTGTCTGCACAATGTAATAGCGTTTCTGCGCCTGTAGTGGTGGCTGTTGAACAGTGCCGCAGGCGCCAAGCACAAGAACCGTCAATACTGTAAAAGTGATTTTCCACATATTTGCAAAACCTTATACAAATAAACCTGCATTAATCCAGAAATGAACAGCAATACTCGCTGCATAACCCAATGCAATCGCCGGTGTCCACTTCAAATGCCCGAAGAAGGTATATTGACCCCGCGCCTGCCCCATCAGCGCGACTCCGGCAGCGGAGCCGATGGACAATAGCGATCCACCTACCCCAGCTGTGAGTGTGACCAACAACCATTGACCCTGTGACATATCGGGCAACATGGTCAGCACTGCAAACATCACTGGAATATTATCGATAATCGCAGAAAGCACACCAACCGAAACATTGGCGTATGTCGCGCCCCACTGACTGTACATGAGTTCCGATGCCATCGCTAGATAGCCGAGGAACCCCAATCCACCGACGCAAAGTACAACACCGTAAAAGAACAACAGGGTGTCCCACTCCGCCCTGGCAACGGATTTAAAAACATCAAAAGGAACCACATCACCTACCTCGGATTGCGCTGTATCCATACCATTAACTATGGAGCGTTTTCCATGCGTTATTTTCAGGTAATAGCCAAACACTTTCAGATAACCCAGACCGGTTAACATGCCAATCACCGGTGGTAGATGCAGGAAACTATGAAAGCATATCGCCGATACGATAGTCGCCAGAAACAGCAAAACAATTCTCCTTGCACCACGTTTGATGAACACAGGCTGTCCGTCGACTTCTGGTTTCTGATCTGGCACCGCAAAGTGCATCAATGCGGCGGGCACCAGATAATTCACCACCGATGGAACAAACAAAACCAGGAACCCTTCAAATGCCACTATGCCTTTTTGCCACACCATGAGTGTCGTAATGTCGCCAAATGGAGAGAAGGCACCACCGGCATTGGCAGCAACCACGATGTTAATACAGCCAAGCAATACAAACCGATTGTTGTCACCCCCTACCGCCATGACGACGGCGCACATCAGCAACGCCGTGGTTAAATTATCCGCTAGCGGTGAAATAAAAAATGCCAGAATACCGGTGATCCAGAACAGTGCACGAAAACCAAACCCGGCATTCACCAACTTTGATCGAAGCGCTTCGAAAATATTACGCTCCTGCATCGCATTGATATAAGTCATCGCTACCAACAGAAACAACATCAACTCGGTATATTCGAGCAAATTATGTCGAAGCACCCGCTCCGGCATTGCTTCCATGCCGGGATGCTGTTGATATACCCAGGCAATCGCAGCCCAGATGACACCAGCCGCAATAATCACCGGTTTGGATTTTCGCAGCAGTGTGAATTCTTCCGCCATCACCAGTGCATAAGCTAGCACAAATATAAAAACGCAAAAAATTCCGACTGTGGTAGCGGTTAGATTCAGGGGTTGGGTAAGTGCTTCATTCATGACGGCTGTAGTATAATACGCCAGTACTCAGCTTGACTCATTAAATGAACAATCAAGACCCAAAAGACTGGTTTCTGGATATCGAAACGATTATCGCCGAACCTTTGAATTTCAAGGCCAAACTTGCGATTGGTGAGGAAGCCTATAAATCGCTGAAAGTTAAGAATGCAGTAATCCAGGTCTGGGACGTCGCCGGCGCCGCAACCACAGCCGCAGTGGTGGCAAAATCCTCAGTTGTGGCAACGACATTTTTTGCACCCACCGGCTTTTTAGCTGCATTGGGTTTTGGCGCGGCGGTTACCCCAGTTGGCTGGGTCATCGCTGCAGGAGTAGTAACCGGCGGTGCATGGCTCGGCATCACCAGACACCTGAAAAAAACAACTGCCAACAAACTCACCGTAGTACCGAATTTCATCAATACCCCGCTCGATGTTCTGGCGCTAGGATTATTTGATTTACTCGCGCCATTAGCGCTAAAGGTTGTCGAGAAAAAGGGCGACATTAACGATACTGAGCGCCAACAAATCCACCATTACTTCATAAAAGAATGGGGCTACGACGCCGGGTTTGCCGAAGAAGGAATCAAATACATCGAATCAAACCTGAGCGAATTATCCATCAGGGAGCTGGCACAAACTATCGCCGACTTTACCGCTGAGAATCCCGACTGTAATTTCAGGATCATGTCGCAGGAGATTCTGGGTTTCCTCAGGAACATGGCCACCATCGATGGGAAAATTGATGAGAAAGACGAAATCGCAATTGAAAATATCGAAACTATATTTAACTCTGCCAATAGATTTTCGTTGAAGAAAAAAATTCGGCTTACCCGATCTTTTATCGGGAAACTGGCAGGCAGAATTCTATCGCGTAACAAATAGTTATTACGATCTTCGAGCGGCAATGACAAACTAACCCGCTTCCTCTACATCAATATCATCAATCACTCGACTTTTAATATCACTGACATCCTCTGGTGAAAAATCCATATGGTGTTTTTTCTTAATACCATAATCCGTAAGCGTGTAATGATAACCTGGCTCGATATTATGTTTTGACAAACAGTTTTTTACACAGTGTAAATGGCAACCGTCTAAAGAAATGATTTTGCGCCCTGACTTCGCTTTCTTCACCAACGACGGCACGCCACCACCAATCCCTGCTATGCATGACATTTCCGCAATATGCTCACGATCCAATTCGATAGCGACTTGATTAGCCAATTGAGCAATATTGGAGCAACCCGAACAGGAATAGACCAGGGGCAGTTTGTTGTGTGCTTTTTGAGTCATAAATAGTGCCTGGTAAAACCGAGCTGTCTTAGGCCGAAGGTCATGGAGCGATTTAGACGATCTTAATTTAAGATCGAAGTATCTGGTAAAAAGACTTGTTTGTCACTATTGACTAGCATCCCCGGCTTAACGGAATTCGTACAAAAGATCAGGATCCCCTGATGATAAGATTCTCGACAACTATCAACTCACTATAGTAATTTGAAATATTAGCGGCGATATAGAGCAGCTCGCCGATGGTATTATCCAGATTGAAGACATAGCGACCTGCTGGCAAACCCGGAAAAAGCAAAGATCCTGGGCGACAGCGCACGCAAATCGACCCAACAACAACCCGATATTCTGGATGCCTACCTGGAGGAAATTAAACCTTACTTATAAACTCGACTGATAGCCATCCATCAACGCCTGCCAGTCGTCGTCGCGATAATTCAGGGTTTTTAAACGGTCGATTTTAACCAACGAACGTTGCAGGCGATAAAGTGTTGACCATTGCCAGTTGTCGAGTTTTTTCATCATCCGACCTTTATCAAAGTCGATCACGTATATCTTTGAGTCCTGATCGATGAGTAAATTATTGGCATTCAAATCTGCGTGATAAAATCCCAGCGACTGCATCTTCTTTAACAAACTACCCAGTT
Organism: Gammaproteobacteria bacterium; assembly: GCA_024224415.1. Classification (GTDB taxonomy): domain Bacteria; phylum Pseudomonadota; class Gammaproteobacteria. Next base: position 2,706 of record JAAENK010000161.1, on the reverse strand, counting down.
GGAACCAGATGCCCTGGTCGAGTATCGACTCCGACAGGCGCTCGGCGAGGGTTTCCGTGCCTTCGAGAAAAGCTGTGATTAACGCAGCGCGATAAAACAATCCGCTCCTCCAGACACAGGCACCTAGTGGTTTGGCGACCGGCAGCCCGGCCTCGCTGGCTTGTCGTAGCATTTGCCACTCGCGCCAGGGCCGTGATCGTAATTTCCCGAACCAGATATAGCGATCTGTGGAGATATGCCTGATCAATCCTCCACGCCTGTACTGGCGTAACACGGCCGCCTGCCCATGAAGTTCGATTTTTGCACTACCGCCTCGCCCGCCATCAAGCTCGCTAAAACCAGGTTTATCGCGCCAAAAATCAGTGTCGAAATGCTGTCGTTCGAGTTTGTTGGTGGCGTTTTCGTCCTGCAGGATGTAGCATCTTGCTAACTGGTTTTGCTTGCTCATAAGCACCTATGACTAATTTTCCACTAAATCTTTCTCTATTTTCCCTTTGCCTGACCCTGAAAATACCAGGCCATAAATAAGGTAAGTATAGAAGGCGAAGAAAAGCGACTCCCGGTGGTGCTGGAAGTAAACATCTGTTAATGACATGGTCATACCGCTTACAATCATAACAATTCCGTATCCGAGCAATAACTGATCACTGCCCCCTACCTCATGGTAATATCTTATAAACGCATAAAGAGGGACGAGGAAGATTAATAGCAATGAGACCAGTCCTGGGATTCCCCGGTGCAAAGCAGCAAATAAATACTCATTGTGAACATGACCTAGCCTCGACATTAGTATTGGGTCGGCTTTACCCCTGTTAATCAGGTCAGTTATCTTATCGTTAAAGTTTTCTGCCCCGATTCCCAACCATGGATTCTCCTCAACACTGACCAGAGCTGCACGCCAGACTTCGAGTCTCAAACCGACAGAAGGACTTACCAATCCCTGAGAAAAATAAGCATCTAGTTGCGATGTTGCGAGCTCTACGCGCTTTTGCACAATTGGCAATGCATAAGTAGATGATATCAGCACAATGGCTGATAGTGTGATAATCACCCTTTTCCTGACAGTCCAGGCTTTGGGATTAAAAAGGATCAACAACACCAATCCACTAAAAACCGACAACCAGGGGCCTCTGGAACCACTAAGCAGGGAGGCAAAACAGGCTAACCCGAATCCGCAAAACATTAGCAAACTTATTTTTCTGGATTTAACAAGTATAGCCGCCCAGAAACACATCAGTGCCATGGTAATACTAATACCACCGAATGCGATGATCTTAAAAAAACCCTTTACACGAGGCATTCCGAGCATATATTTCTGGTATATGGCAATCAGGAAGCAGGCAAAGGCTCCAGCAAGAATGCCATAGATTATATAATTTCGGTTCACACCAGATTTTCTGACATGGTGGAATAGAGGTAACAAAACTATAAACAGGGCAATCCCATCTGTTTCCAGAGCCTTCGAGCCGGTAAAAAAATTATTCAGTAACTGCAACCCAAGATATCCACCAATTACCACTAAAAAAAATTTCTGTTCGTATGAGTACGAAATTATGTTACTCCTGTTAATAACGAGATATATCAGACTGATCACCAACATAACCAATAACACGACATCCCCGCCATTGGGCACCAAGATGAACATCGGGGGGAAAATCAATATCAATACCCCCAATGCTCTGTCGAGAAAAGAATTGTCTAGATTCATTACTCGGCTAACCTTTATCTGATCGCTTTTCATGCAGTTTCGATTTTGTCACGCGTATAAAACTCCGCAACTTCGACAAATGAGTTCCCTTGCTGTATCTGCCCTTTGAGATATGCCGAATTCGATAGATATTTGGGATATCTATGACTACACCCTGAGTTCTTAGCAACCATCTATAAGTTCTATCCTCGTAGGTTTTACGCCAGTGGCGCGATGGAGTCTGGTAGACTCGAATGTGATTACAATAGCCGCAGGCTCTGGCGATATCTCCGTGGGTTATTTGATAAGCTCCTACAGCTCTTGGAATATATCTGATATGGAATAACGATGGGTCTATTTCAACAATCTCTGGGTTACTACCATTATTTAAAATCGGATTCTCATCCTCTAATAGCGAAGTGATCTGCTCGGTTTCTGGATAGAGTAAGGCATCGTTTCTCCCTTGCAGCAATGAAGCCAATGAGTCCAGACATCCCTCATGGAAAATCAGGTCACAATCGATGTACCAGATCCAGTTTGCACTGGTTTCGAGTGCCGCTTTGTTACGACCGATTGCTCTCCTTAATAATTGGTCGGTTGGCAATTGCTGCCAATTCCACTCTACTCCGGGAACGTCAAACCCGGAAAAATATTCAAGCATATTTACCGTACCCTGATCTTCGGGAGAGTAAAAAACGGTCATGGTTACGTCAATTTCCTTTGGCGGATGATTGACTAATGAACTGAGGTTATATGCCAGTAAATGCGAATAGTTCCAACAATGACTGACAATTTCTATCGATAGTCGGCCCGTATATGAAGTGATTTCATCTGTTGAAGGTACGTGCGACAGAAACCATTTCGGGGGAATTATCCGGTTTGCATATCGAAAAAAAAGATTGTGCAGCACGTCGAGCCATTCTGGCATAGGTAGATTCCGGTCTCTTTTAAAATTTTAATTCAAGTGTGATTGAATGAGAAAATCGACAATTTTACCAGCGGCCTTACCATTACCATAT
>JAAENK010000160.1 GCA_024224415.1 Gammaproteobacteria bacterium | reverse complement strand
GGTTTTTTTTTGCTGGTGATATTCGCCACCTGGTTGCAGGTTAAGCGACCCGCCCCGCCGCCTGAGCTACTGGGTGTGATAAACTCACAGTTTAAGCAATTGCAGGGTCTCACCCTGGACAGCAGTCGCGGCCCGTTAAGTGACCAGGAATTTCTAGGCAAATGGAGTTTTGTTTTTTTTGGCTATACTTCCTGTCCGGATATTTGCCCTAACACGTTACACACATTGAACCAGTTTTATTCTTTACTGAAGGATGACCAGGGAGAACTGGAAGATATTCAGGTTGTTTTCGTTTCTGTCGATCCGAAACGCGATACCGTGGCAAAACTGACAGATTATGTCGGCTATTTCAATCAAAAATTTATCGCCGCCACTGCCAACGAAAGGCAGATCGAACGCTTTACAAAACAGTTCGGTGCAGGATTTATCATCGAACCTGAAACTAGCCCTGAGCAATATATCGTAATTCATACCAGCGCTATTTTCCTTGTCGACCCATTCGGCAGACAGGTTGCGAGTTTTTCACAACCACATTACGCCTCCACGATTCACGCTCAATTCAAAAAAATAAAACAGTATTTTGCTGGATAAGCCTGGTATTTACTCACCTATCCAGCTTTTCCTTTTTACCCCACTGTTTTATTGCCCAGATAAAATAGGCTGTTATCAGTAATATATTGATCACCATACCCACTGCAAAGAACCCAGTAACCAGGCCATCGTGTTCATTTCCATTCACGGGTTGTAGTACGACTTGTTCAGTATTTTCCACTTCTTAATTAATACTCTTAATCAAATTTGCTCATGCTATTTTATCTGAGTGCCATTGCGGGATTGTTTGACTTTAATCAATTACACAAGTGCTGCGCCAACCAATAATTCAGTGTATCAAATTTTGGTTTTGATTAGTCATGAATAATGGTTTCGTTTCACTGGTTGGCGCCGGCCCCGGCGACCCCGATTTATTAACTATCAAAGCACTACGGTACCTACAGGATGCCGAAGTCGTTGTTTATGACAGGCTCGTCAGTAACGAAATCATGCAATTAGTCCCACACGGTGTCAGTCGCATATCAGTGGGAAAATCAGCCGGGAAGCATTGTGTGCCACAGAATCAAATCAATGAGATTATCGTCAACCTGGCGCTGTCCGGACGCCGTGTGGTGCGGCTCAAGGGAGGTGATCCATACCTGTTTGGTCGTGGCGGTGAAGAAGCATTAGTCCTCAGACAGCATAATATCCCGTTTAATGTTGTCCCCGGCATTACCGCCGCTACCGCTTGTAGCGCCTACAGCGGCATTCCACTGACACATCGTGGTATGAACCATGGCGTACGTTTCATAACCGGTCATTTGCACGACGATGAAAAGTTACAAATCAACTGGGACAAGATTGCGGATCCCGAATGCAGTTTGGTGATCTATATGGGTCTATCGAACTTACTCAGCATCACTCAAAAGCTCATAGATGCCGGACTTGCCAATACGACACCCGCGGCGGCAATACATGGCGGATCAACCCTCAATCAGGTTAAAATCATCTCAACTCTGGCCAACCTGAACGATGCAGTAACCAGGGCCCAACTAGAATCTCCGGTAATGATTATTGTAGGTCAGGTTGTTTCCTTAAGTGATGAACTTGACTGGTATCAAAGTGAATGTGCGAAAACTATGCATAATATTGAGGATGAAACCTTCGATATTATCCGCGCTTAGCCTGTTGGTATCGTGCTGGGCAGCGGCCGATAGCAGCATTTCCCCCAGTAGACAGCAATATTTGAACAACCTGCTGATCCAGGATTGTGGCTCTTGCCATGGCCTGACTATGAAAGGCGGACTCGGCCCTGCGCTGTTGCCGACCAGTTTAAAGAACAAACCCGCTGCATTCATTACTGCAACTATTCTCGATGGACGTCCCGGTACCGCGATGCCCGCCTGGCGACCGCTTTTGTCAGACCAGGAAGCCGCATGGCTTACCGCCAGACTGTTGAGCGGCGATTTGTAATGAGATATCTATTATTAAGCGCTCTATTGCTGAGCACGGCTATCCATGCACGTGGCACTGGCGATCTGGGGGTATTGATCGAGCGCGCCGATAGTAGCGTACAAATTGTCGAAACCAGCAACAACACCAGCCTTGCCCGCGTTAACGGCCTGGGAGACTTGTCGCATGCCTCTATCGTGTATTCACGCGATGCCCAGTTCGCTTATGTGTTCGGGCGTGATGGTGGCCTGAGCAAGATCGATATCCTCTCGGCAACGCTGGTTGCAAGGACACTACAGTCGGGTAATAGCATCGGTGGCGCGATTTCTCAGGATGGCCGACTGGTCGCAGTATCAAACTATAAGCCCGGCGGCGTTAAAATATTCGATGCTGAGACTCTGGAACTGGTTGCCGATATACCCTCGACATATGGCGACAAACAACAGACTTCCAAGGTCATTGGCCTGGTCGATTCACCTGGACAGAAATTCGTATTTTCACTCTGGGATGCCGGTGAAATCTGGGTGCTGGATATGTCCGATCAAAACAATCCTGCTATTCAAAAGTTTAAAGCTATCGGCTTGAATCCTTACGATGCATTGATTACCGGCGATGGTCGTTACTATATTGCAGGTTTGTTCGGCGAAGATGGCATGGCCCTGCTGGATTTATGGGATCTTGACAAGGGCGTTAAGCGCATACTGCCGAATTATGGCAGGGGCGAAGAAAAGCTGCCGGTGTATAAAATGCCGCATCTGGAAGGCTGGGCAGTGGCCGGTAATCTGGCTTTCGTGCCTGCCGTGGGCCGTCATGAGGTTTTGGTGATCGATATGCTCAACTGGAGCGAAGCCGCACGCATCAAGGTACACGGTCAACCGATTTTTGTGATGGCACGACCCGATGGCAGACAGGTTTGGGTGAATTTCGCCCTGCCCAATAACGATACCATTCAAATCATCGATACCCAGCGACTGGCAGTGGTTAAACAAATTAAACCCGGCAAGGGTGTATTGCATATGGAGTTCGAACCACGCGGTGAAGAAGTCTGGTTGTCAGTGCGCGATGAGGATCGTGTCGAAGTATACGATACCAATACTTTTGAGCGCAAAGCCGCTTTACCGGCAAAAAAACCCAGCGGCATATTTTTTACCGCACGTGCGCACCGGATCGGCCTATGAAACAGTACTCCAAACTCGAGCAACGTCTGTTGAATGACTTCCAGGATGGCTTGCCGTTGACAACAAACCCTTACGCCGACATCGCCAGGGAGATTGGTGTTTACGAGACCACGGTGATCGAAAACCTGCGACGATTGCAGTCAGAGGGGGCGATCAGCCGCATAGGTGCGGTATTTCGTCCCAACCGCGTTGGTGTGAGCACTCTGGCAGCGATGGCGGTGCCCGAAAACAAGATAGATGAAGTCGCAGCGATTGTTAACGAATTCGATCAGGTTAATCACAATTACGAGCGCGAACATCAATTCAACCTCTGGTTTGTGGTGGTAGCCGCTGACAGCGATGAACTTGCCAAAACATTAAAAAGCATCGAACAGCGCTGCGGTTACAGCGTTCTCGATCTGCCAATGTTGCAGGATTACTTCATCGATCTGGGGTTTAAAATGCAATGGACATGAGTGTTATTAAACCAGAATTCGAAAAAGCCCTGATCGAGATACTGAGCCAGGGCCTGCCATTGGTGAAGCAACCGTATCGTGCCATCGCTCAAAAACTGGACTGCTCCGAGGCAAAGGTAATCGACTGCATACAACGCCTGAACCAACGCGGCGATATTAAGCGCTTCGGCGTAGTAGTGCGCCACCGTAATCTCGGTTATCAGGCCAATGCCATGGTGGTATGGGATGTTCCCGATGAACGCATCAACGAAATCGGCCAATGCATCGGTCAATACGACTTCGTCACGCTTTGCTATCAGCGTCCACGACGCCTGCCCGACTGGTCTTACAATCTGTTCTGCATGATCCATGGTCAGAACCATGATGATGTTCGCCAACAGGTCGAGTTCATTGTTGAGCATTGTGACCTGGCGGATATCCAGCACGAAATTCTCTTCAGTAAACGTTGCTTCAAACAGCGCGGGGCGAGCTATCGCAGGCAGGCGAACCATGCATGAATTAAATCGACAAATTATCAATCACTACCAGGGTGGCTTTCCCATTGTCGAACGCCCCTTTGCCGAGATGGCGAAGCAGTTAAATAGCAATGAAAACGAAATGATCGACAGTATCCGGAATATGCTATCAGACAAAACATTGAGCCGTTTCGGACCACTATTCAATGCCGGTTGTCTTGGCGGCGGTCTCACACTTGCGGCAATGTCAGTCGCGGAACAGGATTTTGACCGCGTTACGGATCAGGTCAATAGCCTGGCCGAAGTGGCGCATAATTATCGCAGAGAGCATAATTTGAATATGTGGTTTGTGATTGCCACCGAAACTACCGATGGCATCGGCGATACCATTTCAACCATTCAATCCATGACAGGTTTGAAGGTATATAATTTTCCTAAAATACGGGAGTTTTATGTCGGTCTGTGGTTGGAGCTGGACGACCAGGGTAAAGTCAGCACTCGCTCTTTTGAATCATCAAGACAACAGGTTGGCGAAATCGACGGCCTTGACCGGGAGATTATTAGATCCAGCCAGGCGGGATTGGCGCTGGTTCCGACTCCATTCACCGAAATCGCGCATCTGCTTAACTGTGATGCTGAAACGGTCATAGCTCGTTTTGTGCGAATGCTCGATAGCGGTATCATCCGTCGAGTTGGTGTAGTACCCAATCACTATCAGCTCGGTTTACGCGCCAACGGCATGTCGGTATGGAATGTTAACGATGACCAGCTTGAACGACTCGGTGAAAAAATCGGCCAGCTAGATTTTGTCAGTCACTGCTATCAGCGCCCGCGCTGCGAACCGATTTGGTCTTATAACCTGTTTGCCATGGTGCATGGTCATCATCATGATGAAGTCCACAGCAAGGTACAACAAATATCGACGATGTTGGGCAAAGCTTGCCAACAACACGAGGTACTGTTTAGCTCAGCCATATTAAAGAAATCCGGTCTAAGGTTGGTGGCCTGATATGTTTCGTTTAAGTCGTTATTTACATGCACTGTCGAAAGGAGCCACGGTTGCGCCAAAGCCCAAACCGGTAATGATGGGTACGGGCCCGGTAGTGATCTGGAATTTAATTCGACGCTGCAACCTGGCCTGCAAGCATTGTTACGCAACTTCGGCGGATATCGATTTTGAAGGTGAACTGACTACAGACGAAGTTTACGCGGTAATGGATGACTTAAAGTCCTTCGGCGTATCGGTGTTAATTCTGTCCGGTGGCGAGCCATTGATGCGGCCGGATATTTTCGATATATCACGCCGTGCGAAGGAAATGGGGTTTTATGTCGGCTTATCTAGTAACGGGACTTTGATAGATAAAAACAGCATCGATGATATCGCAAAAATTGGCTACGACTATGTCGGCGTCAGCCTCGATGGTATGCGTGAAACCCATGACTATTTTCGCCGCAAGCAAGGTGCATTCGACGAATCAATAGCTGGCATCCGACTCTGCCAGGAAACGGGGTTGAAGGTTGGCCTGCGCTTTACCCTGACCCAGGATAACGCCAGTGATTTGCCCGATTTACTACAACTGATGCGTAACGAAGCTATCGATAAATTTTATCTCTCACATCTTAATTATGCCGGTCGTGGCAACCGTAACCGCAGCAGTGACCTGCACTATCAAATGACACGCGATGCCATGGACCTGTTATTCGAGACTTGTTGGCAAGACGTACAGTCTGGGCAGCGCCGTGAATTCGTCACTGGCAACAATGACGCCGACGGCGTTTACCTGTTGCACTGGGCTAAACAGCACCTACCGGATCATGTGGATACCCTGCATCAGCAGTTACTACGCTGGGGTGGCAATGCTTCAGGAGTCAATATCTCCAACATCGATAATCTTGGCACGGTACATCCAGATACAATGTGGTGGGACTACTGTATAGGCAGTGTTAAGCAGCGACCATTTTCCGAAATATGGCAGGATGTTTCCGATCCATTGATGGCAGGTTTAAAGGCTAAACAACGCCCACTCGAAGGGCGTTGTGCCGAATGTAGACACTTGAATATATGCGGTGGCAACTCAAGAACCCGTGCCTGGCAACTCACTGGCAATCCCTGGGCGGAGGATCCCGGCTGCTACCTTGATGATGCTGAGATTGGTGTCGTCGATATGCCACAGCGTATCGAAGTCACGCCATACCGTCGGCAAAAGGCTTCAGGCCAGAACTCTCTTTAAGGTTTCGTACGTGACGGACAAGGCTGGGCAATGGGTAAATCAGCCCTGGTATTAATGTCAAATAACTCATTTGCTGGCGAAATACTGATCAATGCTTTGCGATCATGAATAGTCACTTTTCGACCGCTGATGGTCAGAATATTTTGTGTATGCAGGTTTTTTAGTATCCGCGAAAAGGTTTCAGGCTTCACCGATAAGCGTGAAGCGATAACACTTTTTGCGATATCGAGGTCAAAACAGTCTTTGTCCTCGGGCGCATGTTGTAACAAATAAGTAACAATACGCACGGTGCCGGTATTCAAGCTTAAGGTATCGATTTCCTGTATTAGCCCACGTAAACGAGAACTCATCGAAGCCATTAACAAAAAGCAGGTATCCACCGAATCTCTGAGCATATTCTTGAAATGCCTGACGTTGATTCCAAGCACCTGACAATTCGTCAAAGCAGTTGCATTCACCGGATATATAGGTTGATCCATGAACATTAACGCTTCGGCAAAGGTATCACCTGGATGAACAATATCGACGACTTTTTCCTTACCTTCCTGCGACACCCTGAAAAGCTTTATTTTGCCGCTAATAACCAGATAAAAGGAACTAACGTCATCGCCCTGGCAAAATAGTGCTTTACCCTCGTCCAGTTCTGAGAAATGAGCGTGTTTGCGCACACCTTCGAGCTGCGCTTCTGATAACCTGGATAATAAATGCGAAGATTTGAGCGTTACTTGCATTTTAGTAGCATCCAAAACCGTTCCCCTTAATGTTTAAATTTAGACTGAATTCCTACACAGAACCAGGCTACGGTGCCGATCTGTGTCAGATTGCAATAAATGTCGATTTAAATTGCGAGCGTAACAGATTTTTCTGTACTTTTCCCATAGCATTACGGGGCAATTGATCCACCACGAATATATCCCTCGGCTGTTTAAAGCGGGCCAGTTTGCGGCTTATCGATGTTAATATTTGATCTTTATCGATGGGTATGTCTTTCGCCGCAACAACCACTGCAACCACTGCCTCACCAAAATCGGCATGCGACACACCGATCACCGCCGATTCCAGAATCGATTCATCTTCATCGAGCGCCAACTCAACCTCTTTAGGATAAATGTTATAGCCACCGGAGATAATCAGGTCCTTGTTGCGTCCGACAATCTGTAAATAGCCATCTTCATCGAAATAACCCAGATCTCCGGTAATAAAAAATCCATTATCACGCAATTCTTCACCTGTCTTTTCCGGCATTTGCCAATAACCCCTAAACACATTCGGACCACGTACTTCGATCATGCCGGTTTCTCCCTGCGCGAGGCTGGTGCAGGTTTCTGAATCGGTAATCCTGACCTCGACACCGGGCAAGGCGGGGCCGACGGTTCCCGGCTTGCGTTGCCCGTTATAAGGATTCGAGGTATTCATGTTGGTCTCAGTCATGCCGTAGCGTTCCAGAATTCGGAATCCGGTCCTGACTTCAAATGCGGTATGCGTTTCCGCTAACAGTGGCGCACTACCCGATATAAAAAGACGGAAATTTGACACTAGTGTTTTGGTCAGGCGTTCATCATCAAGTAATCTGGTATAAAAGGTAGGCACACCCATCATAGCTGTGGCTTTGGGTAAACTTGCGATTATCTGGTCGATATCGAACCGTGGTAAAAATATCATCGAAGCATTCGCTTTAAGAACGATATTGGTGGCGACAAACAGCCCATGCGTATGAAAGATAGGCAAGGCATGCAGCAGACAGTCTCTCTGTGTAAATTTCCAGTAGCTGGTTAACAATTCGGCATTTGATAACAAATTGCCCTGGGTGAGCATCGCCCCCTTGGAGCGACCTGTGGTACCAGATGTGTACAATATAGCGGCTAAATCACCCCCTTTTCTTACCACGTTGCTAAACTCAGTTGATGCCTCATTACTCTTTTGCAACAGTGTTCCAGCCGAACTGGGGTCATCGCCTAAAGTTTCGAGATGAATATCGAGAGTTTCGGCGAGTGTTGCGTAGAGTTCGGATTGTTTCGGGTCGCAAACAAAAACACGGGGGTTGGCATCTCGCAAAAAGTACTCAACCTCATTGACAGTATATGCAGTATTGAGCGGCACATACACTGCCCCAACCCTGATCGATGCCAGGTACAGCATAAGCGCATCCATAGACTTGGGCGCCTGTGCTACTACCCGGTCACCAACCTTAACTCCTGCCTCGATAAGTACATTAGCAATTGCCGCTGACTGAAGAAGCACCTCTGAGTAGTAAATATAGTGCTCGGAACCAAGATCGGCGAAGATTTTGTGAGGATCAGCCTTTTCAAACAAACCATCAAACAACATGTTACTCATTAGTATTTAGCCTTGATAAAAGAGATACAAATTTAAAAAACCTGGGAATTGTACCTGCTGAGGCATTTAATATCAGTTGTACTATAAAACTAACAGGTACATCATT
>JAAENK010000159.1 GCA_024224415.1 Gammaproteobacteria bacterium | reverse complement strand
CGACCCGCTTACGGCAGAGGATTTTGTATTTAGTTTGCGACGGAGCACTGATCCGGCAACGATGTCGCACTACTCGAGCATCCTGGAGCCAATCGTAAATGCAATGGAGGTCATCACGGGTGAAAAATCACCCGAGGAACTTGGCGTCGAAGCTCTGGATGCATTAACACTGGTTATCAGGTTGCAGCGGCCTACCGCTTATTTGCTCGGCCTGCTGACTCATTCTACGACGTATCCGGTACATCGCGCTTCGGTTGGGCAATACGGTAATCAGTTTGCACGTGAGGGCCGCCTGATCGGTAATGGCGCTTATACACTGGATGAATGGGTCGTCCAATCCCACATAAAGCTTATTCGTAACAAATTTTATCGGGACAATGCCGCCACGACGATAGATAGCGTGTACTACTATTCAATCGAGAATCAGGATGCAGAGCTGAAGCGGTTTCGCGCAGATGAACTCGATATTACCGAAGAGATACCGTATCAGCAGTTACCATGGATTCGTGAAAATCTTGCAGATCAGCTGGTTATTTCACCGTATCTTGGTAGCTATTATTTTGGCTTCAATATGACGCGTGAACCGTTTAAAAATAATCTGCAACTGCGTCGCGCACTTTCGCTGGCGATTGATCGGGACATTATTACCAGCCGGATTACAAAT
>JAAENK010000158.1 GCA_024224415.1 Gammaproteobacteria bacterium | reverse complement strand
GGAACCTGGGAAATGCAAGGTAAATACCGCGAACTAATTGCGTATAAAACTGAATTAAGTAATTAAGTAGTAATTCGATCAAATGGAGAATCTTAAGAATGACCGACTTTAATAATCAATATGTAATGACAATAGATGGCAAATCAGTTGCTACAAACAAGACGTTAGACGCCTTTAATCCAGCAACTAAAGATATCATCGCAAATGTTCCCGATGCCGATAAAGAACATCTTGATGACGCTGTTGCTTCCTCACGCAGGGCCTTTAAAACCTGGAGTACCGCGCCACTTGCGGAGCGTCAGGCGGCTGTGGCGGCCATCGGGGAAGCTATTGCTGACCATGCCGAAGAGTTCATGGCGCTTATGACAAAAGAACAGGGCAAGCCGAGGGCAGGAGCAGAGTGGGAGATTTTAGGATCCGCAGCCTGGTGTGCTGAAATCGCCAAGCAATCTTTGCCGGATGAAGTCGTCGAGGATTCTGACGATCGGAGTGTTATTACCCGTTTTTCACCGCTGGGTGTTGTCGGCGGAATTACACCGTGGAATTTTCCTATATTACTGGCGATCTGGAAAATTGCGCCAGCAATCTTAACCGGAAACTGCATTGTGATTAAACCATCTCCGTATACGCCACTGTGCACGTTGAAGCTCGGCGAGATTTGCCAGGATATCCTGCCACCTGGCGTGTTTAATGTTATTAGCGGTGGCGATGAATTGGGTAAATGGATGACAGCGCACGAAGGCATCGACAAAATCGCTTTCACCGGTCACACGGATACAGGCAAGCATGTTATGCGCTCAGCCGCAGACAACTTAAAGCGCCTGACACTTGAGCTTGGCGGCAACGACCCGGCCATTGTGCTGCCGGATGTTGACCCGCAAACGATCGCAGCGGAACTCTTTTGGGGCACTTATCAAAATAATGCACAGTTTTGCAACTCAATTAAGCGGATCTATATCCACGAGGATGTCTATGACAATGTGCGCGATGCACTGGTTGAATTTGCCAAGGAAATGAAAGTCGGCAATGGCGCCGATGCGGATACTGCCCTGGGGCCGATACAAAACCAGCCTCAATACGAAAAGGTCAATGAATATATTGATGACTGTGCTGCAAACGGATACACATTCGCACTGGGTGGCGATGTCGATAAAAATGCTGAAGGCTGGTTTATTCCGATCACCATCATTGATAATCCGCCGGAGGATTCCCGTATCGTAACAGAGGAACCATTCGGGCCAATTGTGCCACTATTAAAATGGTCGGATGAGGACGATGTCATCAAGCGGGCCAATGACACACGGTACGGTTTGGGCGCATCAGTTTGGGGGAATGATACTGAAACCGTGCAGCGTATCGGCAGTCAACTGGATGCGGGCACTGTCTGGCTAAACGAAATACACCAGTACTCACCCTATCAAGCATTTGGTGGCCACAAGCAATCCGGTATCGGTTGCGAAAATTCTTTGCATGGATTGATGGAATATACCAATTGGAGCACCATCACTCTTAACAAAGCCTGGGGGAAATGATTTGATCAATTCAATTGGGGAAATTCCAGCCTCGGCAGCACGACGCTATGGAGATAAGACGGCACTTATCCTACCGGACCGAACGTTGTCCTTTAATGAACTCGATACCCTGTCTAATCGCTGTGCCAATGCACTCGTTAAGCTAGGCGTCAAGCCTGGCGATCGAGTGACGTTATACTCAGGTAACTGCTGGGAGTGGATTGTCAGCTATTACGGTGCCCTCAAGACAGGTGCGGTGATCAATCCCATCAATGTGATGCTGACACCTGGAGAGGTTGAGTTCGTGGCGAACGATTGTGGTTCCACGGTCATCATCGCATCACATGACAAAGCGCTTTCTATTCAGGGCGTTAAGGAAAAATCGAAGGTCAAGGAGCTAATTGCCTTTAGCGATGAGACGCTGCCCGAAGGACTGTTGTCTTTCAACAAGATTCTCGCCGGTAGCGATGATGAGTTTCAGATCGGCGACATTGATTCCGATTCACTGTCTACGATCGGCTACACATCCGGCACCACAGGGCATCCTAAAGGTGCCTGCCTATCACACAAAAATATCCTATTGAACGTGGCCATGACAGCATTGATGCATCAGCGCAGCGACAAGGATACCATCGTAACCGCTTTACCGTGTCCACATGTGTACGGCAACGTGGTGATGAGTGGCGCCATACAAAACGGCATGACTTTAGTACTGCACCCTGCCTTTGAAGAGAAGACGATCCTGCAAAGTATCGAGAATCACCAAGCCACATTGTTCGAAGGGGTGCCCACCATGTACCTGTTTATGCTCAATCACCCGGAATTTGATAACTACAACCTCTCTTCACTGCGCTGCT
>JAAENK010000157.1 GCA_024224415.1 Gammaproteobacteria bacterium | reverse complement strand
GAAATAGAAAATTTATTATAACTAGCGCTTGTGGCCAGTATGCAGCTTGCGATCGATCAATTGACTGAACTGCGACATACTAAAGCAGAATACCCAGTAAACAAACGCACAGAAAACGTAACCCTCAACCGCATAACCCAGCCACTTGGGATCAGTTGTCGCAGCCTGTACGATACCGAGAAAATCAAATAATCCAATGATCAGTACCAGGGTAGTATCTTTAAACAGGCCGATACAGTTACCAACAATGCCTGGAATAACATGCTTTAAGGCCTGAGGTAGTATGATGAAACTCATGGATTTCCAGTATGACAGTCCAAGCGCCTCGGCACCCTCATATTGACCTTTGGGAATTGCCTGCAATCCACCTCGGACGGTTTCAGCCATATAAGCTGAGGTAAATAGCGTAACACCTACCAGCGCACGAATTAACTTATCGAAGTTAACACCTTCTGGAAGGAATAGCGGAAACATGACGGACGACATGAATAGTACGGTTATCAGTGGTACACCACGCCAAAGCTCGATAAAACCAGTGCAAAAGGTACTCACCGCGGGCATTTTCGAACGTCTACCCAACGCCAGTAGCAACCCGATCGGGAAAGACCCCACGATACCGACAATCGATATTATCAGCGTCAGTGACAACCCACCCCACTGCGTCGTCTCAACCTTGGGTAAACCAAACACACCGCCGGCAAGTAAGTAAAAACCAATCACCGGGTAGATGAAAAGTACAAATGCTCCGAGCCAGGCTTTATGACGAAAACTATTCATGAACATTGGAATCATCAACGCTAT
>JAAENK010000156.1 GCA_024224415.1 Gammaproteobacteria bacterium | reverse complement strand
TAGCTCGTCGGGCTCATAACCCGAAGGTCGTTGGTTCAAATCCAGCCCCCGCTACCAAAATTTTTGTCTGACTATTGATGGATAGTGTTCCAGGAAGCAGTCGATAGACAGTTCGGAAGGCCCTTATGGGCCTTTTTTATTGGAGTTTTGACGTGCAGGATTTAACCGAATTGTTTGAACCAGTCGTTGAATCAATGGGTTATGAACTGGTTGGCGTGGAGTTTAGTGGTGGCAGTGGTCACGGCACTTTACGCGTTTATATTGACCATGATGATGGTGTCAGCCTTGACGACTGCGCGAGTATTAGTCACCAGATAAGCGGTATTCTGGATGTCGAAGAACCAATACAACAGGCATATGACCTGGAAATTTCTTCGCCTGGACTCGACCGACCGTTGTTTAAACTTGAAGATTATCAGCGATATTGCGGTCAGGCTGCGAAAATCAAGATGGCCATTGCGGTAGATGGGCGTCGAAATTTCAAGGGTGTATTACAGGGTGTGGTTAAACCCAATTTGATTGAGATTGAGGTTGACGGTGAAACTTATCAGTTACCGTTAGCTGACATTGGTAAAGCAAATCTGGTCGGACAGGTTTAGTCGACTAGCCAGATAACCATTGATATTGCGAGAAACGACGATGGATAACAAAGAAATTCTATTAGTTGCAGATACGGTTTCGAATGAGAAAGGTGTCGACCCTGAGATTATCTTCGAGGCGATCGAAGCTGCTCTGGCGTCCGCAACGCGGAAAAAATATCAGAAGGATATCGAAGTCCGTGTCGATATCGACCGCAAGACTGGTGACTATGATACCTACCGACGTTGGGAAGTTTGTGAACCCGGCGAAAATGGTGGTCTCGAAGAGCCGCTGCATCAAATTACGCTGGAAGCAGCACAAATTGATGACCCGGAAATCCAGCTGGGTGACTTTGTCGAAGAGCAAATCGAGTCGGTAGAATTTGGCCGTATTGCCGCGCAAACCGCCAAGCAGGTCATAGTACAGAAAGTACGCGAAGCCGAACGCCGCAAGGTGATTGACGCCTATTCAGACCGTGAAGGCTCGTTGGTAATGGGACAGGTGAAACGTGTTGAGCGTGGTAATGTTTATGTTGATCTTGGCGATAACGCCGAAGGATTTATCCCGCGTGAAGAAATGATCCCGAGGGAATCGGTTCGGCCTGGTGATAGAGTACGTGGCTTTCTCTACAAAATTGCTTCTGAAGTACGCGGCCCGCAGCTTTTCATTAGCCGAACTGCACCGGAGTTTTTAATCGAGCTGTTTAACCTCGAAGTTCCTGAAGTTGGGCAGGATTTGATCGAAATTGTATCCGCAGCGCGTGATCCAGGCATGCGGGCCAAGATCGCGGTAAAGAGTAACGATGCACGTATGGATCCCGTCGGTGCTTGTGTCGGTATGCGTGGTTCGCGCGTACAGTCGGTATCGAATGAGCTCGCCGGTGAGCGGGTTGATATCATCTTGTGGGATGAGAATCCTGCACAGTTTGCGGTGAACGCGATGTCTCCGGCTGAAGTAGCTTCTATCGTTATCGACGAGGAATCCGGCTCGATGGATATTGCTGTACCCGAAGAGAAGTTATCTCAGGCGATTGGACGCGGTGGTCAAAATATCAAACTCGCCAGTCAGTTAACCGGCTGGACATTGAATGTGATGGATGAAGCCGCCGCCGAGGAAAAATCGGAAGGCGAATCGCGCCAACTGGTTGAAAATTTCATGAATCAGCTCGATGTTGATGAAGAGGTGGCCATCATTCTGGTGCAGGAAGGACTGACAACTATCGACGAGGTGGCGTATATTCCTGAATCTGAACTGGTTGAGATAGCAGAGTTCGATGAGGAAATCGTGCAGGAATTACGTGGTCGCGCCCGCGATGCGCTATTGACCATGGCGATTGCGAGCGAGGAAACTGCCGAAGCTGGCGAGCCGCAGGAAGATTTGCTAACTATGGAATTTATGACCCCGGAATTAGCACAAACCTTATCACATCGTGGTATATGCACCATGGAAGATTTGGCCGAGCAATCGACCGATGAACTCATAGAAGTCGATGGTATCGATGAAGAGTTCGCAGCGACGCTTATTATGAAAGCGCGTGAGCCCTGGTTTGCCGAAGCTGAGAGTAGTCAGTAATTGGTGGATCAATCGCAGTAGCGACAAATAATACAATGTATTAGGACAGGTAATCATGTCAAACGTGACAGCAAAACAACTTTCCGAAGTCATCGGTGTCGGCATCGAAAAACTGCTGGATCAATTGAAGGCGGCAGGCGTCGAAGTGTCCGGTGCGGATGATCCGATTTCGGATGAAGATAAAATGAAGCTGCTGGAATCGCTGCGCACCAGTCATGGTAAAACCGAGTCGGGTGGTCCCAAAAAGATTACCCTGAAGCGCAAGAGTAAGTCGGAGTTGAAAGTTGCCGGTGTCTCAGGTCGAAATGCAACAACTAAAACCATCAATGTAGAGGTGCGCAAGAAACGCACTTATGTTCGACGCGCCGATGTCGAAGCCGAGGAAGCGCGCACCAGGGAAGAGGAGGAAAATATCGAGGCTCAACAGGAAGCATTAGCCGAACAGGAAATTGTCGATAAAGAAGCCGAAAAGTTCGCCGAAGCGGCCATGCTTGAAGCAGAAGCGGCAAGACTCAAGACGGAACAGGAACAGGCCGAAGCCGAACAAAAAGCTTACCAGAGGAGTCTCGAAGAAGTCGAAGCGGCGAAGAAAATTATAGAAAAGCAACAGGCGGCCGCTGCTGAAGTCATTGCCGCACAGGCGGCCCAGACTGCACTCGAAGAAGCCACGCGCGCAGCCAACGAAGCTGCTGCCGCAGCCGCTGCAGCGAGCGAAAAAGCTACTGCAAAACCTGGTGGCAAGCGCGGTGAAGACAAACATACACGTTATGGTCGTAAAGAGCTGCATGTCAAAGATGGCGGTAGCAAGGGTAGTCGTAAGCAAAAATTCAAAAAGGGCCAGCGCCAGGTGGTCGATCATAATAATTTGCACGCCTTCGAAAAACCTACTGCACCGGTGGTGCGCAATGTCGAAGTGCCGGAAGTGATTTCGGTCGCCGATCTCGCCCAACGCATGGCAATTAAGGCGGGCGATGTAATCAAGGTTCTGATGCAAATGGGCACTATGGCTACCATCAACCAGATCCTGGACCAGGATACTGCAACGTTGGTGGTCGAAGAGATGGGACATACTGTTGTAGCGGCCAGTAGTAAGGAAGATTTTGAGAAAAAACTCATCGAAAAGGTTGAGCAGTCCGGCGCCGAAAAAGTATCGCGCCCACCGGTTGTGACTATCATGGGACATGTCGATCATGGTAAGACTTCGCTACTCGACTATATTCGTAAATCACGGGTTACATCGGGTGAAGCGGGTGGCATCACCCAGCACATCGGTGCCTATCACGTTGAAACCGATCAGGGTATTGTCACCTTCCTCGATACGCCAGGACACGCAGCCTTTTCGGCCATGCGTGCTCGTGGTGCTCAGGCGACCGATATCGTCGTACTGGTGGTCGCTGCCGATGATGGTGTGATGCCGCAAACTAAAGAAGCGATTGAACACGCGCGTGCGGCTAATGTTCCTATCGTCATTGCAGTAAATAAAATCGATAAAGAAAATGCCGATCCGGATCGGGTCAAGAACGAACTGGCTGCGCTCGAAGTGATACCCGAAGAATGGGGTGGTGAAAATATATTTGTGCACGTCTCGGCGATTACCGGCGAAGGGGTCGAGTCTTTGCTCGAATCGATTCTATTACAATCGGAGATTCTTGAACTTAAGGCGGTCGATAAAGGTAATGCTAAGGGTATTATTGTCGAAGCCACACTGGACAAAGGCCGTGGGCCGGTTGCCACCGTACTGGTGCAATCTGGCCAGCTGGAGAAGGGTCAGATCCTGCTTGCCGGCACCCAATACGGTCGTGTACGCGCGATGTACGACGAGTCGGCCAAGACCATTAAATCAGCAGGGCCTTCGATGCCGGTTGTTGTGCTTGGATTATCTGGCGTGCCTAATGCTGGTGACGAAGTGTTCGTCGTCGAAAGTGAGCGTAAAGCACGCGAATTCGCCGAAATACGTGAAGCCAATATCCGCGAAAGTAAGCTCGCCGACCAACAGAAAGCCAAGCTACAGGGTATGTTCGATGCGATGACCGAGGGCGAGGTGGCCGAGATTAACCTGCTGGTCAAGTCGGATGTGCAAGGTAGCTCGGAAGCCATTCGTGAAGCTTTGACGAAGTTATCCACCGAAGAAGTGCGCGCCAAGCTTGTTACTAGTGGTGTTGGTGGTATCAATGAATCTGATATCAATCTGGCCGCAGCCTCTGATGCTATGGTTATCGGTTTTAATGTTCGTGCCGACGCAGCGGCTAAACGTATTGCTGGCGATTATGGTATCGAGATTCGCTATTACAGTGTTATTTACGACATTATCGATGATGTAAAATCGGTCATGTCGGGTATGCTAGCGCCTGAGTCACAGGAAAAAATCATCGGCCTCGCCGAAGTTAAAGATGTTTTCCGCTCACCAAAATTTGGTGATGTTGCTGGTTCGATAGTGGTAGAAGGTACAGTGCGCAAAGGCCAGCCGATTCGTGTACTGCGCGATAACGTGGTGATTTACGAGGGCGAACTCGAATCCTTACGGCGTTTCAAAGATGCAGTCGAAGAAGTGCGTATGGGTACCGAGTGTGGTATCGCGGTTAAAAACTATACCGATGTGCGTCCCGGCGATCAGATCGAGGTATTTGAACGCATCGAAATCGCGCGTAGTCTTGAATAAGTAATGCCGAAAGATTATCCGCGTAGCGAACGCATAGCTTCGCAAATCCAGCGAGAACTGGCGACATTGGTGCAACACAGCGTCAAGGATCCAAGGTTGTCGTCGCCGAGTATTCTCGAAGTTCAGGTGAGTAAGGACCTGTCTCAGGCCAAGGTGTATTTCAGCGTGTTAAATCCCGATGCTGCACCACAAAGCCTGACTGTGCTAAACCGCGCCAGTGGTTTTCTGCAACGCGAAATCGGTAAGGTATTGAAAGCGCGAATCACCCCAAAATTGAAGTTCATTTATGACGATTCCAATTTGCGTGGACGCAATCTTTCCGACCTGATCGACAGCGCAGTCGCGCAGGATCAATCCCGATCGGGTGAGTAAATGGGACGAAGTGCTCGTAAACCGAAGGGTTTTCGCGATGTCGATGGCATTCTTTTACTCGATAAACCCAAAGGCTTAAGTTCGAACCAGGCATTGCAAAAAGTTCGATATCTCTTCAAAGCCAACAAGGCCGGTCATACCGGTAGTCTCGATCCTCTGGCGACCGGCATGCTACCGATATGTTTCGGCCAGGCCACCAAATTTTCCGCCTATTTACTCGATGCGAGTAAGTCATATCGAGCAACCTGTCAATTGGGTAAAACAACGACTACGGGTGATGCGGAGGGTGAAACTACCGCTGAAACGGCGGTAAAAGTTAACCTGGCGGATGTTGAATCCGTGATTAAGCAATTTACAGGAGCTATCGAACAGATACCGCCGATGCACTCTGCGGTCAAAGTCAAAGGTCAGCGCCTGTACAAACTCGCCAGGAACGGCCAGGAAGTTGAACGCGAGGCCCGATCGGTAGAGATCTACAAACTGGATTTGGTCGAGTTCGAGCAGGATCGGCTGGTTCTCGATGTCAGCTGCTCCAAGGGCACTTATATCAGAACACTGGCGGAAGATATGGGTAAGGTGCTGGGTTGCGGCGCCTACCTGGCTGATCTGCGAAGAACCGGAGTACATCCTTTCTGGAGGCAGCATTGCTATGCGCTGGACGAATTATCGGACAAGTCGCTGGATGCCTGTTTGTTGCCTGTGAAAGCAGCGCTGAGTGATTTCGAAGAATATATCGTTGATGAAGCTGAAAGCGAAAACCTGAAGCAAGGCAGGGCTATCCAGGTTGATTCAATCGCGCATTGCGGATTGCTAAACCTGGTCACCGAAAAAGGCCAGTTTATCGGTATTGGCGAAGCCTCTGAGACGGGGTTGATTTTACCAAAAAGACTAATGAATACAGCAAGATAGCTTATTTCTCAGGTATCCCCCATATTTACTACGATATTAACCGTGAAAGTCCTTGTTACTGCCTGCCCAGATAGGTAGAATACCTGCCTTTTTCGGGCCTACGAGGTTTCAACACATGTCGATGTCAGCTGAGCAGAAGCAAACCATCATAGCTGAACACCAGCAGAAAGAAGGTGATACCGGATCACCTGAAGTACAGGTGGCTTTATTAAGCCATCAAATAAGTCATCTGACCGAGCACTTCAAAGAACATATCCACGACCACCATTCACGCCGCGGTTTACTTAAAATGGTTAACCAGCGTCGTAACTTACTGGATTATCTAAAATCCAAAAATCAGCAGCGCTACAAAGATTTGATCGGAAAATTAGGCCTGCGCCGATAACAGCGAGATAAAGAGTGAATCCAATAAAAAAGACATTTCAGTACGGTGAGCATCAGGTTACGCTAGAAACCGGAGAGATAGCCCGTCAGGCGAGTGGTGCGGTTTTCGTTAATATGGCCGAGACTGTGGTTATGGTGACTGTAGTAGGTGCCAAAGATGCCGACCCGAGCCGTGGCTTTTTCCCGCTAACGGTCGATTACATGGAAAAGACTTATGCCGCCGGTAAAATACCCGGCGGTTTTTTTAAGCGCGAAGGTCGACCAAGTGAAAAAGAAACATTGACCTGTCGCTTGATTGATCGTCCGATACGTCCGTTGTTCCCCAAAGGTTTTCTCAACGAAGTACAGGTGGTCGCAACCGTTGTTTCAATGAACAATGAAATCGACCCCGACATTCCTGCCTTAATCGGCGCTTCGGCGGCGATAGCAATTTCCGGTATGCCATTTGCTGGTCCGATTGGTGCAGCTCGAGTTGGTTATATCAACGGTGAATACATTCTTAATCCCACCATGAGCCAGACCGCAGAATCCGATCTCGATCTGGTTGTCGCAGGTACCGAGAAAGCCGTATTGATGGTTGAATCAGAAGCTAACTGCCTGTCTGAAGAAGTCATGCTGGGTTCGGTTGTCTACGGTCACGAGCAATTACAGACCGCTATCCAGGCAATTAACGAATTTACCGCTGAAGTCAATCCGACTATGTGGGAGTGGAATGCGCCAGAGTCGAATGACAGCCTGCTGGAAAGCATCAGCAACCAGTTTTCCGCTGATATTACCCAGGCTTATAGCATTGCAGACAAAATGGATCGTCAAAACAGAAACGGCGAAATTCGTAACGCTGCTGTCGAAGCCCTGGTAACCGATGCAGAAGAATCCCCAAGCGAGTCTGACGTACGCGAAGTGGTCGGCAAGCTCGAAAAGAAAATTGTACGTGGTCGTATCATAGATGGTGAGCCGCGTATCGATGGTCGTGATACCAAAACCGTTCGTCCGATAGCCGTACGTACCGGTGTATTACCAAGAGCCCACGGCTCCGTGGTCTTCACTCGTGGCGAAACTCAGGCTCTGGTGGTTACCACTCTGGGTACTGGTCGCGATGCGCAAATCATTGATGCGATCGAAGGTACGCGCAAAGAAAATTTCATGATGCATTACAATTTCCCACCATCCAGCGTGGGTGAAACCGGCCGTGTTGGTACGCCCAAGCGTCGTGAAATAGGACATGGTCGTCTCGCAAAACGCGGCGTTCAGGCCGTTATGCCGTCACTTGATGACTTTCCCTATGTCATCCGTATCGTTTCTGAAATTACCGAATCGAATGGCTCGTCTTCAATGGCCAGTGTCTGTGGAGCTAGCTTGGCGTTAATGGATGCGGGTGTACCTTTAAAGGCACCTGTAGCCGGTATCGCCATGGGATTGATAAAAGAAGGTGATAACTTTGCTGTATTGACCGATATTCTCGGCGACGAAGATCACCTGGGTGATATGGATTTCAAAGTTGCCGGTACAACCGAAGGTATCACAGCGTTACAGATGGATATCAAGATTGACGGTATTACAACTGAAATTATGAGCCAGGCGCTCGATCAGGCTAAAGATGGTCGTTTATTCATTCTCGGCGAAATGGCGAAGGAAATCACCGAGAGCCGTGCCGAAATGTCTGAATACGCACCACGCCTGATTACCTTTAAAATCAACCCCGAAAAAATCCGTGATGTTATCGGTAAAGGTGGCGCCACAATTCGCGGTATTACCGAAGAAACCGGCGCAACCATAGAAGTTGACGATGATGGAATGGTAAAAATCGCTTCGGTTGAGAAAGCTGCTGGTGATGAAGCACGTCGTCGTGTCGAGATGGTCACTGCCGATGTTGAAGTAGGTGTTATTTACGAAGGTAAAGTCGCCAAGATCATGGACTTCGGCGCGTTCGTTAATATTTTACCGGGCAAAGATGGCCTGGTGCACATTTCACAAATCTCCGATGAGCGCGTTGAAAATGTTACCGACAAGTTAACTGAAGGCGATATTGTCAAGGTCAAGGTACTAGAAGTTGACCGTCAGGGGCGTATTCGACTCAGCATGAAAGCCGTTACCGCTGAGGATTTAGCGAGCTAACAAAGGCTGTAAGTATTAAGAAAAAGGAGCTTCGGCTCCTTTTTTTATGCATGGTTGTTTTTTCATTTCGCGTTGCATAATGCAAAAAAAATCATCCATTCGCTGGGGGGTGCAAGCAATTCTTTGATTGGCCTGGTTATTGCTTCAGTACAAATATCAAAATTTTATGGGGTATAAGAAATGTTACCGATTGAAAAAATGTCAAAAGCCCTGGTCGGCAGTCGTGTACTTTTGATTGATGATTCAGAATCATTTCAACGTCTGACTGCGGCGATGCTTGACAAGCTCGGAGTAGGTTCGGTTACCCTGGCCAGTAGTCTTGCCGAAGGCATGCATGAAATGAATTATCATTGCCCAGACGAATTCGGCGTACCAGCATTTGACCTTGTGTTGATGGATATTAACCTGCCAGACGGCAACGGCATTGAGGGTTGCCAGTTCATATCCAGTCATGCAGGTACTTATAACATTCCGGTAGTAGTGATGTCAGGCACCTCTTACGCGTTGACCATCAACGAGGCCTTCGAAGCGGGCGCCAGTGATTATTTGCAAAAGCCCCTGGCCGCATCAATCTTAGAAAACCGCCTGGGTATGTTGATGACTATAAATTTCCAGGCACGGGGTTTTGAGAATAGCCCGAATCAGATGGCGGAGTTGCGATTGGCTATTGCATGAAGCTATCTTTCCATGATGGTAGTAGTTATGCTCGTATCCTGTTCATTATTTTATATCTGAATTACTAACATATGACTTCTCAGGTCAAATTAACCGAGTATAGCCATGGGGCAGGCTGTGGTTGTAAAATTGCACCCTCAATACTGGAAAGCATTCTTCATGGTCAGGTAGAATTTTCCATGGACAAGCATTTACTGGTAGGTAATGAATCAAAGGATGATGCTGCTGTTTATGATATTGGTAATGGCGAAGCAATTGTCAGTACCACAGACTTTTTCATGCCAATTGTTGATGACCCGTTTACTTTTGGACAGATAGCAGCGACCAATGCTTTAAGTGACATTTACGCAATGGGTGCGTCTCCAATGATGGCGATTGCTATATTGGGTTGGCCCATTTCAAAGCTGGGTGCGGATGTTGCCGGAAGGGTAGTCGATGGTGGACGCCAGGCCTGTAAAGATGCCGGGATAATTCTAGCCGGTGGGCATAGCATTGATGCACCCGAACCTATTTTTGGCCTCGCTGCTACTGGCAGGGTAAAGATTGCAAATTTGAAGCAAAACAATCAGGCTAAAGTGGGCAGTATTCTCTATTTAACCAAAGCCCTGGGTGTGGGTATTTTGAGCACGGCCCAAAAACAAAAAGTACTCAAACCTGAGCACAGCGATGTCGCCATCAATAGCATGAGTAAGCTAAATACCATTGGTGAGCAGTTGGGACAATTAGCTGCTGTTACAGCGATGACCGATGTCACCGGCTTTGGTTTGCTGGGACACCTTCTGGAAATCTGCCAGGGTAGTAATGTGGCAGCCCAGCTCAATTTTGAACAAGTTCCTCTATTGGACCCTGCAGTCGAAAAATATCGCAAGCTGGGTTGTATTCCAGGAGGAGGTCAACGCAACTTTACTAGCTATGGGCAGCATGTATCTGAGCTCACCGAGCAGCAGCAACAGATTTTATGTGATCCACAAACCAGTGGGGGATTACTGGTAGCCGTAATGCCGGATGCAGTAGAGGAATTTCTCAGGGTGGCTCCTCATGCCTATGAGATAGGGGAAATAGCCCCGAAGAGCAATGGACATTGGATAAACGTCAGTTAAAAATACGTATAACTGAATGTAGTTAAAGCTTTTTGAAACAATTACAACCACAATTTGATCTGGACAACGAACTCGCTTATCAGCAATGGCGCGAACAGAAACTGCTGGATTATCCAACCAATATTGAGCAACTGATTGTTGAGATCAACGACCCTGCTCAACTCAGTCTAGCTGAACGTGAAGCCATGATGTGGCGCATACACAAATCCAATATGGTCATATTTTCTGGGTCAAGTGGAAACGATCCAGACAAAACAGTTCCCCTTCAACTGGGAGCACAATTTGGGTTGGCATTTCTGGATAATAATACCGGTGCCGATAGTGATGGAATCACATCGCTGGAGGTCAAAAACGACCACTGGCACAAACACTATATCCCTTATACCAATCGCCCGATTCACTGGCATACCGACGGGTATTACAATGAGCTTTCGCGACAGATCTATGGCCTCCAGTTACATTGTGTTCGAGCTGCGGCTGAAGGTGGAGAAAATGCACTGATGGATCATGAGATTGCGTATATTCTGCTACGTGATCGGGATCCTGCATTGGTCGCCGCCTTGATGCACGAAGAAGCAATGATCATCCCGGAGAATCGTGTTGATGAAAAAGTTAATCGACCCGACCGCCGTGGGCCGGTTTTTATGGTGGGGGATGGTGGTGTTTTACATATGCGTTATACGGCGCGCAAACGTCATGTCATTTGGCGTGAAGACAGTCTCACACAGCAGGCAGTTACAGCGCTGAATGAGATACTGAATTCAGGTTCACCATATATTTACCGTGCCACTCTGCAGCCAGGACAAGGTTTGATCAGTAACAATGTTTTACACGATCGTTCGGGATTCAACGATGATCCCGAAGCGCCACGGCTGCTATATCGTTTGCGATACTTTGACCGGATAGTAACGGGCTAGCTCGCATAGTAATAACCTGATGATAAAATTCTATTGATAAAGGTTATTGCACTCAACCGAATCAGAGTGATAATGGCCGCTTTACTCATGCAAAGCAGGAATTTTATATGGAGTTGATTTGCCCGGCAGGTAATCTGCCGTCTTTGAAGGCCGCTATCGATAATGGCGCCGATGCGGTCTATATCGGGTTTCAGGATGATACCAATGCACGTCACTTTGCAGGCTTGAACTTTAACGATAAAAAAGCCAACGAGGGCGTCTCGTACGCGCATCAACAAGGTAGGAAAATCTTTGCCGCCATTAATACCTACCCACAGGTAACTGGCTTTGAGCGCTGGAAACAGGCAGTGGACAAAGCTGCGCATTTAGGCGTAGATGCACTGATACTCGCCGATATCGGCCTCCTCGATTATGCCTCGGAGCGCTGGCCTGATTTACGTCTCCACCTCTCAGTGCAGGCATCTGCGACCAATGCGGCTTCATTGCGCTTCTACCACGAAAATTTTGGCATTCAGCGTGCGGTACTACCGCGCGTTCTGTCGGTTAAGCAGGTTGAGCAGGTAATTAAGGAGAGCCCAGTTGATATTGAAGTGTTCGGTTTCGGCAGCCTGTGCGTGATGGTGGAGGGACGTTGCCTGCTATCATCCTATGCTACTGGTCAATCACCTAATACTTTCGGCGCCTGCTCACCCGGTAGTGCAGTTCGCTGGAAAGAAACGGATCAGGGTCTGGAGTCGAGACTTAACGGCGTATTGATTGATCGTTATGAGGAGGGGGAAAATGCGGGATACCCTACCTTGTGCAAAGGGCGTTTTCAGGTTGAAAATAAAATCGGATATGCCATTGAAGAACCAACTAGCCTGAATACATTGTCATTGTTACCAGAATTGATGCGCATAGGTGTCGGTGCCTTGAAAGTAGAAGGCCGTCAGCGCAGCCCTACCTATGTCAAGCAGGTAACCCAGGTTTTGCGTGCCGCAATTGATGCAAGCAAACGCGACCCCGAAAATTTCATGCCAGATGCCGAATGGATGAATGCACTGCAGAAGGTTTCCGAGGGTGCACAATCCACACTTGGAGCCTATGCCAGGCCATGGCAATAATATGAAAAAGATGCCTCAGCTAGCCCTCGGGCCAATTCAATATTATTGGTCGAAGCAAAAAATCGAGGATTTCTATCATCAGGTAGCTAAAACTGATGTCGACATTGTCTACCTTGGCGAAGTTGTCTGCTCCAAACGCCGTATTATGCGAAATGATGACTGGATGCGTATCGGTGAACAAATGCAGGAGCAGGGCAAAACGGTAATCCTCTCCACCCTGACACTACTTGAGGCTGCATCTGAACTGAGTGCACTGAAAAAGACCTGTTCACATAGCCCTTTTCTAATTGAGGCTAATGATATCGCCACTGTGCAGATTCTGCACGAGCTTGGTAAACCTTTCGTTAGCGGCCCATCGGTCAATATCTACAATAGTCGCAGCCTGCAAAAACTTGGAGAAAAAGGCTTAATTCGATGGACGCTACCGGTTGAACTCTCAGTCACCGAACTGGCTGAGTTCCAGCGCAACCGTCCAGACATCATTGAAACCGAAATATTTGCCTGGGGACGGTTGCCATTGGCCTACTCGGCCCGTTGCTTTAGCGCCCGTGCCGAAAATTTACAAAAAGATGACTGCCAGTTTTGCTGCCAAAAATATCCCGATGGCCTATTACTATCAACGCGGGAAGACGAGGCATTCCTGTGTATTAATGGCATTCAGACACAGTCGGCACGAACCGTAAATCTGCTGGGTGAGATGGATCAGTTTGTAGAGCTGGGTGTCGATGTATTACGTATCAGTCCACAGTCTGAGCATACTATCGATATTATTGAGCGTTTTTCGTCGGTACTAAAACAGCCGCAATCTGCTGATCGTTTCAATTCCGAGCTAGAAGAGTGGATGCCCGACATGGCATGTAATGGTTACTGGAATGGTGATGCCGGTATGGAAAATTGTATCAAGTCACCCGCTCATACAGGGACAGGCCATGACTAAAAAAATGATCCGTGAAACGATGATAGGGTAGTGATTCGATCTCAATGGCGTCAAGAAAATTCTTGATGGCCAATCCCATATCCGTGTCGCCTTCAATTTTTAGACGCCGCTGAAAAAACAGTGTATCGCTGTCTTCTTTGCGAGCAGCCAATAGCAAAAAATCATAGACATTACCGCGAAATATTAGATCTGGAGAAAGAGTTGTATTTGCTGCGAATAAGCGCCTTCCATCAAAGGACAGCATGAATCGTATACCTGCATCCACCACTTCGACCTGTAGACATCGTCCATCCATAAACTCAAGCTCACCATCGCTAATCTGTTCGGCAAACAACTTATTCAGTGCAGTTGAGATCAGCGTGGCATGCAACCGCCCAGGGATCAATACGAGTGGTTTCGCCAATAGCGGAGGGAATAAGTGCCTGGGTTTTGTCATCGAAATCACCTTGAACTAAAGTAACTTAAATATCGTACCACAATACGAGCATTTTGCTTCCCCGCCATTTTCCTGTACTGGAATATAAACACGAGGGTGTGAGTTCCACAGGCTGGAGCCTGGAAGCGGGCAGTGGATGGGCAGCTCGTTGGCTTTGACTTCGATTGCGGTTTTTGTATTTGGCTGGGCGTAATCGCTTTGATGAGCGGCTGTATCTGGATTGACCATGTTATCCCTATTTGATGAAAGTTAATAAGTTGAGATGTTTTTCGTTGCGGCCATGCACCAGGTCGAAATAGTCGGTTTGCAGGCGCTCGGTAATCGGCCCGCGTGAACCGCAGCCGATATTGCGGTTGTCGAGTTCGGCGATAGGAGTGACTTCCGCCGCGGTGCCGGTGAAAAATGCTTCGTCGGCAATGTAGACTTCATCGCGGGTTATACGCTTTTCAACGATGTCGTAACCAGCGTCCCTGGCCAGCATGAAAAGTGTTTTGCGGGTTATGCCATTTAAAGCCGAAGTAACTTCCGGCGTGTAAATGACGCCGTCTTTAATAACGAATATATTTTCGCCGCTACCTTCTGCGACATAACCTTCAGGGTCGAGCAGTAGCGCCTCGTCGTAGCCATCGGTAATAGCTTCACTAAGCGCCATCATTGAATTGATATATTGCCCGTTGGCCTTGGCTTTTGTCACCGCGATATTGACGTGATGGCGAGTGAAGGATGAAGTTTTTATACGTATACCTTTTTGCAGAGCTTCCTGTCCCAGATAGGCGCCCCATTCCCAGGCGGCGATAATGCAGTGGACTTTGAGTTTGTCTGCACGTAACCCCATGCCTTCAGAGCCATAAAAACACATCGGACGCATATAGGCGCTGTCGAGATTATTTTCACGAATAGCTGCAATTTGTGCTTCGTTTAACTGCTCGGCGCTGTAGGGGTTTTTCATGCCGAGAATTTTGCAGGAGTCGAGTAAGCGATTGGTATGATCCTCGAGGGCAAAAATGGCGGTGCCCTGGTCTGCATGGTAAGCGCGCACACCTTCGAAACAGCCCATGCCATAGTGCAGGGTGTGGGTTAAGACATGTACAGTAGCGTCACGCCAGGCAACCATTTCACCATCAAACCAGATTAGACCATCACGATCGGCCATCGACATTGTGTTTTACTCCCGGGTTATATATTGAAACACTCTTTCCAGCATTCTATTACCTGAGTGACCTCTGCTTCAATTGCTTCAGTTGCAATTTCGGCAGGTTTATTCTGTAACACGGTTTCATGTAACCAGCGATGATAAATAAGGTAATTATCAATCAGTTGCGAATATGAGCTGGATATTAATTCTAGCCGAATTAATTCGTTAAGCAGACGAATATTATCAGAATATGAACAAATTGAGCCATTTTTATTTGCATGTAACAGCACCCAGTACTGCACCATAAACTCAATGTCGATCATGCAACCGTGGGAATGTTTCAGATTCCTGAATTCACCTTCGGATGGCTGTTTGGCATGATACATTTTCTCACGCATTGCTAACACGTCCTGTCCTAGTGTTGCCTCGTCCCTGGCCAGGCTCAAAATGGTTCGCCGCATGTCCTCGAAGTTGGCCCCGAGTAAGCTGGATCCGGCTACGGGGCGTGCCCGCACCAGCGCCTGGTGTTCCCAGGTCCAGGCTTTTTCAAGCTGATATTTTAAATAGGCCTGGGTCGACGATACCAGTAGACCAGAATTGCCTTCGGGGCGCAGGCGCGAGTCAATTTCGTAAAGCTTGCCAGAACCGGTCAGGACGCTAGTCATGGAAATTATTTTTTGCGCCAGCCGAGAAAAGTAATAAGTATTATCTATCAATTTCTCACCGCTGGTTTGCTGTTTTTCACCGCAGGAGTTATGCAGGAAAATGACATCCAGGTCTGATTGATAGTGCATTTCGTTACCGCCAAGTTTGCCATAACCGATTATCGACATTTCCGCGATTTGCGTGGTTCCATCGGAGCTGTATTGGGGTAGGCCATACTTATCCTGCAGTGTCTTGCTGGCGAGTCGGTATACAGCTTCGAGCAGAATTTCCGCCAGCTCCGATAAATATAGGCTGACCTTGGTTGTGCTGATTTCCTCGGCGAGTTCGGCGGTCGCTATCACAATGGTCTGCTCGCGTTTGAACAATCGCAGGACATCGAGTTCCAGTTCATCGTCATCCACGACATTGTTGAGCTGTAGTTTGAGACTGGCTACCAGAGTTTTACGGTCGAATCGATTACTCAGGTCACCGGTCTGGATCAACTGTTCGAGTAGCATCGGATACTGGCTGACTTCGTCGGCAATCCATTCACTCTTGTCGAATAAATCGGTAAGTTTGACCAGCAATAAATCATTCTGGTTTAACAATTCAAAGTAGACGCTGCGACCGGCGATGCTGGAAAATAATTTGAGTAGCCGCTCAAACAGGATGATTTGTTGTTTGCTTCTGGCGACTTCGACCAACAGCCTGGGCAATAGTGTACCAAATCGCTGCTTTGCTTTGGCCGACATGAAATGCCAGGACTTGGACTGGAAAAAAGCCTGCAAGCGTTGCTGTATGGATTCTGCGGCGTCGATACCGTGAGTATGCAGAAATTCGAGCAGCTCCTGCTGAGTACTGTCATCGCTGACCAAGTGTTGTTGCTCGGGTTGTTCGTTGCGTTTGAATAAATCGGTAAAATGTGTACTGATAGTTTGTCGATACCGTTGCTGGATTTGTTCAACAATTGTCCAGCTTTCTTCACCCATGGCGCTGGCGATTCTTTGTCGAGACATATCATCTGACGGAAAGCTATGCGTTTGCTCATCGCCAAGCATCTGGATGCGATTCTCCAGTATGCGCAGGTAAACATAGGCATTACGCAAGTCTTTAACGGTTTCAATATCGATAACCTGTTGCGCTTGCAGAATGTCCAGGCAATGAAATATTTGAGGAGATTGCAACTGGTTGTTGCGCCCACCTTTTAGTATCTGAAAGGCCTGGACAAAAAATTCTATTTCGCGAATGCCCCCGGGGCCTAGCTTGATATTGTCACGCATACCGCGTGCCTGGGCCTGTCTGTTAATCTTGTCCTTCAGCGTCGCCAGGCCCTCGAAGACACGATAATCGTGATATTTACGATAGACAAAGGGCTTGAAAATAGAGGTCAGGTAATTACGGTCCGACTCGCTGCCGGTTAACACGCGCGCTTTTACCATCGCATACTGTTCCCATTCTCGACCGTGCAACTGATAATAATGTTCCAGCGCAGCATGGCTCAGCACCACAGGGCCGGAGTCACCCCATGGCCTCAGGCGCAAATCGACACGATAGACAAAACCGTCTTCAGTGTTTTCGCCTAGACATTTGGCAACTGACTTAACCACGCGGGTAAAAAATTCCTGATAGGGAAGGTGACCAAATCCCCCAAGATCTCCATCATTGGCGTAGCAGCAGATCAGGTCGATATCGGAGGAAAAATTAAGCTCCCGACCACCGAGTTTACCCATCGCAATAATATTCAAATGCATCGGCTCACCATCGGCATCGAGTGGTTGACCGTGTTTGTCGATCAGCTGTTTTTCACAGGCTTCGAGGGCCTTTGCTATGAGTAGGTCGGCGAGGTCGCTGAGGTGTTGCAGGACTAGGGGCAAGGGTGTTTGTTTAACTATGTCGAGATAAATGATTTCCACCAGTTTGCGATGCCGGTATTGCCTGAGTAATTGCTTGACCTGAATCAGATCCACTGCTTGCTGGTTACTTGTTGTTTCCGGGAAATCATCAAGCTTGAATTCGGTGAGTGTTTGCAGGCCATTTAACAGCTCTGGAGTATGGATAAGTTGTTTCAGTGCATAGGAGGAGGCAATAACAAGCTGCGCTACCTGGGTCCTAAAATCATTCTTTTCGAGACTGGATTCAAGCTGCTGCCACAGGTATTGGTCTTCTGACGTTAGTAATTGCGTTGTCAAAATGTGTTTCATATTAATAAAATTAAGCAAACCTAATTACAGCATTTTACATAAAATTGAATGCCCAGCGATTGAAAAACTGATACAGCCTCATTTACATGATGTTGATAGTTATGGTCTCTCATTAATGTGTCCTGTTTTATTAGACCACTGCATGATCACATGGTAGTGTTTGGCCGCACATAACGAGGTTACGAATGTTAACGAAGATACTGGTGACTGTACTGGTAATTATTGGCTGCATGTGGATGCTTTCGGCACGGCGTGAAAATACGAATCCGCAGCTTAAAATCGTGCCAAATCCGAAAAATCAGCAAAAGCAGAAGCTATTTCGACAGGCTGCCTGGTCATTTATGCTGCTTATGGTGATTGCGGCCGGGGTCATGATATCGCTGGAACTCCAGGACAAGAATACCGTCGTCACAGTGCATGTTATCAATACCCAGTCGGGACAGAGCATAAGCTATAAAGCGCGCCGTGAAGATATACAGAGCAATAACTTTACTACCGTCGAAGGGCGCAAAATTTTTGTTGCCGGCGTAGAACGTGTCGAAATCGGAGCGCCGGATTAGTATCTCTAGAAAGGTCTAAAGTTTTTTTAGCCATGGTCGATATCAGGGATAACTACCTGTTCAGGTTGATTCCTTTTGTGGAGCCTCGATGATGATTAAATTTCAGTTTAAGAGCATATTCTGGAAACTGACTTTACCAGTAATGGCCGTCGGCTTACTTGCAGTAGCCATTTTAAGTTTTGTGATACCCAGTCTGATTAAAAATATTGCGGTTGACAATGCGATCAGTGAAACCGAAAAAACGGTGGCGCAGTTTAAGACCGTACGGGCTTACTATACCAATAATATTGTAAAAACAATCCTGAAAAGCCAGGATGTACGGCCCGCTATTGACCATAAAGGCAATAATAATGCCATTCCCTTACCCGCCACCATGATTCATGATTTGAGCCAGTTGCTACAGGAAAGTGGAACAGTATTGAATCTCTACAGCAAGTATCCTTTTCCGAATCGTAGTAATCGAACTCTTGATGATTTTCAACTACGTGCCTGGAATTACCTGGATCAAAACCCGGATGCAACATATAGCGAAGAGCTAAACATCGGTGGAAGACCTGTATTAAGAGTGGCTGTTGCCGACAGAATGGTCAGTGAAGCCTGCGTGAATTGCCATAATAGCCGTGCAGATACACCTAAAAATGACTGGAAACTTGGTGACGTGCGCGGTGTGCTCGAAGTTAGTAGTGACATCAGCCCACAGATTCAAGCAGGCATTCTGACGAATATGACAATTTTAGCAATCGTTGTGGTTACGCTGATAATCATGTTAGGTACTATATCTTTGCTATTTAGATTTACGGTAGGAGCTCGCCTGAAGCGCATGTCGGCTCGTTTTGAAGGTATTGCTTCGGGTGAAGGTGATTTAACCCAACGCATTCCAGTCAAAAGGCGTGACGAAATTAGTCAGCTAGCTGGTCATTTCAATGAGTTTATGGAAAAAATTCATGGTACTGTCGAGGAGGTAGCCAGGGTCTCAACACAGGTTGTGGATTCTGTTACAGAGCTAGATTCGACAACAGCTACGGTGAGTGAGGGTGCGCTTCGACAGCAGCAGGAAAGCGGTTCAATCGCTTCGGCGGCGGCACAAATGTCAGCATCTTCAGCGCATGTTAACGATAGCGCCTCCAGTGCGGTGAGTGAAACCACAACCGCCGATGATTCTGCAAAAAATGGTAAGAAGATAGTCAATCAAACGGTGGACAGCATACATCAATTATCCAGTGATGTGTCCTCAGCGGTCGATGTGATCAGGGATCTGGCGAAACAGGCAGACAATATTGGCACCGTACTCGATGTCATTAGCGGGATTGCAGAACAGACCAATTTGCTCGCGCTCAATGCTGCAATCGAGGCCGCACGAGCCGGTGAACAGGGCAGGGGTTTTGCAGTGGTCGCCGATGAAGTCAGGACCCTGGCGAGTAGAACCCAGGAATCCACCGAAGAGATCCAGGCCATGATTGAGGGTCTTCAAAGCGGGACCCGACAGGCAGTTACGGTCATGGACAAAGGACAGAGTCAGGCACAAAAAACCGTTGAAATGGCAGAAACGGCTGGCCAGTCACTGGATACTATCGTCTCCTCCGTGAATGAAATAAGCACAATGAATAATCAAATTGCCCATGCCGCAGATGAACAGCAACGCACCGCAGATGAAGTTTCACGCAATGTGGCCGCGATTCAATCAGTCGCAGAAGATACCGCAAGCAGCTCTATAGTTGCCAAACAATCCTGTGATATAGTTTCCCAGCAGGCTGCGGGTTTGCAGAAATTGATTCAGCAGTTTAAGGTTTAGTTATCTATCTTGAGCTTTAAAGCCGTCATTACCGGACTCAGATCTGAAGTTTGTACGCTGACTAGCAGGCCTGTATTCTGGTAAAATGCTGACAATGGCGCGGTTTGTGCCTGGTAAACCTCCAGGCGGTTATTGATCGCTTCAACCGTTTCATCGTCGCGCTGTACGATTTCATTCGAACCACAAACGTCACAAACCCCGTCAACCTTAGGCGGCTTTGATTTCACATTATAAATCTCGCCGCATTGTGCGCAGGTTCGACGTGTGGTCAGGCGGTCGATAATCACATCGCGTGGGATTTGTAATTCAAGCACAGCATCGAGCTTTTCGCCCATTTTTTCGAGCAACACCTGCAAAGCTTCGGCCTGAGGAATCGTGCGTGGAAAGCCATCGAGCAGATAACCAGCTTTACAGTCATCTTCCTGCAAACGCTGTTCCATAATACCCATAATCAGCTCGTCAGTAACCAGATTACCTGCGCTCATCGCCGCTTCGGCCTGTTTACCGAGTTCTGTGCCAGCCGCTACCGCCGCACGTAAAATATCGCCGGTGGAAATCTGCACAGAGGCATCGTATTGTGTGAGTGCCTTGGCAATGGTGCCTTTGCCGGCGCCGGGTGGACCCAGTAGTATAATTTTCATTGCTTTAAATCTCCTCTCTGCGTGCAAAAAATGAATAGCCCAGTATTGTGCCGTATTATCGAGTGATGGCAAATTGAAAAGCTCAATGCTCCCATAAGATTAAACCGGGGATGTCGTGTATTCCCCCTGAATCGTCGCAACTATAGTTCTACTCCCACCATGATTACGGTGCTCGCCAAGATAAATGCCTTGCCAGGTACCAAGATTCAATCGGCCGTTTGCAATGGGGATGGCGACACTGGAACCAATCGTAATGCTCTTGATATGCGCGGGCATGTCGTCACTGCCCTCCAGGGTATGTTGGTAATATGCTGCGTTTTCAGGAACAAAGTGATTAAAATGCGCTTCGACGTCGTGTCGTACATCCGGATCGGCATTTTCATTGATGCAGAGAGATGCCGAGCTGTGTTTTATGAAAAGGTGCAAAATGCCAATATTGATTGACGGTAATTGTTTGAGTTGGCTCAGAATTTCGTCGGTAACCAGATGAATGCCTCGCTTCCTCTCTAATAATTTTATTTCCTGTTGATGCCACATAGATTTTTTGAATTCTTAAAGTGTAATGAGAGAAATCTTCTGTTTTTCAGACAGGTTATAGATAACCTGGATACAACTCAAAAGAAAAACAGGGATAGTAGATATTGGCATGAACTTTGTTGAATAATGCAGGTCCATTTATGGGATTAAAATGCTAGTATTTAATGAGTGTATCGTCGTGCTTAGCGCAGTGGCGATAGCCGTAGGCCTGTAACAATAGAACAGGTTAAATAATACATTTCAGGGCTATAGATGGGGACAAATCTGCTTGACGCAGAACTGGTAAAACGTGTGCAGGCGGGTGATTCCGTGGCATTTGATATTCTGGTACAGAAATATCAGCATAAGGTGGTGAATTTGATCGGTAGGTTCGTGTCAGATAAGGCCGAATGCTACGATATAGCCCAGGATACGTTTATCAAGGCTTACCGCGCAATTGGTAATTTCAGGGGGGATAGCCAGTTTTACACCTGGTTGTATCGAATTGCGTCAAATACCGCGAAGAATTATCTGGCTTCGAGGGCGCGTAAGTCACCGAGTTATGTGGTTGATGTCGAAGACGCCGAGCACTTCGAAGGAGAATCGGGCTTAAAGGAGTATGCAACGCCGGAGAACTTGCTGCTCACCGAGGAAATCAGGAATACCGTATTCGCAGCCATAGAGGCGTTGCCGGATGATCTTAGGTCGGCCATCTCGCTGCGAGAAATTGAGGGATTGAGCTACGAAGAGATTGCGGAGGTGATGGATTGCCCTATCGGCACCGTTCGATCTCGAATTTTTCGTGCGCGAGATGTGATCGATAAGGAACTTAGACCTCTATTAGAGTGACTAAGTATCTATAAAAAAGTATGTTTAGCTGAGTAATGGGTATTGATATGAGTGAATTGGATGAAAAACTATCCGTCATACTGGATGAGTATTCAGATGATGAACAAAGCCATGCTGTGCTGGATGAAGTTATTGGTGATGTTAATTTGCAATATCAACTGAGTCGATACCAGATGATTGGTGATGTAATGCGCCATGAATTACCTGTACAAATTAATCACGACCTGAGTCATCAAATTATGGCCAGGATTGGTAAAATTGACTCTGTCGATAAAACTTCAGCTACTTCTTCAGAATATTCAAATGAACCTGGTTCTTTCTGGTCCTGGGCGGCATTAAGACCTTTTGCCGGTATGGCAGTAGCGGCTTCGGTGGCTCTGGTTTCGGTAAGCATTTGGCAATCGGTATCGACAAACCCCGAGCAAGGCCAGATCAATGAGTCAGTGGTTTCGGTACAACAGCAAAAGATAGAAAAGCTCGCGAGCCAGCCAGTACTGGGTAACACCGTGACTGTTTCGTCTGGTCTGGGTAAAGGTATGCGCTGGACAGTTATTAATGATGCACCAGCACTGCAGCAAAAGCTCAACGCCTATCTGGTTAATCACACAGAATATTCGATTCCTATGCAGGGACTGATTCCACAGGCCCGTGTTGCTGGATATGATTCGCAGCAGTAACTTTTGATGAACCGACGGGGAATTAAATTGAGTTCGGCTCTCAGGTTGTTTACGGTGACATTATTAATGCTGCCTGGTTTAGGTCAGGCATCCACTCCTACTGCTATCGAGTGGATTCAGTCGATGTCAAATGCGATGCGTAATTTGAATTATCGCGGTAATTTCGTATATATGCACGAAAACCAGTTGGAAAGTATGTCCATTTCGCATATGAAAGATGAAACGGGCGAAAGGGAACGATTGCTCTCCCTTAATGGTGAAGCACGGGAAGTAATTCGTGATAATAAAAACTTAACCTGTATCTGGCCTTCGAGCCGTAAAGTGGTTGTCGATGTCTCCCGCAAGAATTCATTTTCACCGCTATTTATTCCCGATGATATCGAAAGAGTTAGCAAACTGTATGATATGAAACTGATCGGTAAGGATCGAATCGCCGACTATGAAGCCATTGTGGTGGAGATTAAACCAAAGGACAAATATAGATATGGATTGAAATTCTGGGTTAGTGCCGAAAATGGATTGCTGCTGAAATCTAATTTAATTAATGAGCATAATCGGATCGTCGAACAAGTAATGTTTACCAGTCTGGAGTTAGTTAAAAACGGTGATCAGCTCGATATCAACAAAATACCCCTCATTAATGATGACTACACCCTGGTGCGTTATCACAGTGGGGAAAATTCTGGTAGCGTCGTTAACGAAACCTTTTCGTGGCGAATAGATTCTATGCCAGCAGGCTTCAGGCAAGAGTCGGTGTTAAAAAGGCGTGATACAAAATCGGGCAAGACTTTTCATCAAATGGTTTATACCGATGGCCTGGCATCTCTATCGGTGTTTATCGAAAAGCAGACCAGCCAGTTGCATCGCGGCAAAACATCGATGGGTGCAGTAAATGCTTTTATCCGGGTCTTGAATGAATATTCGGTGACCGCGATAGGGGAAGTACCTGCTGTAACTGTGCAAACCATGGCAGAATCAATTTTTTATAAAAAACCCTGAAAAGTCTTATAATGTTCTTATGATAAAGGAGCAGGCGACAGTAATTCGAGCAGTGGGCAGACGTGTCGAGGTTGAAATGCTACGCCAGAGTGCCTGTAGTCACTGCGATTTGAACCAGGGATGTGGTACGGGTGCAATTGGACGGTTGCTAGGTCATCGCAGCAAACCAATAGTGATACAAAGTGATATCGATTTGAAACCAGGTGACCGGGTTGTTCTGGGTATACCGGATAGCAGTCTTTTAAGAGCCAGCTTGTTAATTTATGGTTTGCCTCTATTTATGATGGTAGCAGCATCAGGCCTCGGCCACTGGATAGCCGATGGCTCTGAGGTGATGACTTTGATAGCTGCTATTGCAGGTTTTATTTCAGGTTTTTTGATTTCAGCAACACTGGCAAAGAGAAAACTCTCAAAACAGTTTTATCCTCAGGTTCTTCATGTCAACAGTGAACTGACCAGGCAATTTTGAGTGTTACCTGTGAGACTAGCCAACAACATTTAGGTTTAACCAAACAATGAAAAATATGAATAGATATTTCTATCAGTTACTTGTAATAGTTGCTCTCATTCTGCCAGTCACGAGTCTGGCTTCACTGCCTGATTTCACAGGGATAGTTGAAAATGCAAAAAATTCTGTCGTCAATATTAGTACCAAAACCAAAGCACAGAAAAGTAAGGTAGATCCAGGAATCCCGATACCGGAGTTGCCAGAAGGTTCACCATTTGGTGAGTTGTTAGAAAAATTTTTCAATAATCCGGATGAGTTTGGTGAGCGCCGCCACGGGCAATCGTTAGGATCCGGCTTTATCATTTCCAGCGACGGGTACATCCTTACCAATCATCATGTTATCGATGGCGCTGACCAGGTCATCGTGCGCATGGCTAATCGTGAAGAGTATGTGGCCAGAATTATCGGATCCGACAAGGCTTCTGATGTCGCCGTGTTAAAGGTCGATGCGGATAATTTGCAGGTACTTGAATTTGGTGATTCAGATGACCTTAAAGTAGGTGAATGGGTGCTCGCGATTGGGTCGCCGTTTGGATTCGATCACTCGGTAACAGCTGGTATAGTTAGCGCCAAAGGTCGTAGTCTACCCAATGATAACTATGTGCCGTTTATTCAAACCGATGTCGCCATCAATCCAGGAAACTCCGGTGGACCTTTGTTCAATCTGGACGGTGAGGTTGTTGGTATCAATTCACAGATTTATAGTCGTACCGGTGGCTTCATGGGGCTGTCATTTGCTATTCCTATTGAAATGGCGGTCGATGTCGCCAATCAAATTAAGGAAACCGGGCATGTTTCCAGAGGCTGGTTGGGCGTGTTAATTCAGGAAGTCACGCGAGAACTTGCAGAATCATTTGGCATGGAAAACCCGTATGGTGCACTGGTTGCCAAGGTTCTTGAACAAAGCCCGGCCGAGGATGCTGGATTGCAGGTTGGCGATGTGATCATCGAATTCAATGGCAAAAAAGTGATGCGTTCTAGTAGCTTGCCACCGCTTGTAGGTCGGTCATCGGTGGGTAAGAAGGCCGATGTGACGATCATTCGCGACAAGAAGCGTAAGAATATCAAAGTCAGAATTGCTGAGTTGCCCTCTTCGATTACACAAGCAGCATATAATCCAGATGGTGACACGCCAAAACAAAGCTCAGCCCTGGGGATGAGTGTCAACCCTTTATCCGAATCAGCACGCAAGAAACTTAAAGTCAGATCTGGTGTCCAGGTAATAGATGTTGAAACTACTGGTGCTGCACGGGATGCAGGCATACAAAAGGGCGATGTCATCACCATGATCGATAATCAGGAGGTTTCATCGGTAGAGGAGTTTGAAGAAATTGCCGATGATTTGAAAACCGGTAAATCGGTCGCGCTTCTTGTGCAACGTCGTTCCGGCCCGGTATTTCTGGCAATCCGTCCCGAAGACTCCTGAATTAACACTGATAGTCACAATTGATTTTCATCCCCTAAGCCTAATTTTGGTTTTGGGCTGTTGATTTATTGCTGTTTGCCGTAAACTTCGCGCTCTTTTATCTGGCTCGTGCTGACTCTCCTGAATCGGCAACGGACAGGTTTTTTCGGCTATCAATCCGGGGTTAGATTCATTCATGCGGATGGAAAACATACGTAATTTCTCAATCATTGCGCATATCGATCACGGTAAATCGACACTTGCTGATCGATTTATCCAGATTTGTGGTGGTTTGAGTGAGCGTGAGATGGATAGCCAGGTACTCGATTCCATGGATCTGGAACGGGAACGTGGTATTACTATCAAGGCGCAAAGCGTATCGCTTAAATATAAGGCGAAGGATGGCCATACCTATACACTAAATTTTATTGATACTCCCGGTCACGTAGATTTCTCCTACGAAGTCTCGCGTTCTTTAGCCGCTTGTGAAGGGGCGTTGCTCATTGTCGACGCCTCGCAGGGTGTCGAGGCACAAAGCGTAGCTAACTGCTATACCGCGATTGACCTCGACCTGGAAGTGATTCCAGTATTGAACAAAATTGACCTGCCGGCTGCTGACCCTGATCGGGTCAAACTCGAAATCGAAGAAATCATTGGTCTTGATGCTTCCGAAGCCATCGAAGTCAGTGCAAAAACCGGAGTTGGTATCGAGGCTTTGCTTGAACAGTTGATCACCCTGGTGCCAGCACCGCATGGATCATCTGACAACAGGACGCAGGCGCTGATTATTGATTCATGGTTTGATAATTACGTCGGGGTCATCACTCTGGTTCGTGTCATGGAAGGTGGTATTCGGCCGAAGCAGAAAATTAAAATGATGTCGACTGGCAGGGAGTTTCTGGTCGATCAGGTTGGTGTATTTACACCTAAGCGACAGGCTACCGAGGCATTACAGGCAGGAAACGTTGGTTATATTATTTCCGGTATCAAAGATATCGAATCGGCACGGGTTGGTGATACTATCACCCTCAGTCAACAGCCGGCCGATCAGCCACTGGCCGATTTTGAACAAGTTCAACCCCGCGTATTCGCCGGATTATTCCCGGTGAGTTCCGATGACTACGAAAACTGTCGCGAAGCTCTGAAAAAACTCAAATTGAACGATGCAGCCCTACAGTTTGAGCCAGAAACCTCGCAGGCTTTGGGGTTTGGATTTCGCTGTGGATTCCTGGGCATGTTACATATGGAAATCGTGCAGGAGCGCCTGGAACGCGAATACGATCTAGATTTAATAACCACAGCGCCAACCGTGGTCTATCAGATTGAAACAACTGCGGGTGAGGTGATAGATATTCACAATCCCGCTGATTTACCACCCGTTAATAAAATCAATGAAATCCGCGAGCCTGTGATACAGGCCAATATATTACTACCAGAGGAGTATATAGGTGCGGTGATTGCTTTATGTATCGAAAAACGAGGTTTGCAGAAAGATATGCGGTATCTCGGAAACCAGGTTTCACTGGTTTTTGAATTACCCCTTAGTGAGGTTGTACTCGATTTCTTTGATCGATTAAAATCTGTCAGTCGGGGATATGCATCCTTTGACTATGAGTTCCTACGTTTTGAAGCGGGAAACCTGGTTAAGCTCGATGTGTTGATCAATGGAGAGAAGGTCGATGCGTTATCACTCATTGTACACAGAGGTAACGCTGATTATAGAGGTCGGGAACTGGCCTCGAAGATGAAAGAACTAATTCCACGTCAAATGTTTGATGTGGCAATACAGGCTGCAATTGGCTCCAATATTATCGCCAGAACCAATGTTAAAGCATTGCGTAAAAATGTTACTGCAAAATGTTACGGCGGTGACGCGACTCGCAAACGCAAGTTACTGGAAAAACAAAAGGCTGGTAAGAAACGAATGAAACAGGTTGGT
Organism: Gammaproteobacteria bacterium; assembly: GCA_024224415.1. Lineage (GTDB taxonomy): Bacteria > Pseudomonadota > Gammaproteobacteria. Next base: position 18,118 of record JAAENK010000156.1, on the reverse strand, counting down.
AGTGTTGAAATTCCACAGGATGCCTTTCTTGCCATATTAAGAGTAGATGGCTAGCGTATTAATAGAGGTTTTTAGACTTAATGATTCACTTTGATTTCGAATTTCTCCTGGTTCTGGGTACCCTGGGATCTGGGCTGATCTGGCTGATCGATCACTTTATGTTTGCCAGACAAAGGCAGAAGGAAGCTACCAGTAAATCTGTACACGATCCCATAATCGTTGAGTATTCAAAATCATTTTTCCCGGTGCTACTGGCGGTGATGATATTGCGTTCATTTGTTTATGAACCTTTTCGTATTCCTTCTGGTTCAATGATGCCGACCCTGCTTGTTGGTGATTTTATATTGGTAAATAAATATGATTACGGTTTGCGCTTGCCTGTAATACATACTGAAATAACCGGCGGTGAAAAACCCAAACGCGGTGATATTGCAGTTTTCAGGTATCCCAAAGACGAATCTCTGGACTACATCAAACGGGTTATCGGATTACCTGGTGATCATATCAGTTACTACAATCGCCGTTTATCGGTTAATGGTAAACTTGTAAAAACTCAGCTTTTGGAAACTTATCAGGGTTTGGGTGAATCTAGCGAACTTGTCATTAATCAGGGTTGTGACAACATCAAGGCAAAATGCAAAGTATTTAACGAAGAATTAGGCGAAACCAGCTATACAATGATGACCAATCCAGATGTTCGATACAGTGCTGACGGTGAATTGTTTGTACCTTCCGGTCACTATTTTGTTATGGGTGACAATCGGGATCATAGTAACGACAGTCGTTTCTGGGGATTTGTACCAGAGGAGAATCTGGTCGGAAAGGCTGTTATGATATGGATGCACTGGGATTGGAGGAATGGTGGCACCGGACTGGAGCTTTCCAGAATAGGCACACGTATATCAGATTGAGGTTAGATGTTATGAGCAAGATTAACAGACATAGCCAGAGAGGTTTATCTCTACCAACCTGGCTAGCTATTATTGCTATTTTTGCGTTTCTATTAACCACCTTTTTCAAGGTGTTTCCGATGTACTACGAAAATTATCAAATTAAGGAGATTTTGAAATCGATACAGGAAGATGCCAGTATTGATGTGAAATCGAAGCGCGCCATTTGGGATAAAATGTATAGAAGATTAGATGTTAATAATATACGAACTATATATCGTGAAAACGTCAAAATGTCACGCAAGGATGGTAAGACTACAGTAACGGTTACCTATGAGACCCGTGATGACTATGTCGGTAATCTGTATATCGGGGGAGCTTTCAGCGAGTCTGTAGTAATTGATCGGTGAAGCCGGAAACTTTCCAGGCCATTTCAGGTTATCGATTCAAGCAAACCGGGTTACTCGATCAGGCGCTAAGCCACCGTAGTTTCTCCCGTGGCAACAATAATGAGCGCCTCGAATTTTTGGGTGATAGTGTTTTAAGCCTGGCTATTACTCAATATATCTACCAGCAATTGCCGGATGCCGATGAAGGTGAATTAAGCCGTATTCGCGCTTCGCTTGTTAAAGAAGAAACCTTGGCTGAGATTTCCCGGAAAAATAATCTCGGGGAGTATATTCATCTTGGTGGTGGGGAGTTAAAAAGTGGGGGTTTTCGTCGGGCATCGATTCTGTCGGATGTACTCGAGGCATTAATCGGAGCAATGTGTCTCGATAGCAGTTTTGAACAGGCTAGAGATGCTGTTTTATTTTTGTTTCGTGATTATCTAGATACATTGCCAGATACTCAGTCGCTAAAAGACCCAAAAACGCGCTTACAGGAATTTCTACAGGGCAAGCAAAGCGATTTGCCGAATTATGAAGTGATCCAAACCACGGGTAAAGCTCACGACCAGGTTTTTACCGTGAAATGTCGGGTGCCGGCATTTTCTGTGGAAACAAGTGGCAAGGGCGGTAGCCGAAAAAAAGCCGAACAAGTTGCTGCTGGCATAGCATTTGAGCAACTGACCTCATGAATGATTCGTTTCAAACCGGTTATGTGGCGCTGATTGGTAAGCCCAATACTGGTAAATCAACCTTGATGAACGCCCTGGTTGGTGAAAAATTAAGCATCACCGCGCATCGACCACAAACAACTCGCCATCAAATACTCGGTATCAAAACCACGCAAAGCTATCAATGTATCTTTGTCGATACACCGGGGATTCACGATAGTAATCAAAAAGCCATACATCGTTATATGAATCGTGCGGCAATCAGTATGTTAGCAGATGCCGACTTGATTTGTGTGCTGCTCGATATTAGTCACTTTAATGGTGATGATGTCAAAATTCTCAAGCGTGTCGCTGGTAGGAACAATGTCGTTATCGTATTAAATAAAATTGATCAAATGACTAAGACAGCCTGTTTGCCAGTCATGCAAAAGATTTCTGAAATAGTCCCCGATTTTGAAATTGTGCCGGTTTCTGCGCTCGAAAAGGAAAACCTGGATAGACTCGAAGCACTTATCATCAGCTACTTACCGATAGCGGTACCACAGTTTCCAGATGACCAGCTCACCGATAAGTCGATGCGTTTTATTGTTGCTGAAATAGTGCGCGAAAAGTTGTTTCGGGTATTAACACAGGAATTACCCTATTCAATTACCGTCAGTGTTGACCATTACAAGGAGGAGTCGGATCTGACTCGAATTTCAGCAACTATCTGGGTGGAACGTAAATCACAAAAGGCCATAGTTATTGGCAAGCAAGGCCGTCAACTCAAGCAAACCGGTAGTCTGGCCAGGCATGATATCGAGAAATTGGTCGATGGGCAGGTCTATTTGCAACTGTGGGTGAAGGTTAGGGAGGACTGGGCTGACGATGAGCGCTCGTTGGCTGCCTTTGGGTATTCCAGTGCAGATCAGAGTTACTGATCAACCTGCTTACCTGCTGCATCGACGTGATTGGCGGAATACCAGTCTAATTCTAGACTTAATGACCCTCGAATATGGTCGTATCAGTTTGCTTGCCAAAGGCAGTAAAAGTGGCAAGTCCACTGGACTCTATCAACCTTTTTGCCAGCTCATGGTAAGTTGGAGTGGGCGCCAGGAATTAAAAACCCTGACTGCTATCGATGGCAAACCTATACCGATTAATGAGCAGCTGTATTTGCCGTTGCTCTACGTTAACGAGCTCATAGCAGCTTTTTTACCTCAACAGGAATCCAGCCCGGAACTATTCGCCCAGTATGGTGAATTGCTGGAAAATATAAATCTGCCGGATACAGAGCAATGCCTCCGACGATTCGAACGATCTGCAATGTGGATATTGGGATATTTACCAGAAATGACTCTCGATGCCGAAAGCGGTGATCCTGTCCAGGCTCAGTTGTATTACCATTTTCTGGCTAGCAGAGGCTTTCTACGCTGCGACAAAGCACATGGCAATGCCATTAGTGGCGGTTTAATCATCGACTGGAATCACAATCGATTTGATAATAGTGAGGTTTTGCAAATCGCCAAAACAGTCATGCGTTGTATTATTGATTTTAACTTACAGGGGAAAAGATTAAAATCTCGCGATATATATCTTCAAATTAATAAATGGAAATAAATATGTCGATCACTTTGGGTGTTAACATCGATCATGTAGCAACATTGCGACAGGCACGCGGTACGCGCTATCCTGATCCGCTTTACGCTGCACAAATTGCCGAGCAGTCAGGCGCTGACTCCATTACATTACATTTGCGCGAGGATCGACGTCATATCCAGGAACGTGATGTTTTGCTGCTCAAGCAACTAGTACAGACAAAGATTAATCTGGAGATTGCGGTGGTTGAGGAAATGCTCGTGTTAGCCTGCGAACTTAAACCCGAAGATGTTTGCCTGGTGCCGGAGAAACGTGAGGAATTGACCACCGAGGGAGGACTGGATGTGGTTGGACAATTTGCCCAGGTTAAGCAGGCCTGCGACCGTCTCGCTGCTGTCGGAACGCGTGTGTCGCCGTTTATAGACGCCAACGCTGAACAAATTGATGCCGTCGTTGAATGTGGTGCTCACTGCATTGAAATTCATACCGGTCACTACGCCGATGCGACTAACGAATCCGAGCAGGACAGGCTATTAGAAGAAATAAATCAGGCCATTGCTCACGCTCATGGCAAAGGCTTACAGGTTAATGCCGGGCACGGTTTGAATTATCACAATGTAAAGGCAATTGCCCGTAACCCGCTGGTTAGTGAACTTAATATCGGGCATGCAATTATTGCCGATGCAGTATTCAATGGGCTCGGAAATTCAGTTCGAGAAATGAAACGCCTGATGATAGAAGCGCGCGCATGATTGCCGGCATAGGTGTAGATATTGCCGAAACGACGAGATTTTCCAATTTGTACGAGCACTACGGTGAACGTTTTGCGCGTCGAATTTTAACCGACGCAGAGTTTGAGCAGTTTCACCGACGTGCTCATCCAGCGCTTTTTCTTGCCACGCGTTTTGCAGCCAAGGAGGCAGCCGCCAAGGCGCTTGGTACCGGGTTTGATCAGGGTGTTAACTACAAGTCGATTGAAGTGAGTAATGATGCTCACGGTAAGCCACAGCTAAGCTTTTACCATGCTGCTTTGAAGCTAGTCGAGCAATGCCAGGTTTCCAATGTGTTTGTTTCCCTGTCAGATGAGAAAAACTATGTTGTGGCCATGGTTATACTCGAGTCAAACTAGCCTGGATTTTAATCGACCAGTTCTGAGTATTCTGCAATAAGAGTTTCAGTTTCTATTTTTATGACATACAGCTCAGCAATAATCGCTCGGATCCCGTCATCAAATGATTCAATGCTGCTACCAGGTGAGTGATGCTGAGCTGCTAGAACAAGTTGCCGTAGTTTAGGCAGGCTGGCGTAACAGGTAATGCCATGGATCTTGTGTAATATCATAGAAATCTTTTTTTGATCCGAGATCTCCATTGCTTCTTCCAGCTGTTTCTGGTGAGTGGGTACCTCACGTAACAATAATTCGAATATCTGTATTAGCAGTGAATGGTTGTTCGCGGAAAGTATCAATGACTTTTCTACATCGACCGACCTAAGGTTATTTAAGTCGAGGTTGTCACCTTCAATTGGTATTGACTTTTCTGACTTATCAATAGAATACGAGCCATCGAGTATTGATTTGAATTTTTCTTCGTCGATAGGTTTGCTCAGATAATAATCGAAACCAAGGTTTAATAACCGCTCAGCTTCTTCGGGCATAATGTTCGCGGTCAGCGCAACAAATGGTGTCTTATTGCCGGATTTTTCTTCCCGCATCATTTTCAATAATGTAGTACCATCGATTTCAGGCATTTGTATATCGAGGATGATTAGATCAAAATTCTGTTGCTGATACAAAGCCATTGCCGCCCTGGCGTGACTGGCCTCTGTTGCATGATGCCCCCACAATCGAACTAGCTCGGCAGCGAGTTTTAAATTTATCTGGTTATCATCCACCAGCAGGACTTTCTTACTCTGTTGAGGCAGTACCTGTTTTGTTTCTATGGATTGCTGTGGATAGTTGCTTTGAGGGATCGACTCCAATAACTTTGTCAGATTAGAGCTGGTAGTGATATTCGAGACAAATTCGTAGTCACTCAGTTTAAGATCGGGTATCAAGCTCTGATCATAATGCATTACCAGCACTCGATGATTAGCAATAAATTGATCATAGATGATGTCATCAAGATTTTGTGTCATATGGCGTAGATCGAAAACAATGATGTCGATAAATTTCAGATTTTTCTGAATTATTTCTCTGATTTGATCGGTTGATTGTGTAGCATCAATTAACAAACCTTCGGTTGCTACACCTGTGCGATCAAATAAAGATTGGGTTTCCTGTAAGCAGGTTTTTTGTGAAGCGAAAATAAATGTAGTCAAATCTAGTGCCGGAGTTGGATCTTCGGGTTTGATGTTTAATGGAATCGAAAAAGGCAGGTGTATGGAAAATGTTGACCCCTCGCCATAGGTACTTTGCATGGTTATTTCACCACCCATTAAATTCACCAGATTCTTACAGATTACAAGTCCCAGGCCAGTACCGGAGTAGCGTCGGTTAGCGGCTGATTCAACCTGGCTAAATGCAGTAAACAAATACTCCTGATCCTGATCCGCTATGCCAATACCGGTATCTTCAACAGTGATTAATATTTCCACCTCATTATTCGACGCCTGTTCGAGCGCAACTCGAACCACGACCTGTCCCTGATCGGTAAATTTAATGGCATTACCCATCAGGTTAAGCAGGATTTGCTTGAGGCGTAGTTTATCGCCACAGACAAGTTTCGGCGTGTCACTATAAATTATTAATATCAAATCGATATTTTTACTAATAACATTAATGAACAGGATATCTCGGGTTTGTTCGATGATTTCATACAGATTAAAGTCATCCTCAATAATTTGTAGTTTGCCAGATTCCAGTTTGGAGAAGTCGAGAATTTCGTTGATGATACTAGTCAGGTCATTCGTCGATTTGAGAATAATGTCAGCGTAGCGTTTCTGCTGTGGGGTTAGATCCGACTGCCCCATCAGGCTGATGAAACCTTTGATACCATTAATCGGGGTGCGAATCTCATGGCTCATATTGGCCAGGAATTCGGATTTTATGCGATTGGCATTTTGTGCTTCATCACGCGCAAAGCCAAGCTCTCTGTTTTTTGCTTCGAGGTCGGTTATTGCTTCACTAAGTTGCTGAGTGGCCTGCTGAATTCGGTCATTTAAATGCTTCCGGTTAATTGACAGAGACTGGGTCATACGATTGAAACCACGTTGCACCGCGCCGATTTCGTTCTCTTCAACCGGCTCAATCAGCTCACCAAGATATCCGGTTTCTACACGTCCTAAATGATTCATGAGTTTGAAGATTGGCGAGGTTATGCCTCGACTAATAATGGTAGTAAGAACCAGGGTCATGATCAGAACAATGACAAAGAATATGATTGAATCGCGGATTACGTTTGCTTTAGTTTCATCGAGTTGCTGCCTGGAAATATATAAATGCACCCAACCGATGGTCTGGTTGAGTGAGCCATCAATCTGGTCTGGAGAAAACACATCTGAAACAGCAATGCTTTCGGAGAGGATTGCCTGATGAAAATAAAAGTAATCAATCGATTCGTTCGCACTGTAAATATCTGACATTGATTCGGCGATCAGGTCACCCTCAAGATTGTAAGCTGCGGCAAGAATTATATCGTGGGTATCGATAGTCTGATCAAGCATGTACTGGATTTGCTTATCGTTACCCGAAAACAGGTTGAACTCGGAAGCACCGGCAATTTGTTTTGAAATTATTTGCCCTTTGGCTTGAAGTAACTCCTGCGCCTGGGAAATACTGGTTGTAATATGTGAATATGTAAAAAAAACATCGATCAAGAATGCGGGAATGAATGTAATTACGAGTATTTGATACTTTATTCCAAGTCTGTTCATCGTAAGGTCTCGTCGATGAACTGTCTTATGTCTGACTCCTTCGGCAGCCTTAATCCGAGTGAATATGCAACGCGACTATTTATACTAATCGAAAAATAACGTGCAAGTTGTGGGGTTTGCCCTGGTTTCAGCTTGTTTCTCAGATATTGGGAAAGCAAATCGGCAAGATGATGTCCAATATCTTCGGGTGACGAGTATATCGAAGCCAGTGCACCCGATTTGACATGTGCTGGCGAGTAACTGATAACAGGTATACGGTTTCGATAGCTGGTTAATAATACGCCTTTCAAGGTATTACGATTGAAAAGGTTTTGATCAGGCAGGATCAGCAAAGCATCACTTTGACTCTTTAATTGCCTGATAGTTCTAAGCAGGCTTTCGGGCTTATCTGTTTGAAATTGCCGTAAATTTAAATTCAATTGCGTTAATATTATCTTCTGCCTGCGAGTAAGTAATTGCGGTTGCCGGTTGATAATGCCAAGTGAGTTCAGTTTTAATAATTTTTGGCTAAATGCAAGATAGCGTTCAAAGGGTTGCTCGAGTAAAACAGGAAAATGATTTGTCGCCGTCGGGGAAAGGCTTTGAAGTTGATTATTGGTGATATAAGAACTTATTACTGGTTGATCTGAGAATTTTCCAAGAACCCGGGAAGTGGCTTTGCTACCAAGACTGATGACGGGATTAGTTTTGAGTAACGTCAAGTTGTTAAAATGGCTTGAATCAGCAAGGACAACTTCGAAAGAAATGTCTTTAGGTGATCGTTCGATCAAGCTGTCGATTGTCAGATTGTAGTAACTGTTGTTACTACTTTTAACAATAGTGATAGTTTTTTTAATATCAGTCGACGCAGGGGAATCGATTAGTATCACCAACAATGTGATACTTAAAATTGAAATCCATACAGTTTTAATATTCACCTTCATGCAGTTCTAGAAACCGCCCGATATCCTTAACAGGTAAACTCTTTCGTTGATATTTTCCTGAAGACTATCGATATAATCCTCCAGCATATTTTGGCCGATTATTTCAATCCTGGTTTCACTCGATTCATCCAGTAAATGAGAATATCTCAAATCAAGTTTGTTAATAGATGGTATCGTTGTGTTACTGGGGGTATGGAGCCATATCATTTCATCTACATAATAATAACTAGCCGAAATACTATGTTTCGACTGCCATTCATATTGTGCGGTAATAAACGCGGAAGCTTCTGGATACGACTCTTTAATGTCGCTGTTTTCAGTATCTATACTAACAAAACTAACACCGGTTTTGATGTCAAGATCGCTGATTGGTGTGATGTTATACGAAGCTTCAAGGCCGTTGACACGAAAACCATCGGCATTTTCTGACGTCCCGACGCTGATAGTACCCAGAAGGGGATGGGCTTCGTTAAACGAAGCTTCGTCAATATAGTCCGTTATCCTGTAGCTGAATAGTTTTACATCGCTGGAAATAGCACTGTCAGCATATTGACTACGAAGGCCAATTTCGTAGGAAATCAGATCTTCGGGTACTATGTTTGGATTGCCTTGCCATATCTTCATGTCGAAATCAGTCATCCCCGGACCGGGAATATTCCCATTGGCAGAAAATATTGTAAGACCACTGTGTTCAAATAGAATGGGATTGCGTTTGGCTCGTGAGGCAACAAACCTGAGCATGTGATTTTCGGTTAAATTGTGCAATAGCGATAAACGTGGTGAATACTCCTGATCGGTAATACTGGAATCCTCCAGTGTAGTGCCCAAATCGAGAATCCAGTCTTGCGCAAACCGCCATTCCATACTGGTAAACAAACGCGAAATATGAATATCATGAAAATCATTGCTATTGAGTAAATAGATTGATTTGACTCGATCTTCACGAAAACTTGTACCGTAAACTATGCGGAAAATGTCGAACTCTTCGGTTTGAATGATTTCGAGGTCGGTTCGGTTTGATAACCTGTCAAAATCGATAAAGGTCGTTACATTGGAGATAGGACCAATCGAGAATGGCTCAGGTTGATAATTATCAATCACCTTCTGTTCGGTATGCGTTAAGCGAATACTGGTACTACTACTGATTCGAACCTGTTCCCAGTTAATATTGAGATAACTATTAGTAGCATCTTCGTTACGTTCCTGATTGGTCGCGCTGCCTGGTGAACCCTTGCCGCTAATCGTATTGCTAGTACCAAGCTGAATGGTCCAGAACTGGTTGTTATTGGCCAGATAGTCGAGCCGAAAATTTAACTTGTCGGTTTCCCGTGAGTCATTAACCGTCTCGAAGCCATCATCCTTTAGGGTACCGATACTAAGTCGCCAGTCGATATCATCAAAATGATAACCCAGTCTGAAATATGCGTCTCTTACATTGGGATTTGTGCTATCGCTAGCAGTGAGCGAATAGCGAGCACCCAAATCCTCGGTGGCGTGACGGGTGATTATGTTAATTGTGGCTAGAAACGCATTTGCGCCATAGGTGACCGCATTGGGACCTCGAATAACTTCAACGCGTTCGATATCCTCAAGTAGTAGAGGTAGATTGACCCATGGGACGCCACCGAATGAGGGGATAAATACTGAGCGTCCGTCAACCAGAACCTGGATTTGTCGTGCAAATACAGCACCTTGACCCTGATAAGTTACTATCGGCGTATTCCCACTTAAGTTACCGACAATAAAACCGGGTACCAGCCGAAAAATATCTGCTAGTTTACGAATACCGGCTGCCTTGATCATTTGCCGATCGATCACACTGACCGATGCAGGTGATTCCATTAGTGGCTTGCTCATTCTTGAAGCGGTGAGAATAAGCGGTGCATCTTCGAAAAAATCTGACTCGGTAGTCACGTCCTGTGCATTAATTGATGTTGCTAAAAATATGGTCAGGCAAACCAACAAACCAGATATGCTGCGAACTGTCGAAAAGGACAACTTCATGTTCATATTTATTTCACCTTCAATCTGGATTCAAATCACATGGTATGCAATTCACCATTACAGTAAAATATACGGATACTTAAACCCATTGACAGAAAATCCAACACCGCCCAGATTGACGGTAATACCATGTTTTTAGAAGATTATATAGGAAACACGCCGTTAGTGTCATTGCGACGCCTGGGTGCAGGTTCGAGCAATCAAATTACTCTCAAGATGGAAGGTAACAACCCGGCTGGGTCGGTAAAGGACAGACCTGCCTACAGTATGATAAATAATGCCGAAATGCGTGGCGAAATCGCACCGGGGGATACTTTAATAGAAGCCACCAGTGGTAATACCGGTATTGCCCTGGCGATGGTGGCCGCGACACGCGGTTATCGCATGATATTGATTATGCCGGATAATATGACCGGCGAGAGACAGATTGCAATGCGAGCTTATGGCGCCGAAATTATTCTGGTGACTCAGCAACAGGGTATGATGGGTGCTAGAGACCTGGCCCTGCAAATGCAGCTTCAGGGCAAAGGAAAGGTGCTGGACCAATTCGCTAATGTGGATAACCCGAGAGCACATTATGAAACTACAGGCCCCGAAATTTGGCGGCAGACCAACCAGGAGATTACCCATTTTATCAGCTCAATGGGCACCACAGGGACAATAATGGGTTGTTCCAGATTTTTTCGAGAAACTGCTGCGCATGTGCAAATTATTGGTGTGCAGCCGGAGGATGGTTCGGTGATTACCGGCATTCGACGCTGGCCGGAAGAATATGTACCGGCTATTTATGATGCTAGTCAGGTCGATCGCATTATTGATGTGTCGCAGGACGAGGCCGAGGAAATGACCCGTCAGCTGGCAATTCGGGAGGGCCTGTTTTGTGGCATTTCGTCAGGTGGTGCAGTAGCAGCGGCAATTCGACTCTCACGGAAAGTTGAAAATGCGCATATAGTTACTGTGATATGTGACCGGGGTGACCGTTATCTATCCGCAAATATATTCCCCACCGAATAATTTCTAAATGAATGTTTTAGTTTTTGATATCAAAACCGTGCCCGACATCGACGGTTGTCGACGCCTGTATGACCTGCATGGTTTGGCCGATGATGATGTTGCTAAAGCGGTATTCCACAAGCGCCGACAACAGGTAAATACAGAGGTTCTACCGCATCATTTACATCAAGTGGTTTGCATTTCAGCAGTGCTGCGCAGTCGTGATCAGTTCAAAGTGTGGTCGCTCGGCGATTTGGCTTCCGATGAGCCCGATTTACTACAACGTTTTTACAGTGGTATCGAACGCTATTCGCCAGACCTGGTTTCATGGAATGGCAGCGGATTCGATTTACCGGTGATTCATTACCGGTCATTGTTATACCCTGTCAATGCGGCACATTACTGGGAGAATGGCAGCAGTGATAGCAGTTTTCGAGACGACAATTATTTGAATCGTTATCACCAGCGTCATACTGACTTAATGGATGTTCTCGCAGCGTATTCATCTCAGGCCAATGCACCACTAGATGAAATCGCAAGTCTCTGTGGTTTTCCCGGCAAGATGAATATGAGTTGTGACAATGTTTGGGATGCATATCTCGATGACGACATCAAGTCGATCCGAGACTACGGTGAAACCGATGTGCTGAACACTTATCTGATCTACCTGAACTATGAGCGTAACCGCGGCAGTATTAATCAAACTCAGTATCAAAGCGAATGCCAGATGGTGCGTAACGCCCTGATTAAATTGGGTCATGAGCATTTGCATGCTTTCGAAAAGTCCTGGATCGAGCTTTAGGAGTGGTATCGAATGGCGAGACGAAGACGGCGTAGCCAATCACCTGAGTCGGTAACCCTGCGCATTGAAGCTATGTCGCATGAAGGTCGAGGTATCACCAATATAAATGGCAAGACCGTGTTTGTATTTGGTGCCCTGAAAGGTGAACTGGTTAAGGCACAGATACAAAAATCCAGCCAGAAATTTGACCAGGCCACGGCAATCGAAATAATTGAATCCGTGGCCCAAAGAGTGAAGCCCAAATGCGAAGCCTTTGATCGCTGCGGTGGTTGCAGCTTGCAACATCTAGATAACGACGATCAAGTTGCGTTCAAGCAACAAACCCTGATCGACATGATGCAACACGCCGGACTCGAAGCCAGCCATATTCTGCCGCCATTACGTTCAAAGCCATGGGGCTATCGCCGCAAGGCCAGGCTCGGCGTGAAATACGTACACAAGAAAGGTCGGGTGTTGGTGGGCTTTCGTGAACGCAACGCATCATTTTTGGCCGATATGTCTCAGTGCGAAGTGTTAATCCCAGAAGTAGGGCATCGCTTGCAAGACCTTGCCGAACTCATCGAACAGCTTGATGCCCGCGAAAGTATCCCCCAGATCGAGGTCGCTGCCGATGATGATCGGGTGATTCTGGTGGTACGACATTTGAAGGAATTGTCGGAGTCGGATCAGCAAAAATTAACCGACTTTGCCCAGCAAACCGGTTTCAATCTACAGCTACAGGCAAAGGGTCCAGATTCTATTCGCAATTTGTTTCCTGAAAACCAATCACTTCAATTTTCACCTTTGCCCGAAGAAGATATCCGGGTTAACTTCAGCGCGGTTGACTTTGTTCAGGTTAACAACGACATCAACCAGCAGATGGTAGCCCAGGCATTAAAATTACTTCAGCTGGAACCGGAAGACCAGGTGCTCGACCTGTTCTGTGGACTCGGTAATTTCACTCTGCCCATGGCGCGCGGATGCAAGAGAGTAACTGGCGTTGAGGGCGACCTGGCAATGGTACAGCGTGCCAAAAGTAATGCACAGACGAACAGCATCGAAAATACCGAATATTTTAGCGCCGACCTGAGTCAAATCGACAACGACTGGCCCTGGATGAAACAGCAGTTCGACAAGATCTTGCTCGACCCGCCACGCTCCGGCGCGATGGAAATCGCCGAGCAAATCAAACGCTTTAAAGCGCGCATTATAGTTTACATATCCTGCCAGCCCAGCAGCCTGGTGCGTGACAGTAAAATTATCTGTAACAATGGTTATGAATTAACTCATTTTGGCGTTATGGATATGTTTCCGCAGACTGCCCATGTCGAGTCGATGGCCGTGTTTGAGCGGCGGTGATATTATATCTGGTCGGGGAGACAGGATTTGAACCTACGACCTCTGCCTCCCGAAGGCAGCGCTCTACCAGGCTGAGCTACACCCCGATTTGAGGATTGAATCTTACGTGATGTTCAGGACGCCTTCAATCTCCCGAGTTGTCAGGTTTTACCGTAGTATATCTGGTCGAATCTTCGAGCGTCGAAGCCGCTCATGCGTTTCTTTCCAACAAGGATGAGTGGTACGCCTCGTCCCTTGAGTTTTCGGTAGGCTTTGGCTGCTTTCTTCGATTTTTCTATATCGTATTCTTTGAAAGGAATACTCTTGCTTCTGAAATGTTTCGCGGCTTTTTTGCAGTATCCACACCAACTGGTGGAGTACATAATCACGGTTTTGGTTTTTACCTGTTCTGGGGTTACCAGGCTGGCATCGTACTCGAATGACTCAACATTGACCGATGAAAAACTGCTGATCTTGCCGGTTATTTTTTTCAGTTCAGCATTTTTTGGCGGTTTGTTGCCGTAAACGGTATTACCATTCGCATCAATCCATTTATAGATTTCTGCACAGGTGGCTGCCGGGGTAGCTAGCAGTAACAGAGCTAGCATTCCTGCATTAAGTATTTTGCGACCTGGCATTACTTCTCCTTTTAATCCTGTCCATCGACTATAGCAGAAGCGGGGCTAAACAACAGGGTTACGATTCACCAGATAGACGCTAATTACGCAAATTCCCATACCTAGAATGGAGATGATACCGAGGGTTTCGCCAAACAGAAAATGTGCTTCGATGACTACTAGTGGTGGCACCAGGTAAAACATACTCGACACGCGCCCGGCTTCTCCGAGTTTGATAATCACCATGAGTAACACAACTGCGCCGATGGATAGACCAAACACTTGCCAACTTAAAGCAATGACAAAGCTTGCGGTCCAGTCGATTTGCCAGGTTTCACCAAACAGTACAGCAAATGCAGCCGTTGCTATTGCTGCAGCAATATATTGCATGATGGCGCCGGTCAACAATTGCGACTGCTCACAGAACTTCTTTTGATAAAATACCCCGCCGGCCATGCCTAGCAGGCCGAAGATGCAAAGGCTCAATTCAAAGCCTGACAGGCCGCCTTCCAGTCCCAGGGCGATACCAAACTTGCCGACAATGACAATGGCGATACCAACAAAACCCAGCAGTAATCCACCAATTTTATTGAAGCTCAGGGATTCGCCGATGAACAGGGCGGCTAACGCCATTGTCAGTAGCGGTTGTAAGCCAATGATAATGGCGACGATTCCGGATGGAACGCCTTCCTTGATGGGCCAGAATACAAAACCAAGATAACAGCAATGCAGCAGGAATCCGGTGACCATGTCGTGGCGGTGTTGCCAGATGCCGACCGGGAACTTGGCACCCACCAGGAAAATAATCGGGATCAGCATCAACGTGGTGAGGGACATGCGCAGACAGAGGAAGACAAACGGGTCTGCATTGTTCATGCTGTATTTGGCTGCTATGAAGCCGGTGCTCCATAGCAGTACAAATAGAAAGGGTGCCACACGAATAAAAAACCCGTGACTTGCCATGCCGGCAGGTCTTGCCAATTAGTTGATTTTGATTAACTCGACTTCAAACACAAGGGTTTCGTAGGGCCCGATATCGGCACCAGTACCGCGCTCGCCGTAAGCCAGTTGGTAAGGAATGACAAATCTAAATTTGCTGCCCTCGCTCATCAACTGTACACCTTCGGTCCAGCCGGGGATAACGCGATTGAGCGCGAATGTCGCTGGCTCGTCTCGCGAGTAAGAGCTATCAAACTCTTTACCATTCAACAGTGTGCCACGGTAGTGTACGGTGACAGTATCGGTGGCCGCCGGTTTGTTACCTTCCGCTGCGGTCAGGACTGAATACTGTAAGCCGGATTCGGTAATTGTGACGCCTTCCATTTCCGCGTTGGCCTTGAGAAAGGCTTCACCTTCGGCAATAGCTTCCTGACCTTTGGAAGCATCCGCTTTTTGCTGATGGGCAGCCAGAGCTTCGCCGGCCTGAGCGATATCCATCAGGGTTTCCTGATCTTGATGCTGGGCTTTCATGCCTTTCAATAATGTATCGTAATCGACTTCGCCGTATTGCTTGAGTACGCGCTCGCCTATCATCATGCCGAGGGCATAGCTGAATTTATCTGCATCGGTGGTGAGTTCTTCTTGCATGGTATCGGGTTCCGCAGTGTTAGTGGCTTGTTTATCTTTCTCGTGACATGCGCTTAGGCCGATGACCAGCAGTAGTCCGCTGATGAGCAGAGAAATGCGAGAGAAATTCATAGAGTTTTTCCTTATATAAAAATGTTTAAACAGGGTGAATCAATATTTGCGCGCGGCAGTATAGCCTGATTGTTGGGTAACTGGGCAGAAGTATTTCACTATAGTTTATTTCACCAGAAGTTTTTGCGGTACCGATGCCAGGCTTTCATAACCGGAGTCGTTTATTACTACTGATTCGGTGATTTCCAGGCCGCCATCGTCCAGCCACAGTGCAGGCATGAAATGGAAAGTCATATTCCTTTGCAGTTCGGTTTTATCACCGCGTCGTAAACTAATAGTGCGCTCACCCCAGTCGGGCGGGTAGGACAGGCCAATCGAATAACCGGTGCGGTTGTCTTTCTTGAAGCCGTGTTTTTCCAGCGTGTCGAAAAAGGCGATGGCGACATCTTCGCAAAGCATACCGGGCCTGGCCTTGTCCAGCCCCGCATGCATGGCATCGAGTACCGCTTTTTCTGCATCGAGGTATTTTTGTGGTGGCTTGCCCAGTGAAATGGTACGCGAGAGCGGGCAGTGATAACGTTTATGACAACCGGCAATTTCAAAGAAAGTGATATCACCGAGCTTGAGTCTGTAATTATCCCACGTCAAATGCGCTGCGGTGGCATCCATCCCGGTTGGTAATAACGGCATAATTGCCGGGTAATCACCCCAGTGCTCATCTTTGCCTTTGATTCCGCGGTGGAAAATTTCTGCCGCAAGTTCATTTTTTGCCAGCCCTGGTTGGATGATATCGTAAATATGACTGTGCATATTTTCGACGATACGCGCGGCGCTGCGCATGTAGCTGAGCTCCTGTTCAGATTTAATCAAACGCTGCCAGTTGACCAGTGCGGTCGCGTCTATCAGGTTGGCATTGGGTAGATGAGTCTGTAACGAATGATAGGCAGCGGCAGAAAAATAATAGTTTTCCATCTCCACACCAATAGTTACTATATCGAGCTTCATTTCGGTGAGTACGCGGCTCAAGTCATCCATGGGATGGCAAACATCAGACTGCACAAAATGATCCAGGTATTTGATGATATTGTCTTCGTCTAGATAAGTCGTGCGTACAGCACCTGGTGCATCTATACCACGACCCCACCAGATCGGCTCGTGGTCATGTTGCACAATCACGCATTGATGCGTATAAAATGACCAGCCGTCATAGCCGGTAAGCCAGGCCATATTGGAAGGGTCGACCACGATGAGGCAGTCGATATTTTTCTCCGACATTGCGTCCCGGGTTTTTTTTAACCGGCTGGCATATTCATCCAGGGTGAAATTTAATCTGGCGTCTTTAGGCATAGTTTAACTCTCAAAATTAGTACCGGCTTTATGTTGCTGGCATCGTTGGTAAGCCAGGGTTGCGATGGCAGTATTCTGAATTCCGGTACTGGTAAAATCGCAGACTGTGATTTCAGACTCTGACTGCCGAGCTGGGTTTTGTCCAGCAATAATTCTACCAATTTCGGGAACTCGTCAGTGTTTGAAACCAGGCCTTTTTCGATTGCGTGGTGAAGTTCACCGAGTTCCCGGGTTTGGCTCAGTCGGTCGCAGAAATAACGCATATCTTCGCTGGTGAAAATGTCTGGCTCGAGTTCATTCTTGTGTTCTGAATCAGAACCCATCGCGGGGATATGTTGACCGGGTTTTACATCATTATATTTAAGCAATGGCTTCGTCGATGGCGTGGTAGTGACGATATTATCAGCGTTTTCTGTGGCCTGGGCGATGGTTTGACAAGGAAGAATATCGAGGCCGAGTTTGGGATTATCAAAAAAACCCGGACTGATTTTAATCGCCAGACTGTCTAGACCCGGAATGTAGGCAGCCTTAACATCGATCTCACCATTATTATCAACGATATTAAACCGCATGATCGGTGGCATCACCACGGCCCGGGTTGCCAGGGCAGAAAATCTGCAAATCAGTAAGAGGTTCCGTCCGTATCCACATTATGCTTTTCATCCCCCTTTATTGGCGGATTGAATACGCACATGAGCCGCAAGTCTTCGAAAGCGCGGAGTCGATGCAGATCATGATTATCAAGCACGTACATGACGCCAGGCTCGATGGGGTATTCCCGCCCATTGGCTTCGTCGGTGATTGCACCACTTCCTTCGATGCAATAAACAGACTCCAGATGATTTTTGTACTGGATGAGAAGGTCGGTTCCAGCATTGACAGTCGTGTCGAGAAAGGCAAATCCCATACCGTCCCTTTCCACCAGCAGGCGGCGGCTTTGTCCATTGCCCCAGTCCACATCACGATCAGTGCCAATGACATCGGATAGTTTTCTAACAAACATGTTTATCTCCCAAGATTTAGTGCCACGCTTCGTTTCCGGGCAAGCCTGCAATTCATACCGGCAACTGAAGGATCAG
>JAAENK010000155.1 GCA_024224415.1 Gammaproteobacteria bacterium | reverse complement strand
CCTTCAACTTCCAGTTTTTCACTGAAATTTTCCAGAGCGTCACTTTTTTTCTTACTTAGCATCATTGACAAGCTCCAGCATTAATAACGGATTTTCGGATCGATAACGGCGTAAAGCACATCGACGATCGCGTTGAAAAAAATGGTCAACGCACCCACCAGGATGGTCAGGCTAAGTACCAGAGAATAGTCACGGTTAAGTGCTCCGTTAACAAATAACTGGCCGATACCTGGCAATCCGAAGATGCTCTCAATAACCATTGAACCGGTAATAATGCCGACAAATGCAGGCCCCATATAAGATAGAACCGGTAGCAGCGCAGGTTTAAGCGCATGGCGCAGAATAATGCGATGCAATGGCAAACCTTTGGCGCGTGCAGTGCGAATAAAGTTGGAGTGAAGAATTTCAATCATCGAACCACGGGTGATACGCGCGATACTCGCAATATACGCCAGCGACAAGGCTACCATGGGTAGGATCACATATTTCAGCCCACCACCGTTCCAGCCGCCACCCGGTAACCATTTAAGGGTGATTGAAAATATCAATACCAGCAGAGGTGCCACCACGAAACTCGGGATGACAACGCCGATCATGGCTACCCCCATTACCGAGTAATCCCACTTGGTGTTCTGATTAAGTGCAGCAATCACGCCGGCACTCACACCAAAAACAATCGCCATGATGAATGCAGCAAGCCCGAGTTTCGCAGAAACCGGGAATGAAGCCGCAACCAAATCATTAACGGTGTAGTCCTTATATTTGAATGACGGGCCGAAGTCCCCTTTGACCATCTGCTCCAAATAATGGAAATACTGTTTATAGATGGGGTCATT
>JAAENK010000154.1 GCA_024224415.1 Gammaproteobacteria bacterium | reverse complement strand
CGGGCGTATTCGCTGGTGTTTTGGCCATTGGATTCAGGTCGATAGGCTTTTGTGCGAAGATGCTTTATTAGGCAATTGAAGAGATCGCCGAGACGCAGTTCGAAGCGTTAACTGCCACCGGCGCCAGCGGCGCGCAAGTCCTGAATTATGGAATCGTTCCACAAATCCTGCCCGCCTTTGCCGGTATTTCCGTTTTTCGCTGGGATATCAACATTCGCGAATCAGCTATTTTGGGACTCGTCGGCGCAGGTGGGATTGGGTTGCAACTCAGTTCGTCGATTGACACCGTAACCTGGACGCAGGTTTCGGTTATCCTGCTGGTTATCCTGGTGACGGTTATCGCCAGCGAATGGGTGTCGGCCAAGGTTCGACACGCGATTATTTAGCGAATCCACCACTACACTGCACGGTCTATAATCCAGTCTGACGCTGTAACAATATCTCTAAACACCGCACTTGCAGTGTCAAAATTATGATGCTCAGATATCTCCGTGGGTATCGCGAGACATTTGACTCCAGCGCCAACAGCGGCTTTCATCCCATGCTCAGTATCTTCGATGGCGACGCTTTCATGCGCCTTAACGCCAAGTTTTTCCATAGCGAGCAAATAACAATCCGGTGCTGGTTTGCTGTGGGTTACGTCGTCGCTGGAGACAAAAGTGGATACAAATTTATCCAGTCCATAGGCCTCGACCGTTCTACTTAAACCATGTTGATTTGCACCGGTTACTATCGCAAGCTTTAGGCCGTGGTTGTGTAACTTTTCGATAGATTCGAGCGCACCAGGTATCAGCGGAAATGGGTTGTGAGCAAGGAAGGCCTGATTTGCCTTGAGCTTGTTTTCGATGAGTTCTTCCCTGGTTGCTTTCATATCGAAGCGCTGGATCATGTCCACGGCGTTGGGTAGAGTGGGCATACCTGCGTAATATTTTTTGTAGTCGGTTTCGGTCAACGAAATGTCAAAAGGATCGAGTACTTTTGCCCACAATCGATAGTGGCTGAATTCAGAATCGACGATAGTGCCATCGTGATCGATGAGGACTGCTTTAATGTTCAATTGTTGATTACTTCATACTTTTCTGATCATTTTATACAGTTCATCTTTTAGATGTAAGCGCTGTTTCTTGCGTTCCTCGAGATAGTCATCCGAAGTGTTTTCGACGCCG
>JAAENK010000153.1 GCA_024224415.1 Gammaproteobacteria bacterium | reverse complement strand
GGGCCCGAGAAAACCGAGCACTTCACCCGCATTCAGAGTAAAGCTTAATAGATTGATGGCTCGGTGGTTCTGGTAAAAACGGGACAGATTTTCAACCTGGATTAAAGCTGTTGATTCCATATGTCTGTCAAATTTTAAAGCTGCTTAATGATACCTATATGGGGGGTGTTTGTGTAGGCGAGATTCTTAATCTAGAGCAGAACTAAGAGAAGCCTTAATCAATTGCCGGGTATAAGCCTGCTGCGGGTTGTCGAAAATATCATCATTCGTTCCCTGTTCAATCAGTTTGCCTTCTCGCATGACCATAATCTGGTTGGCCATGGAGCGAACTACGCGCAGGTCGTGACTGATGAACAGGTAAGCAAGCCGATGTTCGCGTTGCAGTTTTTTTAATAAAGCAATCATTTGCACCTGTACCGCACGGTCGAGGGCGGAAGTGGGTTCGTCGAGGATTATCAGTCGTGGGGTTAGTATCATTGCGCGCGCAATTGCGATGCGTTGGCGCTGACCGCCGGAAAATTCATGCGGGTAGCGGAAGCGGGTTTCTGGATCCAGCTCGACACTCTTTAAGACGGCAATTACTTTCTCATCATTTTGCGCTTTGCTGCCCTGTAGTTTGTGTGCTACAAGTCCTTCAAGAATTATCTGCCCAATCGACATGCGTGGGCTGAGGCTCGCGTAGGGATCCTGAAACACGATTTGCATATGCTGGCGTAAGGCTCGCATTTGCCGATGCTGATAATGCTCAATCGACTGCCCCAGAAATACTACCGAACCCTGGTATGGAATCAGGTTCAATATCGCCAGTCCCAGGGTGGTCTTGCCGCTACCGCTTTCTCCGACTACTCCGAGGGTTTGTGACTCATGAATTTTTAGTGAAATACCGTCGACTGCCTTGATATGATCGACGGTGCGTCTTAACAGCCCCCGGCGCACTGGAAACCAGACCCGGATATTATCAACCGACAGAATTTCAGATGCTTCAGGGTTATCTGCAAGTGGAGTGCTATCGGGTTCCGCTGCGATAAGCTCTTTGGTGTGCGGGTTGTCAGGGTTTTCGAAGATCTCACGCGTCGCGCCTTGTTCGACGATCTTCCCCTGGTACATGACACAGACACGATGGGCGACATTCTGCACTACTGTCAGGTCATGCGTGATAAGCAGTATCGATAGTTTCAGCTTTTCCTGAATTTCGCGCAGCAAGTCGAGAATTTGTGCTTGAATAGTGACGTCCAGCGCTGTGGTGGGCTCGTCTGCAATGAGGATATCCGGTTCGTTGGCTAGCGCCATGGCGATCATGACACGCTGGCGCTCGCCGCCTGAAAGCTGGTGGGGATATGCGTTCAGACGATCTTGAAATTTTTCGAGTCCCACCAGGTCGAGTAGTTCCATGGTGCGCTCGCGAGCCTGAGTAGAAGTCAGGCCCTTGTGTAACAGTAATACCTCGTTAATTTGCTTTTCTATGGTGTGCAACGGATTCAACGAGGTCATCGGCTCCTGGAAAATCATGCCGATGCGATCACCACGGATGCGCTGTAATCTGCTTTCCGGCGCAGCGACAAGTTCTTCACCCTTGAACAGGATACTACCACCGGGATGGCTGGCTTTGGGGTAGGGCAGTAATTGCAGGATGGATAATGCGGTAACCGATTTACCCGAGCCACTTTCCCCGACCAGGGCGAGGGTTTCACCCGCATACATATCAAGGCTAACCCGGTTTACCACCGTCTGTTGCCCTGCCATGCCGGTGAAAGCCACCGATAAATCCCTAATCTGTAATATCGGTTTATCGGTCATAGTGCTGATTTTCTTGGGTCGAAAGCATCTCTTGCTGCCTCGCCGATAAATATCAGCAAACTCAACATCAGCGCGAGCACCATAAACCCGCTAATGCCCAACCAGGGTGCCTGCAAATTTGCCTTACCCTGGGCCAGCAGTTCTCCCAGCGAAGCCGAGCCGGGTGGCAGGCCGAAGCCAAGGAAATCGAGAGAGGTGAGGGTGGTAATCGAGCCATTCAATATAAAAGGTAGAAAAGTCATGGTTGCCACCATGGCGTTGGGTAACACGTGGCGAACCAGTACAGTCCATTTTTTAACACCAAGAGCGCTTGCGGCGCGTACATAATCAAGGTTTCTCGCGCGTAGTACCTCTGCTCGAACTACCCCGACCAATGACATCCAGCTGAACAGCAACATGAGTCCGAGCAACCACCAGAAGTTTGGTTCCACCACACTCGCCAGGATAATCAACAGATACAGTACCGGCAGCCCGGACCAGATTTCGATGAAGCGCTGGGTTAGCAAGTCTACCCAACCCCCCAGATAGCCCTGAATAGCGCCCGCTGCAACCCCGACCACCGAACTGACCAGGGTTAAAATAAGGCCGAATAATACTGAAATACGAAAACCGTAAATGACCCGTGCAAGCACATCGCGCCCCTGGTCATCGGTGCCCAGCCAGTTATCTGCGGATGGCGGCGCCGGGGCGGGCACTGGAAGATTGTAGTTAATGGTGTCGTAGCTATAGCGCACCGGAGGCCATAACATCCAGCCCCTGGCCTGTATCAGTTCAGTGACATACGGATCCCTGAATTCAGTCTCGGTTTCGAAGTCACCGCCAAAAGTAGTTTCCGGGTAAGACGTGAATATCGGCAGGTAGTATGCGTCTTCGAATTTGACTAGAAGTGGTTTATCGTTAGCAACAAATTCGGCGAACAGGGTAATGCCAAACAGCAACAGAAAAATCCACAGCGACCACCAACCCCGGCGATTAGAAGTGAAATTTTGCCAGCGTCTGTGGGCCAGAGGTGAGCGTAAAAGTTTCAATATTGTTGCTTTTCGAAGTCAATGCGTGGGTCGATTATGGTGTACATGACATCACCAACGAGATTCATTATCAGGCCTAGCAAAGTGAAGAAGTAGAGCGTCCCAAACATCACCGGGTAGTCGCGGTTAACCGCAGCTTCAAAACCGAGTAATCCCAGACCATCGAGTGAGAAAATAATCTCGATTAACATCGAGCCGGTAAATAATATGCCGATAAACGCGCTCGGAAAACCCGCTACAACAATCAACATGGCGTTGCGAAAAACATGACCGTATAAAACCCGGTTTTCGCTCAAACCTTTGGCACGAGCTGTTAACACGTATTGCTTGTTTATTTCTTCGATAAAAGAGTTTTTTGTCAGCATAACAAGCCCGGCAAAACCTCCTACTACCATCGCAGTGATTGGCAAAACCAGGTGCCAGAAATAATCCAGTATTTTGGCGCCCAGACTCAGTTCATCAAAATTATCGGACACCAGGCCGCGCAGGGGAAACCAGTCAATAAAACTGCCGCCAGCAAACAGCACGATCAAGAGGATAGCAAACAGGAATCCAGGGATTGCATAACCGACGATGACCACAGCGCTGGTCCAGATATCGAAGCCACTGCCATCGCGCACGGCCTTCCTGATACCAAGTGGGATGGAGATCGCGTAAACCAGTATGGTTGTCCATAAGCCTAAAGAAATCGATACCGGCATTTTCTCCTTTACCAGATCGATAACGCGGGTATCGCGGAAGAAACTGTCGCCAAAATCGAAGCGTATATAATTACCGAGCATATCGAAGAAACGTTCGTGTGCGGGTTTGTCGAAACCATACATCTTGATGATGTCCTTGACGATATCCGGATCCAGTCCTTTAGCGCCTCGATATCGTTCGCTGGTGCTGGTTTGAGCTTTACTGCTGCCTGCATCGGCGCCACCCGATACGCGCGCCGTGGCGCTGATGCTGTCGCCTTTGACCTGGGCAAGCATTTGTTCTACCGGACCGCCTGGCGCCGCCTGGACGATGACGAAGTTGATAACCATGATGCCAAACAGGGTAGGAATGATGAGCAGCAGGCGACGCAGGATATAAGCGCCCATCAGTTGTTTCCTGTTCCATTACGGTAGCAATGCATGGGTATTGAGGCTAGTTTTTCAGAGCGGCGGCTTTAACAGGATCAACCCACCAGTAATCGAAACCCAGCGAGTGTTTTGGCCGGATGGCTGGACGGGAAAACTTGTTCCAGTAAGCAACCCGATAGCTATCCCCAAAGTATTGCGGGATGACGTAATGGTTGTAGAGCAGAATTCTGTCCAGCGCCCTGGTGGTGTCAATTTGTTGCTGTCGGCTCTTTGCCTTGACGATACGGTCGATTATTTTGTCGACAACCAGGTTCTTGATGCCGGCATAATTGCGTGAACCCTGTTCGTCGGCAGCCGCAGAACTCCAGAAACTGTGTTGTTCATTACCCGGTGAGAGAGATTGTGCGAGAACCATAGTGATAGTGTCGAACTCGAAGGACTCCACCAGTTGCTGGTATTGGGCAGTATCGATAACGCGAACCTTGAGGGAGATGCCCAGGCGTTCCAGTGATTTTTTGTAAGTCAGGGCAAGTTTTTCCACACTGGGTTGGCGGGTAATAAATTCCATTTCGAAAACCTCACCGCTTTCGGCGTTAGTCAACTTACCGTCCTGGATCAACCAACCAGCCTGCTTGAGAAGCCCGAGAGCCTTGCGGTAGTTTGCACGTGGATTACCCCGTCCATCGGTGGTTGGCAACTTGAACTCCTTGGTAAAAATCTCATCCGGCAACTGATCGCGAAGCTCGTTCAACAAAGCCAGCTCGCCGTCTGCGGGTAAACCTCTCGACGCCAGTTCGGAGTTTTGAAAAAAGCTGCTATTACGTTTGTAAGCATCGAAGAACAGGTTTTTATTCAGCCACTCGAAATCGAAGGCAAGTCCTATCGCCTCGCGGACCCGACGGTCCGCATACTTTGCTTTACGCAGGTTAAACATGAAAGCCTGCATAGGCTGGATGCTGCCGTCGAGCAGATCCTCCTTGATAACCTTACCCCGCCGCAGGGCCGGAAAATCATAGGCGGTTTTCCAGTTCCTGGAAATATATTCCTGGCGAAAATCAACATCGCCAGCTTTCAGGGCTTCGAGCGCAACGGTGAGGTCACGGTAATAGTCGTATTGAATTACGCCGAAATTATTGGATCCCTTTCTGACGGGCAAGTCTTTAGCCCAGTAGTTTTCAACCAGCTCATACGAAATGGATCGACCGGCATCAACCTCCTTAATCCTGTAAGGGCCACTACCCAGCGGTGGTTCCAGTGTGGTCTTATCAAAATCATGCTCCTGGTAGTAATGCCTGGGCAGGATTTCCATCTGGCCGATGATCATCGGTAACTCGGCATTACCGGTTTCAGAAAAATGGAATTTGATTTTATGGGGGCCCAGTATTTCCGCTTTTTCGACACTACTGTAATAGGAACGATAAAATGGATGACCCTTTGTTTTCAGCGCATTAAAAGTCCAGGCGACGTCTTCCGCAGTAAGCGGCTTACCGTCGTGCCAAAGAGCCTGTTTACGCATGTTGAATATCGCCCAGCTTTTGTCATCAGGCACCTCGATAGTTTCTGCTATCAGCCCATATTCGCTAAAAGGCTCATCGTCCGAACCAGTGGTAAGCGAGTCGTAGATGGAGCCGGCCCCAGAAGCCGAGACGCCCTTGAGGATGAACGGGTTTAAGCTGTCGAACCCACCTAGCGCGGAGAGGTGCACAGTTCCGCCTTTGGGTGCATTGGGATTAGCGTAGTCAAAATGTTTGAAATCGGCGGTATACTTCAAATCCCCAAAAACCGATATGCCATGCGAGCTGGTAACTTCTGCCTGTGAAATCATGGTTATGGCCGACAGGCAAAGGATTGCTGCTGCGCTCTTTGCTATTTTTTTAATCATTTATATACACCTGCGAGATTTTTGATCCTCGTTGGGGTGCAGTATATGTCAGTATGGGGGGGAGGTCTGTAGCAGGAATAGGGCGTGTAGATTAGAGAACCAAACTCAAACTACAGAAGATACCTAAAATTCACCCGGTGTATTATAGAGACTTATTCATTTCAAATTACACCGTAAGGTATTTAATCTGGACAGATACCTTCGTTTTATATGTTTTTGATAATGACTATGAAAGGGAAGCGTTCCTAATATTCCCAACACTGGATTAAGTCGCGGCTGCGCGCGACCTAGCCTTTTTTGTTATGTGTTTTATGCTGCTGACAATCTTGAAACATGAAGCTCACTTCTATGCTGTTCGGCCTGCCATAAATCATATTGTGATTGTTGATTAATCCAACTTTCAGATGATGTGTTGAATGCTATTGAAAGGCGGACAGCCATTTCAGGACTGATACCTGCTTTACCATTAACAATACTCGAAAGGGTTTTTCTACTTACACCAAGGCCTTTTGCTGCATCGGTGACAGATAGTTCCAGAGGCTCAAGGCATAGTTCTTTAATAATTTCTCCCGGATGGGGAGGGTTGTGCATCAACATATTATTGTCTCAATGATAATCTTCATAATTTACAATTTCGGCGTGTTCACCATTAAACCTGAAAGTAATACGCCAATTCCCACTTACTCTAACTGACCAAATATCCGCGCGAGACCCTGATAATTGATGGAGGTACAAACCTGGAAGGTTCATATCTTCTGGCGCTATTGAGGCATTTAACCTGCCAAGAATTAGCTGAAGCCGTTTAGAGTGTTTGGCTTGAATTCCTGATTTCCGACCAGTTTTAAAAAACTGCTCAAGACCTTTGTGCTTGAAACTTAAGATCATTTACAAAGTGTAACCAGTAACGACTCGGGTTGCTAGTCATTTTTACACACAATGCCCTGCAACAGCGGTCGCAGTGAAGCGGAGATCCGACACAGCTTGCTATGCGTACTGATTGCACTTATCGCTTGTGTTCATCCAACCGAAATTTAGGTGTCCACCTCAACATGTTCATCGGCAGCGGACTTGCAGCGATAAAATGTATCTCGGGACAAGCCCATCATCTTGCAGGCTTTTGAGACGTTACCGAGTTATTCGGCCAGGTTGAGCAGGCCAACTTCGCCACTTTGGTGTAGTCGTAGCCTGTTCGCGCTGGGGTCTCAATCCGTTGATTGGGGGATGCTATCGTTTTATATGGTTCGGGTAATGGGTTTGAAAGGGGAGGTGTTTCTAATATTCCCTCAAAAGGGAAGCGTCCCCAATATTCCCAATGGCTCCGAAAGACAAGGACAACAGGATAATGGTCAACGTGGTACGCATTTTCATTCCTGGCGCCCAGCGAACCGGTGGAAGCGCGATAGCGCCGGAATCCGTGTTGCGCTGATTGTTATGTGATTATCGGTTTTCACTCGTTTCATAGAATTCTCGGCAATTCGTACACATGGATTTCACTTTCACGACATTATGCATGGTTGAATATCCACCACCCCTTGAGCTACCAGGATAGTCATTTCGTATTGTTTTTTGGATTGCAGGTTCAACTTCTACCATTTTTCTTTGCCGCATGACGGGCAACGATTTTTCCGAAAATGTTTTACTACCATGTATATAAAAAATACTACTGGTAATACTAAAAACGGTGATCCGAGAAAATCTGAAATTAATTCCATTATAAAAACCTATACTCCGTATCTGACAATGTTTACTTCACATAACAGCTTAAATAGACAGGAACCTCCGGCATTAAAACACCGGAACTTCCAGCCTATGTTTATTTGATAAATACATGTGAGTCCCTAGATTCTTTACTTCCGAATTTCTAAATCCTTAGTAATCTCAACAAGTTAGCACGTTTACAGAATCTTTGCCATGGCTCGAACAAAGCAAGCCTCAATTTAATATCATTGGAATCTCCTACATAACTTCCCGCGCTTTTCCGTATTTATGGCAATGCCTTAATAAGAGAACACACAATTGGAGCATGGAAAGCCCAAAACAAAGTTTAATTAAACTATCTAGCGGCATATACTAAAAAATATAACCAGGTCTTCAACGAAACCCACCTGAGAATAGATACCCCAATGTCAGCAAACCAGAATCTTAAAACTATCCGTTTAAATGAAGCGGATAATATTGTTGTTGCCCGTGTGCTGTTAGATGCCGGAGAGCGGGTAGAGGAAGAAAATATAACAACATCCGATGAAATCCTTCGTGGGCATAAAGTTGCGACTGAAGATATTGCCAAAGGCCGGGTTATCCGCAAATACGGTCAGATTATTGCTTTTGCCACCAGTGATATTAGCAAGGGTGAACATATTCATTCACATAATGCTGAGTATGCTGATTACGATCGGGATTATGCCTGGAGTGCCGATGCTAAAGAGACGAGGCTTATTGCTGAAAATGAGAGGGTGACTTTTGAAGGTTATGTTCGTGAAGATGGCAGTGTTGGGACGAGAAATTACGTGGGTATTCTTGCCAGTGTTAATTGTTCGAATTCGGTTGCCCGCTTGATTGCTGATCAATTTACCGAAGCTGTCATGAAATCCTGGCCAAATGTTGATGGTGTAGTTGCTTTGCCACATCAGACGGGCTGTTGCATTCCGTTTGATGGGGAGACTCATGGGAATCTGGAACGCACTTTAACTGGTTTTGCCAGGCATCCAAACTTTGCCGGTGTTTTAATCGTTGGCCTTGGTTGTGAAGTCGCACAGATCGATAATATGCTTGAGAAGGCTGATCTGCAGAAATCAGATACTTTGCAAACCCTGGTAATTCAGGAGTGTGGGGGAACCGCCGCGACAGTATCTTCAGGGATTAAATGCATCGAAGGAGTTCTGCATAAAGCAAATCAGGCCAGACGCTCTACATGTTCGGCTAGTCATCTGATGGTTGCATTGGAGTGTGGAGGCTCGGATGGATATTCAGGCATAACCGCCAACCCTGCATTGGGTGTTGCAGTTGATTTGCTGGTTGGTAATGGCGGAACAGCTATTCTTGCGGAAACACCGGAGATATATGGTGCTGAGCATTTATTAACGCGTCGAGCTATTAATCGAGAAATTGGTGAAAAGCTGATTAAACGCATTGAATGGTGGGAAAAGCACACCTCAGCAAATCAGGCAAAAATGGATAACAATCCAACACCCGGAAATAAAAATGGTGGGCTAACAACGATTCTGGAAAAATCCCTCGGTGCTGTTGCCAAATGTGGCACGACTACTTTGGTCGATGTATATCGCTATAGCGAGCCCGTTGCTGCTAAAGGATTTGTATTTATGGACACCCCCGGATATGACCCGGCATCAATCACCGGAATGGTAGCCGGTGGGGCTAATGTAACCTGTTTTACGACAGGGCGAGGTTCGGTCTATGGTGGCAAACCCGTGCCGAGTATCAAACTGGCAACCAATACTGAAATGTATAGTCGGATGCAAGATGATATGGATATCAATTGCGGTGTCATCGTAGATGGAACGGCTACTACCGAGCATGTCGGTCAGCAAATTTTTCAAACAATACTCGATACAGCTTCGGGAAAAATGTCGTTAAGTGAAAAGCATGGAATTGGCGATCTTGAATTTTGTCCATGGCAAATTGGAGCTGTAATGTAAAAAAAAACCGGCAAAAGCCGGTTTTTTTAAATCTCTGGAGAGAAAAG
>JAAENK010000152.1 GCA_024224415.1 Gammaproteobacteria bacterium | reverse complement strand
CGTTACGCCGGGACAAGGGCGAGACTTCGGTTGGATAAGCAGTAATAAACGTCGGTTGTATGAGTTGGTCCTCGACAGTTTTTTCGAATATTTCGATAAGCAGCTTACCCGCGCCCCAACTCGGTTCAGTTTTGATGTGCATACTTTCGGTGACCGAGTGACAGTAATCACGACCTTCAAGCTTGCTACTATCGAGCTCAGGATTAAACTGCATCACCGACTCAGCAACACTCATGCGCGTGAAGGGTTTTCCCAGGTTGAATTGTTCACCCTGATAATCGATTACCGTGGTTCCCAGGACTGACTGGGCTAGCCGACGGATCATGTCCTCGGTGAGATTCATCAAGTCCTCGTAATCCGCATATGCCTGATAAAATTCGAGCATGGTGAATTCCGGGTTATGCCGGGTCGAGAGTCCTTCGTTACGAAAATTTCGGTTAATTTCGTAAACCTGTTCGATGCCGCCAACTACCAGTCGCTTGAGATAAAGTTCCGGGGCGATACGCAGGTAAAGCTCCATATCCAGCGCATTGTGATGCGTCACAAAAGGTCGCGCGGTAGCGCCGCCAGGTATCACCTGCATCATCGGTGTTTCGACTTCGACAAAACCGGCATGGTCCAGGTATTGGCGCATGAAACTGATAGTCTGCCTGCGAACCTTGAAAACCTGGCGCGATTCTTCGTTCATTATTAAATCGATATAGCGCTGGCGGTACCTTTGTTCCTGATCGGTAAGGCCGTGGAATTTCTCCGGTAGTGGACGTAGTGATTTGGTTAACAGGCTGATTTCACTAACTTTTATCGTTAATTCATCGGTTTTTGTTTTGAACAACACGCCTTTAACGCCATAGATATCGCCAATATCACTTTGTTTAAATGCGTCATAAGCATCTTCACCGATGGTATTACGTTGCACGAATATCTGCATCAGGCCGCTCATATCTTTCAATTGCGCAAATGATGCCTTACCCATTACGCGTTGAAACATCATGCGACCAGCCAAATTAACGGCTACTGTTTTTTCTTCCAGCTCTTCACGTGTAAATGAACAATATTGATCATGCAAATCCAGAGCAAAATCAGACCGGTCAAAGTCATTAGGATAGGCCTGCCCTTGCTCACGCAGTAGCGAGAGTTTTTCACGACGCAGAGCGATATATTTGTTTTCGTCGTTGGTTTCGTCATTCATAAGTTTGTAACTACCTGCCTATTGCCCGCTTTTCAAACTGGCTTCAATAAATTGATCGATGGCGCCGTCGAGTACGGCCTGGGTATTACCGGTCTCGACCCCGGTACGTAAATCCTTGATGCGCGACTGGTCGAGCACGTAGGAACGAATCTGGCTACCCCAGCCGATATCCGACTTACTGTCCTCGACATTTTGTGCCTGCGCATTACGTGACTGGATTTCGAGTTCATACAACTTGGCCTTAAGCTGTTTCATTGCCGTGGCCTTGTTCTTGTGTTGCGAGCGATCATTCTGGCATTGCACCACAACATTGGTCGGTAAATGAGTAATACGCACCGCCGATTCGGTACGGTTAACATGCTGTCCGCCGGCACCACTGGCGCGATAGACATCGATGCGCAAATCGGAAGGATCGATTTCGATATCGATATCATCGTCAACTTCTGGGGAAACAAAGGCCGCAGCGAACGATGTGTGCCGACGGTTACCAGAATCAAATGGTGATTTACGCACCAGACGATGCACACCGGTTTCGGTTCTCAACCAACCATAGGCGTAAGGGCCTTCGAAACGTATGGTGGCACTCTTGATTCCGGCAACATCGCCATCTGAGACCTCTATCAACTCGGTCTTAAAACCTCGCGCCTCACCCCAGCGTAGATACATGCGCAAAAGCATATTCGCCCAGTCCTGCGCTTCGGTGCCGCCGGAGCCAGATTGAATATCGAGAAAAGCATTGGCTTCATCCATTTCGCCGGAGAACATACGACGAAATTCCAGCTTGGCTACCTGATTTTCGGTTGTCTGCAAATCGATGATAATCTCATCCACCGTGGCCTCGTCATCCTCGGCTACAGCCAGTTCG
>JAAENK010000151.1 GCA_024224415.1 Gammaproteobacteria bacterium | reverse complement strand
CATATCAAGCACCATTTTTGCACCCCGTGCCGCTGATAGTAGATAAATCTCGTCGAACCCCATCACCTCTGCATGGCTGAGTAATGCCATCAAATCTGAAATGGGAAATTCTGACAGGCTGTAACGGCTGGCCGGTACCATATAGCTGGAATGTAAATCCACTAACCAGACGTGAGAATTTAACTCAGATATTTTTCCTGCAACAGACGACATTCCTCGTGAGACGCCGTGCTCTGACGGTAGCCAGATTATTAGTCGTGATGAATTGCCTTTGAAATGACTGATATTGAAAACCAGATCGAGATCCAGTTCAATTTCCAGCTCGACAGGCTCTGCTGCGAACAAACTAAACTGTGATATAAGCAGTGGTAACAGAAAAAGAAATGATCGAATCAAAGAATTGTATTGCTAAAGAATTTTGACTCTTGATGTTATCGGAATCTCATCCACCATTACATATTCAATTAGCCATATTCAATTACCGATAATGCCGCATTTGCCCAACAAGTATGCCGTGAATAGTCACCCGTTCCGCTGGATATACCATAGTTTCCATTTCGGCATTCTCGGGGATCAATGCCACTTCAGTTTTGCTGCGCCGCTTAAATCGTTTTAACGTCGCTTCAACCTTGTCGATCATTGCGACAACAATATCACCGTTGTTTGCAACCGGTTGCTTCTTGATGATGACATAATCGTTATCCAGAATACCGGCGTCCATCATCGAATCACCAGTGACGCGTAAGGCAAACAATTCCGGTCCCATGAACATTTCGGAGAGATTCAATTCCTGCTGGTCTTCAATGGCTTCAATCGGTAAGCCTGCAGCTATTCGGCCTACCAGCGGAATAGTGGGTGCACTAACCAAAGGCAGTTCAACCAGACTCATACCACGGGCATTGCCTTTGGCCCGATCGATATAACCTTTATCTTCCAGCGCCTGAACATACCGATGTACTACTCCCTGTGATGTCACCCCGATAGCCAGGCCAATTTCCTTAAACTTCGGGGCATAGCCATACTGCGCCAGATAGTTTCGAATAAATTGCAGGGTATTGTGTTCCTGTGAAGTTAACATCAATCATCTCATTTCTCGTTTTATTCTCACACAGTTTAGAGAATATAATGAGAAGTTGCAATGGTTGAATGGAAGAAAGCCGGAAAGCATTTCTGCTAATCCGGCGTTAGTTTGTAAAAAAAGCTTAAAGTTTAACGATTCAGGCGATTCTCGATCAAATTATCGACCACACTCGGATCAGCCAGTGTCGATGTATCACCCAGTGAATCTACTTCATTGGCAGCCACCTTACGCAATATACGTCGCATGATTTTGCCGGAGCGTGTCTTCGGTAAACCTGGTGCCCACTGAATGATATTAACCTTGGCGATTGGACCAATTTCCTTACGCACCAGGCTGACTAGTTCCTTCGAAAGCTCATCACTGCCCTCCTCTCCAAGCATCAACGTGACATAGGCGTAAATACCCTGCCCGGTTATATCGTGCGGATAACCCACCACAGCGGATTCAGCCACTTTTTCGTGTTTAACCAGCGCCGATTCAATTTCTGCAGTACCTAGACGATGGCCCGATACATTGAGTACGTCATCGACGCGACCAGTAATCCAGTAATAACCATCATCATCACGACGTGCGCCGTCACCTGTAAAATAGTAACCTTTAAACATGGCAAAATAGGTTTCGTAGAAGCGCTTGTGGTCACCATAAAGAGTCCGCATCATCGATGGCCAGGGAGCTTTTATTGCAAGATTTCCTTCGGCCGGGTTACCATCGATTTCATTGCCCTGATCATCGAGTAACACCGGTTGTACGCCGAAAAACGGAAAGGTAGCCGAGCCTGGCTTAGTGGTCGTAGCACCAGGCAGCGGCGTCATCATATGCGCGCCGGTTTCTGTTTGCCACCAGGTATCAACAATTGGACAGCGACCATTGCCAACTACGTTGTGATACCACATCCATGCTTCCGGATTAATGGGTTCGCCAACCGTGCCCAGTAGGCGTAACGAACTCCTTTTGGTTTTTTTAACCGGATCATCACCAGCGCCCATCAGTGCTCGTATCGCGGTGGGTGCGGTATAAAATATTGATACATCGTGTTTGTCGCAAACTTGCCAGAAACGTGATATGTCCGGGTAGGTTGGTATACCTTCAAACATCAGTGTGGTGGCGCCATTAGCCAGCGGACCATAGACTATATAAGTGTGGCCGGTAACCCAGCCGACATCGGCGGTACACCAGTAGACTTCGCCGTCTTTATAGTCAAACACCAGTTTGTGGGTCATCGCGGCCTGTAATAGATAACCAGCGGTGGAGTGTAGAACACCCTTTGGCTTACCCGTGGAACCCGATGTATAGAGAATGAAAAGTGGATCTTCAGCATCCATCATTTCCGGTTCACAGATTTCAGAAGCTGAGGCCATTGCATCGTGATACCAGACATCGCGTCCATTGACCCATTCCACTGGATCTCCACCACGCTGAATGACTAATACGGTATTAACATGAGGGCATTCACTGACAGCTATATCGGCATTCGATTTCAGTGGCACCCGTTTACCGCCTCGAACAGACTGGTCGGCGGTAATCACGACCTTGCAATCTGAATCGAGTATGCGATCACGCAATGCATCAGGCGAGAAACCGCCAAAAACGATGGAATGCATGGCGCCGATGCGGGTACAGGCCAGCATGGCAACCGCAGCTTCCGGCACCATTGGCATGTAGATAGAGACACAGTCTCCCTTTTGCACGCCACGGCTTTTCAATACATTGGCGAATTTGCAGACTTCCTCATGTAGTTCCGCGTAAGTGATTTTACGGTCTTCATTAGGGTCGTCACTC
Organism: Gammaproteobacteria bacterium; assembly: GCA_024224415.1. Taxonomy (GTDB): domain Bacteria; phylum Pseudomonadota; class Gammaproteobacteria. The sequence goes on along the minus strand of JAAENK010000151.1, from coordinate 91 downwards.
TCCCATATAATCGCTACCTGATCACCGCGTGTATCCAGATGTCGGTCGAGGCAGTTATAAGAAACGTTGAGTGCCGCCCCTTCGAACCACT
>JAAENK010000150.1 GCA_024224415.1 Gammaproteobacteria bacterium | reverse complement strand
ACTCGATTAACCATGGTGTTTTTTCGCCAATCGCCCCGGCACGAAACTGCTCGATTAACACGACTGTTCGTCGCTTTGGATCATAGGGTAGAATTGCAACCGCCGAACCACGTTCGAATACTTCGCGGGTGAATACCGAGCTATGGCCTCCGCCGTACAAGTCGTGCGAAAGGCTGTATTCATCGAGACGGAAATATTTTTCAAACAATATTTCGTGTTTATCTAGTTTCCAGAAATATTTCATTTACTCATTAGAAATCAACGGGCATTTAACGATTTAATCCAGAGCTTCAACTTCATCGCTAGAGAGTTCACGCGCTTCCTCGGGCAACATCACCGGTATGCCATCACGGATCGGATAGGCCAGGCGCGATGCCCTGGACAGTAGCTCCTGGTTTTTCTTATTATAAACCAACGGCCCTTTGGTGATTGGGTCAACCAGTATATCGAGCAAAAATTTATCCATGATGTCTGGACTCCAGTAATTGTAACAATTGATCTTGCAGGTCTGCCGATAACTCCAGAATGAGCGGTACTACCCAGATATTATCGTGCCTGGCGCCGCGCAATTTTACCGCATCTTTGTGAGTAACCAGTATCGGTAAATCGGGCTTCAATACAAGTTCCTGCGGGGTGAATTGATGATGATCGGGAAATTCGTGTTCCAACGGATCGAGGCCGAGCTGACGTAAGCTGGAAAAGAATATTTCCGGAAAACCAATCCCCGCAAGGGCGTGCACCTGTTGCCCCTTAAACTCGGATATATGGCGCTGCTGCTCTGGTTCGACAAGATTCCAGACCTGCCCGAGAGATTCCATCACCTGGTCACTATCGCGGTTAATCGTTATGTCAAAATCCTTCAAACGGTCCCGCGGTTCGCGCAACGGTCCGGCAGGAATTAACAAACCATTACCAAAGGCCACATACCGGCAGACGGCAATTTCGATATCCCGCTGCAATGCATAATGCTGCAACCCGTCGTCAGAAATGATCACATCAATTTCGGCATGGTTCGACAAAATCTGCAAAGCGCTTCCGACCCGGTTGGAACCCACCCCAATCGGACAGCGGCATATTTCGGAAATCATATTAGCTTCGTCGCCAACCGCCGGATCGGTCTGACCTTCGCTGAGTATCTGCAAGCGGTTTTCATGACCACTTTTATAACCACGGGTAATAATGGCAGGTTTATATCCGCTGCTTTGTAGTAATTGATAAAGGGCAATAACAACCGGGGTTTTGCCATTGCCGCCGAGGGTTATATTGCCGACTACGATGGTTGTCACCGGAAGCCGAGTTGATTTCAGAATTTTCAACCGGTAGGTCAGTTTACGTATTCCAGCGAGCAGGTAATAAACCAGCGACATCGGCATTAGCAGAATCGAAACCGGATTCATCGACCACAGCCACCACCCCTGTCGCTTTTGTGTCGAGGCGTTTATCCAGTTACTGAGTACGGCTTTTTTCAGCGTGACAGAAGCAGATTGTGAAGGCATAGATTTAGCCACAGTAGGCTCTGACTGTACACCGTCACGAAATTGCATGACGTGCAATCTGGAATAAATCCCTTGGCTGCCAAGCAACTTCTGGTGATCACCCTGCTCTACCAGTCGGCCCTGATCAAGCACCAGAATATGATCGGCGTGTTCTATAGTTGAAAGCCGATGCGCAATCACCAACGTGGTGCGATTGCTCATCAGATTTTCGATAGCATGCTGGATATAACGCTCCGACTCAGTATCCAGCGCGGAAGTCGCTTCATCGAGAATCAATATTGGCGCATCTTTGAGTAAGGCGCGTGCAATTGCGACACGCTGGCGCTGACCTCCAGAGAGCAAGACTCCGCGTTCACCGACCATGGTATCGAGTCCATCGGGCAAATTTTCGATGAATTCCCAGGCATAAGCCTGCTTGGCGGCCCGCACAATCTGTTCATCGTCCTTATCGTCTATCGCACCATAGGCAATATTTGCACGAATAGTATCGTTAAATAGACGTACGTCCTGACCAACATAGGCGATCTGTCGTCGCAGATCCTGTAATCGATAATTCTGAATCGCCTCTCCATCGAGTCGAATCTCTCCACTATCATGCTGATATAGTCGTGGAATTAAATTTACCAGACTGGACTTTCCGCTACCGGAACGCCCGACGATAGCAATGGTCTGGCAGGGCTTTACCTTGAAACTGATTTTATCGAGTACGCACTGGTCACCCTCCCCATAACGCAAAACTACTTTATCGAAAGATAACTCACCGCTGGCCCGCTCTATACCGAGTTCACCTTCATCGACTTCGTCATTACCGGAGAGAAATTTGAAAATACTCTCACCCGCGGCAATACCCTTTTGAATACTGGCATTAATCGACGACAATGAACGCATGGGTGCAAACAACATCGTCAAGGCAAAAACAAAAGAGACGAAGTCACCGGTGGAGATAACGCCATGCATCGAACTCGAGGTCGCGAAAGCGACAATCGTGGCAAAAGCGATAGCAACGATTAACTGAATCAACGGATTGCTGATCGACTGCGCCACCGACATTTTCAAATGCAGTTTGAGATTACGCCGATTGATATCAGAAAATTTTTCACGCTCGAATGATTCGCCACCAAAAATTTTTACAACCCGATTAGCATCTATAACTTCCTGTGCGACCTGGGTAACTGTGCCCATCGAAGTCTGAATGCCTTTGCTAATACTTCTAAAACGACTGGACACTTTAACAACGATGACAAAAACAATTGGGCCGGCGATTAAAAAAATTGCGGTAAGCTGCCAATTTAACCAGAGCATGTAACACAACAATACAATAATGCGCAGGCTGTCCTGGATAAATACCGTCAGCGAATTTGAAACCGAACTTGCAATCATTTCGACGTCGAAGGAAAAGCGTGTAATCATCGCACCCGAGGAAGATTGATCATATTCGGTGCTGCTCAATGTTAACAACTTATCGAACATTTTCTGGCGTAATGTATTGATGACGCTACGCCCGATGTAATCCATGCAGTAGGTTCGCAGGAATACCGCAACCATACGCACCAGAAATATGGCGACAATCGCCAGTGGAATAAGTTTGATAACGAGCGGATCGCGGTTGATAAAACCTTCATCTAGCATCGGTTTCATCAGATAGGCGAATACAGCATCGGATGCAGCAAAAACAAGCATGCCGATGATCGCCAGCAAAAACCAGGTCTTGTGTTCAAAAGCCAACGACAATAGCGCTCGATAGGCTTTTACTCCGGTTAAATCACCATGCTCTAGCTTCATCGGATATTACTCGATGGGGCGTGTTGTCGCGATTGAAACCTGCGTCAAACCCAGACGACCGACAACATCCATCGCCGTTACCAGCGCCTGTACCGGCGATTGCGCATCGGACTGGATAATAATCGGGCGATCGGCGCCGTCCAGTGCACGCTGCACGGCAGCCATCAAAGCATCACTTTTCTGGCTGCTAAGCTCGCGTGAATTGAGAAAAAAGCGTCCTTTCGAGTCGATCAAGATATTAAGCTCCTGTGCCCCTCTTTTGACCTCATTTTGACTGGCCTCTGGTAGTGTAATCTTGAGCTGTGAGGTGGTATCAAAGGTTGTCGATACCATGAAGAATATTAACAACAGGAAAACAACGTCGATTAACGGCGTCAGATTAATGTTCGCTTCTTCCTCGCTGGTATGACTAGTGAACTTCATGATCAGGAGAGTTTCTTGCGATCACCGTGCAGGAATTCCACCAGTTTCATTGCTTCCTGCTCCATGCCAACTACGAGTTCGTCAATTTTTCGTTTCAGATGCCGGTGAAATATTAAACTGGGGATTGCCACAGTGAGCCCTGCGGCGGTGGTAATAAGAGCTTCTGAAATGCCACCAGCCAATTGGCCGGGGTCGCCGACGCCAATGGTAGTAATTGCTGTGAACACTTTAATCATGCCAATCACCGTGCCTAAAAGACCTAACAAAGGCGTAATTGTTGAGATCGTTCCCAGTGTGTTGAGGAACCGCTCCATTTCATGCACTACGAAACGGCCTGTCTCCTCGATGCTTTCGCGCACCATATCGCGCGACAAATGGCGATTGATCAAACCAGCGGCGAGTACTCGCCCAAGCGGCGAACCCTTCTCGATTTGTTCTATGTGTTTTTCTGTCAAAGCATCACTATTTAGCAGCTTCCAGATACCGGGGATCAACTTGGCCGGAATCACTTTTTTCTGACGCAAAGTCCACAAACGTTCGCTAACAATCGCCAGTGCGATGACCGAACACAACAGTATCGGGATCATCAACCAGCCGCCTGCCTGAACCAGTTCGTACACATTAACACCCTCAAATTTGAATGCCGCACATCATACTGTAATCGACTCAGCAATGAGAAGTTTTTTCCCCGAATCACCAACAACTGCACAATTACTGACTAGCTGTGCCAGATGCGCTGCTGCCTGCGTCGATAGCTATCGATCGAGTACCCCTGTGCCCGGCTATTGATTATGATGGCGCCCAACCGATCGGTGCGATAGATGCGACTTGTCAGGCTAATATAGCGAGCAACAATTTCAGCCCTTGGGAAACCCCAGCGATTGTTTCGCCCCACGGTGAATATCACCGACTCCGGTGAAAGTTGCTGGACGAAAGCCGGTGTAGATGAAGGCAGGCGACCAGGCTGCGGGGCGAGCAAAATATCGCATTCGAGAGCCTCGGCATACTGCTCGACCAGATGTAATTCCCGTTCTGCTTCAATATCACCACTGATCAGTACCGACTGACGGCCTCTCACTTGCAAAACACATGAACGGTTATTGGTTGAGGCCTGTAAGCCCAGACCGGAAGTACTGAGAAACTCAAACTCGACACCATCCCAGCGCCAGATCGGATAATCGTGACACGACCGTACCGGTGTCTCCAGCCGAAAACGCTGCATCAACTCGGTTGGCGTACCGGACAACAACCGGGATGGATCGAAATCGTCAACGAAACTGATAAAGCCACCGCTATGGTCTCTATCCACATGGCTAATCACCATTAAATCTGCGGTTTCAATGCCACGGAAACGCAGATAAGGCTTGAGCACCCAGCCACCAGCACTGAACCCCTGATTATTGCCCGGGCCAAAGTCATAAACCAGACTATGGTTTCGGGTCTCGATAACCACCGAGGTACCCATGCCGACATCTAGCACCGTGAGTCGGAAATCACCCGGTGCCAGTCTCACGGGTTGCCAGAGCAAAGGTAATAACAGCAGCAACAATGCTGGTATTTTAGGTTTAATACCTACCGGTAACAGAAACAACAGCAAGCCCACTGCAGCACACAACAACAGGAAAACCGGCATCTCACCGCCTTGATAAGCCGCTAAACCCGAGTTAAGCAAACGATCCAGATAATTAAACAGGCCCGACATAACGATGTCGACAACCGTAAACAGGCCTGCCGCTATTTGCAGACCTGAAACAGCCATCAAACTAGCCAGCAGAACCATCGGTAACACTATAAAACCAAGCAGCGGGATAGCGATGATATTCGCCAGAAATCCCGCCGGACTGGCCTGGTTGAACAGCAACATCGTCAACGGAATAAAAAGCAGGGAAAATAATAGCTGAATGATGCACAACCTTTTCAATGCCGATGCCTGACTAGTCAGCAGATATTGTCCGAGGGCAATAATCAACAATGCAGAGACACTTAGCCAGAATGATGATGAACCCATTGCCAGGGGATCGATAACCAATATCAGGCTGGCGGCAATGGCAACACTATTGAGCAGGTTAATCCCTCGCCTTAACAATAATGCTAACAGTACCACGCCAAGCATGATCAATGCCCGCAGCGTGGGAAAGCTAAAACCCGCCAGAGACGAGTACAGGATTGCAGCGATAATAGCGAAGCTTGCCGAGCACTCAAGACGGTTGCAGCGCAAGCGATACAAGCCAAAACGCCAGGCAATTCTACCAAAACCAAAAAACACCGCGGCTATGAACCCAATATGCAGACCAGAAATGGCGAGTAAGTGCGCAGTACCGCTGTCCTGCAGGATTTGGCGGTGGCTAATATCAATACCTCCACGGTAGCCCGTGACCAGCGCCTGATACAGACCGCTATACGCACATGTCGAACAATGTGTCTCAATTGCCCGGGTCAAGGTTTCACGGTATCGATTAATACGCCACCACTGTGCATCCTGCAGTTTAAGGTTTTCCTCCGCTTGCCTGACATACCCAGTCGCGCCAATACCCTGTACGAATAACCAGCGCCGATAATCGAATCCACCCGGATTCTGAAGTGCTGACGATTTTTTCAATTTAACCACCAATTGCCAACGCTCACCCGCCTTTGGTCGTTGCTGACCACGATACCAGCCCAGCCGAATTTTATCTGGTAAAGGTCGATCGTAACCGGCAATGTTGTCAGGCTTGATAATGAACCGGATAGATTGCTCACGCTCTTCCACGAGGTCGGCTATGACACCAGTAACCAGGAATACATTGGCATCGGACGAAACATCGAGGTTTCTCTCAAGTTGCAGATGGTAATCCAGGCTGGCCCACAGAAATGAACTCAGAAACAAGCATAACGGCTGATACCGGGTATTAAGAAAAGATCCCAGTAGCGGCAATGGCAGCATTGCAAACCAGAATGGATCGGGCAAAGATCCGCCCCAGAACGCGAGCGCCGACCCTAAAACAATTGCGATACAGATTGTTATCATGCCTTCCTTTTGGCGATACTTCCTTAGGAGTTTAAAATCAAACCGAATTCTTTGCACATTACACGATTAGCATCGATAATACAGTTAGCATGGCAAAGAAGTTAATCAAGAAGTATCTCCCTCACCCGGACAGAATCACCAACAATCGATGGATTAAAATGCTGGGCCCGCGTTTGCAGGAACCCGATTTATGGCACATCAATCGCAGATCCTGTTCCGACGCTGTGGCTATCGGTATGTTTTGCGCTTTCATTCCAGCACCCTTGCAAATGTTGCTGGCAGCTATCGGTGCAATTATTTTCCGCGCCAACATCCTTGTCGCAGTGCCGACGGTATGGATTAGTAACCCGATTACCATGCCGCCAATGTTTTACTTTTGTTACTGGGTTGGCACCCTGTTGCTCGGTACCGAAACCGGCGTGCTTGATTTCGAACTAAGCTTTGAATGGTTGATGTCGGGTTTGATAGAAATCTGGCAACCCTTCTTACTTGGTTGCTTCGTGGTTGGCGTGGTTTCGGCTATCTTAGCCTATGCCCTGGTACGCCTGATGTGGCGATATCACATCTGGACGAAAATCAGAAGCCGCAGCAGACGACGCCGGGCACGACATTCCCAGTCATAAATTTTCCTGCTCAAGCATACCATCCTGCATACGCCATTTATGCTGCATCTTTGCCGCGATATCCAGGTCGTGCGTGACAATGACCAGCGCGGTATCCATATCCTGATTTAATTCCAGCATCAAATCGAGCATTTGTGCGGCCGTCGCGCTGTCCAGGTTACCAGTCGGTTCGTCGGCGAGCAGGCAATCAGGGCGCGTCACCAGCGCCCGCGCCAGCGCCACACGTTGACGTTCGCCACCGGAAAGTTCGCCGGGTTTATGTTCGGCACGTTGGGTCAAGCCGATGCGTTCCAGCCATTCGTCGGCTGCTGCTATAGCCTTCTGCTTTGACTGTCGTCGTACTAACAGGGGCATAGCAATATTTTCTCGGGCGCTAAACTCGGGTAACAAATGATGAAATTGATAAATAAAACCCAGGTGTCGATTGCGCAATTCACCCAGCCTGCTTTCGGACAGCCCCGAGATCGATTGCCCAGCGACGCGGATATCACCTGCACTGGGGTGATCCAGTCCACCGAGCAGGTGCATCAGCGTACTCTTACCAGCACCCGAAACTCCGACGATGGCATGGCTTTCACCCTTACCAACCGCAAAATTAATACCCCTTAATACCGTTACAGCCTGCTTTCCCTGTTGATAACTTTTCTGCAGATCGCTGGCTTCTATCACCAACCTGTCATTCATAACTAAGAGCCTCTGCAGGTCGGGTTTTCGAAGCACGCAAAGCCGGATATAAAGTCGCAACAATCGATACAAAAAAGGACAATAACGAAATTTTGATGACGTCCGACTGTTGCAAATCAGAAGGCAATTCGGTGATTGGATAAACGCCCTTGGGTAAAAACTGGGCATTAAAAAACTCTTCCAGGGCTGGAACAATCACCTCAACATGTGATGCGACGACCACGCCACTGCACAGCCCCAGCAAAGTACCGACCAGCCCGATAATCGTACCCTGCACCATGAATATCCACATAATCGACAATGGTGATGCGCCGATGGTGCGCAAGATCGCTATATCGGATTGCTTATCGGTCACCACCATTACCAGCGTCGAAACGATATTAAACGCCGCCACCGCGACAATGAGCGAGAGGATAATAAACATCACGGTTTTTTCGGTTTGCACCGCCTTGAAGTAATTGCTATGACGTAGGGTCCAGTCGGAAACCCAGTACTCGATCAGAGACTGGTTTAGCTCATGTCGCACCAGCGGTGCCAAATCCATATCACTAAGCTTTAAGCGTAAACCACTGACCGCACCATCCAGGCGGAACAGCTTACTCGCATCCTGGTGATGGATAATGGCACTACTTCGGTCGTACTCGTAGACACCTATTTCAAACAGGCCGACAACTTTGAAACGTCGTAGGCGTGGTAAAAAACCCACCGGTGATGCAGTCGACTGTGGGGTAATCATGGTGACCCGATCGCCAGGCACTACGTCCAGCGTATTGGCTAGACCGCTACCGAGTATGATGCCATACTCTCCGGCTTGCAGATCGGTGAGCGCACCAAAGGTCATATGTTCATGTATTTCCGAAACCTCGGGTTCGAATACCGGGTCGATACCACGAATAATCGCACCACTCACCGATGATCGGTTTGACAGCATCGCTTCGGCCTCTACATATGGTGCGCCCCCAATCACCGCCGGATTTGCCGAAACCTGTTCGTCCAATGCTTGCCAATCCTGTAAACGTCCATCGTAACTACTCACGGTAACATGCGAGACCATACCGAGTATGCGTCCCCTTAGTTCGTTCTCGAAACCGTTCATCACCGACAGCACCACGATCAACGCCATCACGCCAAGCGCAATTCCAAGCATTGAAATCAGTGAAATAAATGAGATAAAATGATTGCGTCTTTTAGCCCGCGTATAACGCAGACCGATAAATAATTCCAGCGGTAGATTCATGCCGCGGATTAAACCATGAATACCTATTTGCCACCACCGGCATGACGGGAATATTTCACGGCTTCTTTATCCGCCTGTTGCCTGAATAATATGGCATGTTATAGTTATCCTTAAACTAGTAGAGAACCATAAACATGCGTAACGGACTTTATATTTTAACACTGGCCAGCCTGTTATCTGCACCATCCATACAGGCCGACAACCTCACCATACCGGGTCACAAGCAAACCGATCAGGTTCAGGTCATGCCACGCCGTGGTATCAACATGAATGCCGTCATCGCCGAATTTGGCCAGCCCGATGAACGTTACGGGCCGATAGGCGAACCACCGATTACCGAGTGGGTTTATGGTGGCTTTCGTGTTTATTTCGAACACGAAACCGTATTGCACTCGATCAACCTTAACACGCTTATCTTTCCCAAGTAATAGTGCATATCCACCTCATACATCAAAGGTAATAGGCACAACAACTACAAGGACATAGATACTAACTATCCGAGCTTTGGTATATTCGGGTTATTGCTCTAAACAGGTGAATCCATAAGGCTCATGAACAAAATACTCTGGACAGTCACATTGACCTTGTTAATGCTTCTCGGCCATGGCTCCTCGCTTGCCGACACGCAGACTGCAGAAACTAGAGTATGTGGCGAAGGGGAAACTGAAGCCGACGGCTGCATAGTAGTTACCAACGAAGAGGAAGAGGAAGAACCTGAATGCGATTAACAACCAGTCACTTCAATAAAAAAGTCTAAATACCGACCAGTTTTGAATTTCTGATTAACTATTTGCCACAAAAAACCAACCGGAGACTATCCAACTATGAAACCATCTAGTATTTTATTAATCATAATAGCCTTGAGCTTTACCGGACTCAGTCACGCTGCTGCAGTCAATATTACACCAGACATGGAAAGTGTTACCGTCAAACACAACGGTAAAGATACCAAAATCATGCGTAACCAGGATCAAAAGAATACAGTCAATCCGGCATTTGCCAAAACTTCTCGCAAATGTCCACCGTTTTGTATTCAGCCTATAGTACTGGCACCCGGTGTAGAAACCATCGGCGAAGTTGAAATGATTGGCTACCTGACGCGCATGAATGGCGGCGACAGCTCAATTCTGGTAATCGATTCGCGTACCCCCGACTGGGTTGCCAAAGGCACTATTCCCGGCGCAATCAACCTGCCCTGGACTGCACTCAACCCAGCCAAAGGTGCAGACCCGATTTCAATCGGTGAAATCATGGAAGATAAGTTCAACGCTAACAACCTCGAAGGACTGTGGGACTATAATAACGCTAAAACACTGGTAATGTTCTGTAACGGCATGTGGTGTGGACAATCACCCAACAACATCAAGAACCTGCTCAAGTTCGGCTACCCTGCCCACAAGATCAAGTGGTACCGTGGCGGCATGCAGAACTGGGAAATCCTGGGCCTATCAACAGCCAAACCTTAAAATTTTCAAGTACTAAATTAGTAGGGGCGCAATGACCACCAGGGATGGTGGAAATGCATAAAGATTGCAGGAGCAATCTGCGCGCATTGCGCCCTTTTTTTTGACTATAGCTTTAATTTCCCACAACAGCCGGTAAAATCCCCGCTTCATTCAACACCCACATCCGGCAACATGCCCAAAACACTGTTCGACCTCCCCACTCCCGCTGTCGGCAAGACGCTCAAGCTAGGCCAGTTATACGGCAGTAGCCGCAGCCTGTTACTCGCCGAACGCATAGCCACATTTCGCGGCCTGTCGGTAGTGGTTTGTAGCGATATGGCCGATGTTGAACAGATCGAACAGGAATTACTATTTTTCAGTCACCAGGCGCCCGAGATTGTCCACTTTCCTGATCTCGAAACACTACCATACGACCTGTTTTCACCGCATCAGGATATCATTTCTGAGCGTATTAAATGTCTCGCCACACTCTCATCACTCAAACGTGGCCTGCTAATTCTGCCGATTACGACGATATTGCAAAAAGTTGCGCCTTCGACATTTATCTATCAGCGCAGCCTTAACCTCAAGTCAGGCGATATTATCGAACCGGCCGAATTGCGCGAAAAGCTTATCAATTACGGTTATCGCAATGTTTCACAGGTTGAGGAGCATGGTGAATTCGCCGTGCGAGGTTCAATTCTCGATCTCTATCCGATGGGTAGTAAAAAACCCTTCCGTGTCGAGTTTTTTGACGATGAAATCGAAACAATTCGTAGCTTTGATGCCGAAAGCCAGCGTTCGCTAGAAAAACTCAACGAAATCAATTTGTTACCAGCTCAGGAATTCCCGCTCGACAGTAATGGCATTAAAACCTTTCGCCAGAATTTCCGCGAACGTTTTGATATCGACCCGAATTCCTGTCCGTTATATACAGATATTTCGCAAGGCATATCCTCACCCGGCATCGAATATTATTTGCCCCTGTTTTTCAATCAATTATCCAGCCTGTTCGATTACCTGCCCGAATCAACTCAGGTTTTAATCGATCAGGCGGCGCTCAATCACAGCAAAGAGTTCCTTGATCATGTCGGAGCACGCTATGAATCCCGACGACACAATCTGGAGCGTCCGCTACTCGAACCAGACAAACTGTATCTAAACAATACAGAATTCGACCATTATCTGGCAAAATATCCTTACACCGTTTATAACAGTTATAAATACGATGCCTGCGACGCACAAACCATCAATTGCAATACCCAGGCAATTCCCCAATTAACGATACAAAGCCACAGCGAGCAACCAGATCAGGCTTTACAGAAATTCATTAACAAAAAAGCTTTCGAGAAAATTTTGT
>JAAENK010000149.1 GCA_024224415.1 Gammaproteobacteria bacterium | reverse complement strand
GTGATCGATGAGGACTGCTTTAATGTTCAATTATTGATTGCTTCATACTTTTCTGATCATTTTATACAGTTCATCTTTTAGATGTAAGCGCTGTTTCTTGCGTTCCTCCAGATAGTCATCCGAAGTGTTTTCGACGCCAGTTTCGATACGGTGTACTTCGTGATCGACTTCGTGGTATTCGTCGAATAGTTTTGCAAAGTGGTTGTTACTCATTTTTAAGCGGTGGATGGTATCACGGTGTTCGGGTAGTTCGTGGATCAGGTCGTGTTTTTCAGTCAGCATATTCTATTACTCATGTTGTTAGTTCAAGTTTTTCGGCGCAGCCCACGCAAAGCGAACTGTATGGTAAAAGTTCGAGACGGGTGGGTGGAATCGGTTCACCACATTCGCTACAGGAAAAATATTTGTCGTTCTCAATACGCTGAAGGGCATAGTTAATCATCACTAAAACCTGCTCGGCGTTATTGCCAAGTGATTCCAGTACTTCGTCATTTTCGCGTTCGGTGGCCTGTTCGGCCCAGTCGGCCGACAAACCTTCATGCCTGATATCTTTGTCTATATCACTGATACGTTGACTGACTTCATCTTTTAAAGCGGTTAGTCTGATTTTAAATGCTTCTGCATTTTGCATTTTTCACCCATTTCAGTCTGAGGAGATAAATAACAAGTTACTCTTCTTTGCTGAGCATTATCTATGCAAAATCGGGTTTACTTATTGACCCAGGACAATCAGTTAAATGATTTGAACCGACTGGCGGGGTTCTCGTTGCTGCTGTTACAATGCATGATTAAAAATAATACAGCCGGAATCCATCGCCCATGAACCAGCTTGAGCAGTTACAGCAATTCACCACACTAGTAGCCGATACCGGCGATATCGAGGCGATCAAACAATATATGCCAGAAGATGCAACGACCAATCCTTCGTTGTTGCTGAAGGCGGTCTCCCTACTGCATTACCAGACGCAATTGGCGCAGGCGCGACAATACGCGAGGGATATGGGTGGCGATTCACAAACCCAGTTGGATAATGCCACTGACAGACTGGCCGTACTGATTGGTGGTGAAATATTAAATATTGTACCCGGTCGTGTTTCTACCGAAGTCGATGCGCGTTTGTCGTTCGATACCAATGCCAGTGTTAAGCGTGCACGAAAACTAGTCGATCTCTACGAGCAGGCAGGTTTCGAGCGCAAGCGTATTCTGATCAAACTTGCGTCGACCTGGGAAGGTGTACGCGCCGCGGCAGAATTGGAGAGCGAAGGTATTAACTGTAATTTAACACTGCTGTTCAGCTTTGCCCAGGCTCAGGCCTGCGCCGATGCTGGTGTATTTTTAATATCGCCTTTCGTTGGAAGAATTTTCGATTGGTACAAAAAAGCCGAAGGCGTCGACAGCTATGTGCCTGAACAGGATCCCGGTGTGTTATCGGTGCAACGCATTTACCAATACTACAAAACCCATGGTTTTGATACCGTGGTAATGGGCGCAAGCTTTCGCAATGTCGACCAAATACGACAACTGGCTGGCTGTGACCGGTTGACCATTAGCCCTGGATTAATGCAGGAACTTGCTGATACAGGCGACTCGTTACCTGAGATATTAAATGCAGAAAATGTGCAGTCGGATGACACTAAAGCCGAGCTAAGTGAGCAGTGGTTTCGCTGGGGGCATAACGACGACCCTATGGCAACAGAAAAGCTTGCAGAGGGTATTCGGTTGTTTGCAGTCGATCAGGTCAAATTGGAAGATATTCTAAAAGGATAGGTTCGGTCTTCACAGGTCTTCATAACCCTGCAAAACATTTACCGCATTGATGCCGATTTCTTCTACGGCATAACCACCTTCCATGATAAACAGGGTTGGTAACTTGAGCGCACCGATGGTGGCACCGTAACGGGTGAAATCATCGCTGATGAGTTTGAAAAAAGAGATTGGGTCGCGTTCGAAGGTATCAACGCCGAGTGATATTAACAAGGCGTCCGGCCCGTAAGCCTTAATCTTTTTGCAGGCATCATCGAGTGCTGTGCCCCAGGCCTGGAAATTAGCACCGGGGCCGAGCGGGTAGTTGTAATTGAAACCTTCTCCCTCGCCGTTACCGGTTTCGTCGGCGTAACCGAGGAAATGCGGGAAGGCATCTTTAGGGTCGCCGTGTAGCGAGCAAAACATAACGTCGGCGCGATTGTAGAATATCGACTGGGTACCATTGCCGTGATGGAAGTCTACATCGAGAATGGCAACACGGCTAGCACCCTGGTCGATAAAAGCCTGCGCTGCGATCGCGGCATTGTTGATAAAGCAATAACCACCATACATATCACCAGCGGCATGATGGCCGGGTGGACGGCATAATGCAAAAGCTTCATTGGCGCCATTCTTAATCGCCGCCTGTGCGGTGAGCGCGACATTGGCGCTGGCGCGAGCAGCCTGCCAGGTGCCATCTGAAATCGAAGTTTCACCGGCTAGAGCGTAGTAACCCATCTTGCCTTCGATGTGATTGGGGATACGCTGTTGTTGCATACCACGTGCGGGCCAGACCGTGGGAATGGCTTCACCCTTGAAACCCTCGGCTTGCCAGGCGCTCCAGCAATTTTCAAGAAACATTAAGAAGTCGCTGTCATGAATTCGTGTGATTGGATCCAGGCCAAATTCATCGGGTGCGATGATCTCGCCAAGCTTTTCAGACTTCAGCTGTTCGAGTATATATTCTGCGCGTACCGGGCATTCGAAGGGCGATACCAGTTCGCCGCCATATAATTCGGTCTTGGCATCGCGCAGAGTATGTTTTTCGCTGAATATGGTTAGCATGGTTTTCAGGTCAGGTTTGAGAACAGGTTAAACTTGCGTCATGGTTTCTTCAAGTATTTTTCTGTTTGTCGACTAACC
>JAAENK010000148.1 GCA_024224415.1 Gammaproteobacteria bacterium | reverse complement strand
ATTTTCTGACAAAACCATATCGGTTTGATACTGCTGATACAACGCCTCGTAGCCCACTTCTTTCCGTATAAAATCGGTCGGATTTTGATACTGACTCACCAATCCAAATAGGTCAGCCGGGTGATACATCAAATCTTCCAGTTCGAAGCCATACCCATTGTAATTCAGACAAATGCCTAACTGCTGATATTCAACAAGCGTAGTTGCATCCAGACCGATTGATTCACCCAGTTTTGTGGCCACGGCATCAAAATTATCACCAAACGCTCCGACAACTGCCCAATGAGCCTGTGCGCCACCCAGATATTCATTGATAATTAAACTGGTACAGGTATCTGCAACAGGGTCGATGTGCAAATCCAGGTTTTCATGTACTGGTAATTCACCGGGATAATGGTGATCGGCGTAGAATATTCTGGCACCCGCGATCAGTGCAGAGTTGACGGCCTCGCGGTTTTTATCCAGCGACACATCAAGTACGGTTATTTCATCGCCTGCCTGTGCATCGACCCGCTTTAACAGATCGTTTTCACGCTTCAATCCTGTGACACGCACGGCTTCTTTCGGCCATTGCAAGCGCAATTGCTGCAAAGCACAAATACCGTCAGCATCGCCATTGAATACGTCGTAGTTGGTCATTCGATTGTTTTACAATGCTAAATCGTATTTAGAAATATGGGCTTCGTCCATAAGATTGCCGTGGTCGCTTTGCTCCCTCGCAATGACGAGTATTTTTTCTAGAACGGTATATCGTCGAATCCATCGTCGATAGGTGCAGTGTCGACGGCTGCCGGTTTTTGCGCCGCCTGCTGTTGTGCGGGTGGCTCGAAGGGTACGCTGCTACCCGCGCCCTGCGGACGTCCGCCGAGCATTTGCATTTCGTTAGCGACTATTTCCGTGGAGTAGCGATCATTACCGCTTTGATCCTGCCATTTACGGGT
>JAAENK010000147.1 GCA_024224415.1 Gammaproteobacteria bacterium | reverse complement strand
TATCTCCATGCTATCTCGGCTATCTGGCAATGACAGAATAGTTTCATATACATCGGCAACGGACGACTTATCCAAGCCACCATAAATCATTAAACTAGCCGCCTTTTCAAGCATTTCATGATCGCTTAAAGCTAACTCTGGATCACCCTTACAATCCTTGCGAGATACTTCCAGGGTTTCCCCGTTCTTTGTAGTAATCCGTACCGCGCTACCCCAGGAATCCGGATAATTTGAAGCGTAAGGGTTTACCACATTGATTGACGTCGCCTGACGCAACTGAGTAGTTCGGTTTATTGCCCCGTGATTAAATGAGTCCAAAGTAACCTTGCCATCAAGCAATGCAATCGAAATGCAGTGATACAGCGAGAACTTTGCCTGGTATTCACTTTTTGGTTGAGGGCGATCGCAAACATCGAGGGCTGCCTGATAGGTGTCGATTTCGATACTATCAATCACTTCGTAATTTAACTGTCCCTGTAACTCAAGTGCACAGTCAATGGCTGGATGAGTATGACGACAGGAGGGCCAGGGTTTGATCGAGGTTAGCGGTAACTGCCACGGGCCATCTGCGTCGGTAAGAATATTGTCAGGTATCGGGTCGATACACATGCCTGCGAACATTCCCTTTGTACCTTCTAGAATTTCAGGTGATCCGGTGAAACCCGATGCCGCCAGTTCCGCTGCCAATAACCCTGATTCGCATGCACGACCGGCGTGTAAATGCTTGCTCATGGCGCCAGTTTCCATGAATTGCCAGAAGCCTGACGATTGTGTACCTGCATTACCCAAAGCGTGTAGAGTCTGCTCGTCATCGAGTCCTAGTAAGGTCGCTGCCGCCATAGCCGAACCAAACGGCCCGCAGGTTGCGGTGTTATGCCAGACTTTATAATGCATCGGGCCGACCGCTGCGCCGATGCGGCACATGGCTTCAAAGCCGTGCAGGATGGCGGTTAATATTTGTTGTGGACTTGAATTGAGTTTTTCACCGAGAGACAGTGCAGCAGGTATGACGACGCAACCTGGGTGCGTAACCGATGTGCGGTGCAAATCATCGGTTTCGGTAATATGCGTTAAAGCACCCATTAATAGCGCCTGTCGCTTCAAATCAAAATCGGTATTTGTTGCCCAGTCTCTCAATATCTGACCGACAGGTGTGGCTTTACCGGCATAGGCAGTGGCTACCGCGTCCAGAGTAAATATGGCAGCAGATTTAAGATCGACGGCTCGAACGGGTTTGTTTTGAATCAGTTGAATCAGGTCTTGTGTCAGGGTCACGGCAGATTCAGATGGTTGAAATCGAATGTATAGTTTATAAACCTTTATGAATCTTTTTGCGTCCGGTGCAAAGGACGCCCACCAATTGCCAGTGCTACGGCAACGACTACTTCGTCTGCCTTCGGGGCATCTGGAATAGTGATTTCGGCTGCATCCATGTGATCGAAACTCCAGATGCTGTCTTTATGCGTGATTGGCATTACCAACACAGAACCAGCGGCGCCAACTTTTTTAGTAGATGGAATAATATCGTCTCCGTGATCGACTGCTGCTCGAACCGGGCCACCAAATCGTGGATGCAAGATTGCGGCGGCATGTTCGATTTCACCGTCCAGGCCGATGATGGCACCTTTGCCGTAAGCTTCTACTTCGTTTGGCTCGACGCCCAGCGCCTGTACTCCGCGTTCAGCAAGTAATCCGCTGACTTCCTTTCCCAGGTCGTATAGTGGCTCAAGGTTCTCGACATACTTTCCAGAATAGGGGTTATTAATGACTGCGGCTACTGTAACTTTAGACGTAGCTGGAACCACGGCTTTATTCATATCTTTTTTCACTTCTTCGATTTGAATAACTATTTTTCGGATATCGAGCAATGACATGGCACACCTGGCATAATAATTAGACTTGAATCAACCCTACTAGTATTTGGAATAAACCGTCAAGCGGTAATCGATAGTATTAATTATCGGTTTCCAATTAAAGCCATTATTGTTACAAAGGTGCAGTAATCTCTGAGGTTTTAAATAATATGTCGATCTCTCGACAAAGGGCGGTTATTGCCTTTTTTTTAGGCACGGTATTTTTTGCATATGCATTTATCCAGCGTGTATCACCAAGTGTTATGACCAATGAATTGATGCGCGACTTTTCCGTCGGTGGCGCTGCGTTGGGCTCTTTATCGGCATTATATTTTTATGCTTATGCCTCCATCCAGTTACCAGTCGGGATGCTTACCGATCACTTTGGGCCAAGAAAACTGATGAGTTTTGCCGCCGCGCTTTGTGCAGTTGCGTCGGTTGGTTTTGGTTTGAGTGATTCACTATTAACTGCATCCCTGGGGCGGGCATTAATTGGCGGCACAGTTGCCTTTGGTTTTGTCGGTACTATGGCAATAGCGGGCTACTGGTTTAAACCATCTCAATACGCAATGCTGGCCGGCTTATTGCAAACAGTTGGCATGAGTGGTGCGATTTTCGGTCAGGCTCCATTACGTCATATGGTCGAGGGGGTTGGCTGGCGTGGCACAATGTATATGCTTGCAGTACTGGCTATCGTATTAGCTTTTTTTGTTTTCTTCTTTGTGCCGCACCGCTCTGACGATCAAAAACATGTGGATGTTTCTGCTGGAGTAATGACTGGTCTAAAATCAGTCACATCACACCTGCAGACCTGGGTTTGTGCCGCGATTGGCTTTGGCATGGCCGCTACTATGCTGGGGCTCGGTGGTCTCTGGGGAATACCCTGGCTAAGTTCTGTGCACGGTTTTTCAACAGTTGAGGCAGCAGGCATTAATTCGATGGTATTTGTCGGCTGGGCAAGCTGTTCGCCCCTCATTGGCTGGATATCGGATCGTACTGGTAAGCGCAATATTATGTTAAGAATCGGAGCCATTGTTGCGTTGTCATCATTGTCCTGGCTGGTATATTTTACGCCGCAAAGCACTAATCAGTTGATGCTGAGCATCTTTTTGATTGGCGCCGGTGGTAGCGCAATGACGGTATGTTTTAGCTCGGTGAAGGAATTAAACCAGCTGACCTACAGCAGCACTGCGCTTGGCCTGATGAATATGTGCATCGTCGGTTCGGGTGCGGTATTGCAGCCTTTGATAGGCTGGCTGCTCGATGTTAAATGGGATGGCACCTTGCTTGACGGCGCACGGATATATTCGGCCGATGCTTACACCTTTGCTTTTAGCAGCCTGCTGCTGGTCAATGCGATGGCGCTAGTTGCCAGTTTTTTTCTGCGTGAAACGAACTGCCGACAGCAAATTTAACCGTAGGGACGACATTTATAGCGCTTACTAGTCGCATGAAACGGGCGCGATAAATCTCGCCCCTACGGTCACTTATCAGGCAACTTTCACTTCATGCATATGCACATCTTGCTGTGGGTAGGGAATACTAATACCAGCTTCATCCAGTCTAATTTTGATATTTTCGAGTAAATCTGGTCGAACCGACCAATAGTCTTCGGCATTAACCCAGGGACGCACATTGAGGTTGATGCTGCTGTCACCGAGTTCTGCAACTGTGACACCGGCACCAGGCTCCTTGAGAATGCGCTCGTCCGCATTCAGGATCGCCATGATGATGTCCCGTGCCTGGCCGATATTGTCATCGTAACCAATACCAATAACCAGGTCTATTCTGCGGGTTGGCAGAGCACTGGTATTGGTTATATTGCTACTTAAAATGGCAGAGTTAGGTACGATGATGCGTTGGTTGTCACCGGTGTGCATTAACGTGACAAAAAGATTGATTTCATCTACCACGCCCGAGGTCCCGCCGGCAGTAATAAAGTCACCAATATTGAATGGGCGAAAAATGATTATCATCACGCCTGCAGCAAAATTTGATAATGAGTCCTTCAAGGCCAGGCCAACTGCGAGACCAGCAGCACCGAGAATCGCCATTAGCGAAGTGACGTTTACTCCTAGCGAATCGACCGCTGCGAGCAAAACAGCGATGAGTAGCACTGTGTAGGAAATACTGCCGAGGAACTTGACCAGCATCGGGTCGGTACCACTGCTTTGCAATGCTTTTTGTAGCAGGTTTGAAATCATCCGAGCGATGATTTTACCGATAATAAATATTGCAATGGCAATTACGATCTTGATACCCCAGTCGACAGCATTTTCTGATATCCAGATTGATATGTTTTCCATGAGAGCTCCTGTAGTTAATTTTTGATATTGCTACCCGCTGTACCTGAAAGCTGAGCAGGGTAAGTTAAAAACGGGTTGGGAACCCTACCACATTCCTTGTTCAATATCGAAGTTAAGAAACATGACCCGCTTGAATGCTACATTGTCGGTTGTTTAGTGGTGAAATTGGACTTCCCACCAAGGATTATCGGGTGGAATCAATAGTAATTTTTGATCCTGTTATTGGTTCGTTTATTACCAATTAGATATCTCCTCCTGCTCTAACGACATAACAAAAAAGCAAGCGTCTAACCCATAATAATATTAGAATATTAAGAAACGCTTATATATAATGATTACTCTTTTCCCCCGAGGATTTAATATGTTTAACAAAATACTACTGGCGCTCGCGCTGTCCCTTGGTACCGGTTCTGGTGCCATGGCTACTGAATCAACTGATCAGACCCAGGTCCCGGCGGCCAACACTACTAATCCATTCGGATGGATGATGGGTGGTGCAGGTACTACCGGCAATGCAAACGTTTTCAACCCGATGGCGATGATGATGCCAATGATGGGTGGACAGCAGAACGTTGGTTCCCTGAATCTTGCCCGTCCCGACGGTTGGACTGTTTTTATGAACCCTGGCAACTACGCTGCATTTATGAATCCTGCGACTTTTGGCCAGTTCATGAATCCGCAGTTTTATATGCAATTTGCCGATCCTGAAAACATGATGGCATGGATGAACCCAGCAGCATACGGCCAGTTCATGAATCCTAATGCCTATATGCAGATGATGAATCCGATGGCTTATATGCAATTCATGAATCCTGGTACTTATACCCAGGCCATGAACCCCGCCAGCTACAATACTTTCATGAATCCAAACACTTATATGCAGTGGGCGAATCCTGCGACTTATACTACTGCTGCAGGTGGCGTTACAGCTGGTTTCAACTGGTTTGATCCAAAAGCCACGTTGCAAACTCCTTCTAAACAGTCGCAGCAACAATAAGCGACATAGCCGGAGGAAAATTTAATGAAACTGTACACAATATTAAGAAGTACCGCATTGGCTACGGTTATGGTTGTGACAAGTTCATACCTGTTCGCCGATGAAACCGGCAATAAAGTTGAAGCCGACGCAGTGGTTGAACACAAGTTTGAGCTTGCAAAGCAGTATCATGGTCAGTGTGCTAATTCCGATGCTGAGCAATTTAAACAGATTCGCCCATATCTGACTGCATTTGCCGATATGGAGGTGATGGCCGATACCATGGCTGATCCGGTTAAGTTCATGCAGCTTATGTCGGTGGTGAACGATCCGCACACCATGCATGTGATGACCAAGTGTGCTTCGGAACCGGTGATGTGGGATACTTGGATGAAGGGTATGACGGATTTCAATAAGATGGGTCGAGTGATGACTCGTTTCATGAATCCAAACATGTACTTCAACTGGATGATGGCATCGATGAATCCGGCGACTTATCAGCCGATGACAAAGATGGCTGACCCGGCGTATTACAACAAGTGGATGACTGCGATGATGAACCCGACTTTTTATCAGCCGTTAACCTCATTGGCGGATCCCGCCTGGTATTCGCCAAGAATCAACTGGATGATGAACCCGCAATCTATGCAACCATTATTCAGCATGATGAACATGGGTGCATTGCCACAGGCGGCGCTGGCCACCAGGCAAAACGCAGAGTAAATTCCGTCTTCTCGCGCTTATGCCGGAGTCGATAGTTGTATCGGCTTTGGCATTTTTATTGCTTTAGCTCAACCGATCGCGCACACCGCGCAATACCATATCGGTATAACCCACCACGCCGATCACCTTGTTTTCTTCGATAACGGGTGCTCGATTAATGCCGAAATTCTCAAATAACCGCGAACAATAGCGAATATCCATTTCCGGATTTACGCTGATGACAGGCTTCGACATAATTTCATAAATATTTACACGCTCCGGAGACTTGTCCTTCGCCAGAACATTCTTGGCAATATCGGACAGAAGTACGATACCGTATTCGTCATCATCGTGTCGCATATCGACGACGAAACATTTACTTTCAGGATGGCAGGACTTTTTCAATGCGTCGGCCACGGTGTCGAGACCGACAACCATATCGAATTTTGGTCTCATGACATCGCGTACGCGTACGATAGTTTTGTGGCTCATATTTCTTCCTCAATCAATTCACATAATTCACTGACCTGGTGTGATATGCCGACCGCATCGTCGACATCGATACTAAAGGCGATACCGGAACCCGGGTTGGCATCGAATTCTCCGGTATCGGCGATGGTTTCGAGAATATCACGACAGAGATGTTCTTCCACCAGCAACAGGATAACGTCGCGCTGCGTTTCCAGGCTAAGTCCCAGGAATGTTTTGGCGACCTTTACGCCTTCGCCTCGTGCGCTCGAAATAACCGTCGAGCCGGTAGCGCCTTTCTCGCGGGCGGCGAGGACAACTTTATCCGTGATCGAATCCTCGGTGAGAGCTATAACAAGTTTAAAATGCATGACGTATTCTTCCTATTCTGGAGGTTGTTTGCTGCGCTTGGCTTGCCATTCAGATAACTGGGCATAGGCCATGACAGACATGATGGGAAACAGGCTGGCAAAAGCGATAAGACCAAAGCCATCGAGTAGTGGATTGCGACCGGGTACAGTACTCGACAGCCCGAGCCCGAGCGCCGCCACCAGGGGCACGGTAACTGTTGAAGTGGTTACACCGCCGGAATCATAAGCCAGTGCAATAATCAGCCGTGGAGCATAAAGAGTTTGTATCACTACAAATACATAACCTGTGATGATATACCAGTACAAAGGTGTGCCGGTAACGATACGATAAACACCCAAGGCGATGCCGATGGCAACGCCGATTGCAACCGCAATACGTAAGCCCCAGATACCAATACTACCAGCAGAGACCTGATTGGCCTTGATTGCCACCGCGAGTAAAGAGGGTTCGGCAATCGTGGTGGAAAAACCAATCGCAAAAGCAAATAGATAAACCCATTTATAGTCCCACCATTCAATTATGCCGCCAACGTTATCAGCAGCGATAAAAGCCGGATCGGTTAATTGCTGCGCCATTAGTTTACCAAGTGGGAACAGGGCGGCTTCGAGTCCTTCGAGGAAAAAACCAAGACCCAGGAGCACCAGTATGAATCCGCCAATGATTTTCCGCAGGTTTGGAATCGGTTTGCGCAAAACCAGTAATTGAAAGCCGAAAATAATTATGGCGATGGGTAGCACATCCCAGATGGTTGTGGCGATAGTGAAAAACAGGTCGACCAGGATTTGCATGGATTAGACTACCATGCCGTAAGCCATTACAAATATCATTGGCGTTAGTGAAGCAAAGGCAATTAAACCAAAACCATCAATCATCGGGTTGCGTCCCTTGATGGAACTCGCCAGTCCAACGCCGAGTGCGGTCACCAGCGGTACTGTAATCGTGGATGTAGTAACACCGCCGGAATCGTAGGCGATGCCGATAATCTCCTTCGGTGCAAAAATGGTCATGATTACTACGCCAATATATCCACCGATGATCAAATACTGAATCGGCCAACCCTTGATGATTCGAAAAACTCCGATGACAATTGCAAAACCCACCGAGATAGCAACGGTGATGCGTAGACCGAAGGCATAAGAAACTTTCGATGCTTCACTGTTTTCAATCATGTTACCCAACGCCGCCACGGTAGCCGCCTCACTGGCAACCGCGATTAATGCCGGTTCAGCGACGGTAGTACCAAAACCTAATGCAAACGCGAACAATAGCAACCAGGTCAAGCTACCTTTGCTTGCAAAAGCATAAGCCATGGTTTCACCGATTGGGAATAAACCCATATTGAGGCCCTGCACGAACAGGGTCAGGCCAATAGCGACAAATAGCACACCGAGTAAGATTTCATCAAAATTGGGAATCGGTTGCTGCAGGACAGCAAGCTGGAAAAAACCGATAACCAGGATAATCGGGAGTAGATCGCGCAGGCTGTCGAGAAAGGAATTTAAAGCAACCTTGAGTAATTTCATGGAGCTCTTGATCTTGAATATAACCGCTACTATATCAGGGGGCGTGCTTTAGGCAAATGATGTTAGTAAAGATTTCTGGGTTATAGTTATAAATTAGCTAAGCTCACCCTGATACAGATGACTACGATAGTGGAAGGAGAGCCTGCCATCCACGGCATATTCTGCAAATAGAACGATGGCGGCCTGGTTTAGTCTGGTTAACCCGGCGCTGCCCTGAGGCGGTGTATAAGAAGATGACTGCATGCGACCGAGGAAGGCTTCGCAATCGAAATACTGTGTATAACGAAATACCTTTGAATGGTAACTGTCAGTTGTGAACAGTAAACGTATGTCATTGTTCTCGATATTCATATGGTTGACTGCATTGTATTCTGGTGCGTAGGTACGAAGCATATTTTCGTAAGCTATCTGGAAGGGATCGCTCAGGTCCCGCCGATTCCAGATTAGCGCGAGCTGTCCTCCAGTTTTTAGGATGCGCTTGAACTCGCCCAGGGTTTTGGGCCAGTCAAACCAGTGGAAAGCTTGCGCCACGGTAACTAAATCAACCGAGCAATCGTCCAGAGTAGTATCTTCAGCAGTACCGGAAATGCTGGTGAAGCGGTGACAATCAGACAGCAATGATTCGGCCGCCTGTCGCATATCTCTGTTTGGTTCGACTGCGGTTACATTCAGGTTCCTGTCTAGCAAATACCGGCAAAATTTGCCCGTTCCAGAACCTATATCGGCAATTTTTGAAATTCCATTTACCGAACTGTATTTGATCAAATAATCGATTAGCTCTTCGGGATAATCAGGGCGGTAGCGCACATAGTTTTTAACGTGGTCAGAAAACCGTTCGGTAGGTTTTTCTGTGGCCATATTTTTAAGCTTCGGATCGTCCAAAATATCGATTAAAAGCCAAACGGGTTTGCAAACCTATATCCAGGAGTGGTCGAGGTGGTATGAGAGTTGGTTTTTCCTGATCTAATACCTGCGTCAATTGTTCTGACGGTTGGTCGAGTGCGTAGTCGACAATCAATTTGCCAAACAGGCTACCCATAGCGACACCACCGGCGTTGTAGCAACCGGCGAGAAAGAGATTTTTATCTTGCTCAAAAACCGGTTTTGAATTTCGGCTGATGCAGACATTGCCCGACCAGGTATATTCGAATTCGAGATTGCCCAGTCCAGGAAAACGCTTTCTTAAACCAGACAGATTTTTCTGTCGTCTTTTTACTAACGCATATTCATCCATAGCCAGATCCGGCCACCATTCGACGGTGTTACGTACCAAAATACGATGATCGTTGGTAAAGCGTACCGTTGCACCCATCGAACTGGCCGACAATACACCCCAGGGATCGGGGCCGCCAATAGAGTCGTGTTCTCCTGGTGTAAGCGGTCGTGTCAGACTCGCTGTGAGTGTGAGTGGGAAAACACGGTTTGACTTGAAACCATTTTTTGGCATTAAAGCGTTCACCGCAATAATTGCACGATCAGCTCTAATAGTAGCTTGCGGTGTTTTGATGCATATTTCTTCTCCGTGATCTATTTGCAATGCTGGAGTATGTTCGTAAAGCGCTACCGAACCTGGCAGGTTGGCGATCAAACCGTTCACCAAAGCAGCCGGGTTGACCAGTACGCCCGCTTTAGTTTGCACAGCATGTAAATAATAATCGGTACCCAGGCGTTCACTAAGCCGTTGCTTTGACCAAACTTGATGATCCAGGCCGGCGCGTTCGAGAAAGGTTTCGAAATTTTTTAATTTGGGGATATTGCGATGATACGCTGCGCAATGAAATTTACCCGACTCGTCCCAGTCACATTCGATACCGTAATGTCCGACTTGCTGTCGCAGCAAATCTAGTCCCGCGCGGTTGAGTTTGTTTTTAGCGAGCTGGGTTTGTTCGTCTGCAAGCGTCGAACCACCATCGTTTAAGGTGATATCCACGATATAACCGGAATTTCTAGAGCTCGCACCTTTTCCCGCCTGCTCGGCATCGAGCAAT
Organism: Gammaproteobacteria bacterium; assembly: GCA_024224415.1. GTDB lineage: Bacteria > Pseudomonadota > Gammaproteobacteria. The sequence continues at coordinate 1,777 of JAAENK010000147.1, read as the reverse complement.
ATAATTGAGTCGTCGGGCCGGAGTTCCGCGATGCGATTAGCCGCTGCAAGACCGGTAAAACCTGCACCGACAATCACCCAGTCGACCTGCCTGTCTTCTTTCAGTTGTGGAAATTCTTGTGCTCGTGCAGTGGTGTGCACCCAACCGCAGCTTTCGTCGTTGATTGTGGTAAAAGTCCTGCTCTTCATTTGCCGATTGAGCCAGTTGCTAAAATGTGGCACTTAAGCCCAGAGAAAATAAAACAGAATCGTATTCGATTTCATTTCCATCAGTAAATTGGTCGGGGTAATTAGCATTAGATATCCTTTTGCTTAAATCGCCATATGCTTTCAGATTTGATCCAAGTGCAAATCGGAAACCTAGCCCGAATTCGAATGAACTTAACACCTCCTGGTCGACCACATCCAAATTGAGATCTGTATATTCTGTATCCCAGAATGACCAGCCCAGTTTCAGGTAATAAGGCTGTCCAATGTTAACAAAAAGACCGATGGCGGTGTCAGTTTCAAGCCGGTATGGCGTGTTGGATGCATCGAAAGTATCATCGCTGTCGCCAGTGAGTAATTCGATGCCGATGATACCCCCGTCACTGAATTGCACACCATATTTAATACGTTGTCCCGAAAAACTGTAGTCTTCGGATCCACTTGCATAATCGAAAGTTGTATTTATTTTGACGGTTTCGATGCCCACAAAAGTGTTTGTTTCTGCATTGAGAGGTTGTGATGCCAATGCAAATAACGCAGCTAAAAAACCCGGCTTAATGTAATGCATATCTGTAGACCCTTACTTTTCGATATTGTTTTCGTAGTTTCCTACTAACTTCGATGACAGGCTATCAGAGAAACCCTCAATTTTCCAAAAAGCTATTTCACTTCTGGTTCTTCCTCTGCGTATGGAGGGGGGGATTTCGATGATTGTTTGGCTGACTTGTTTTATTTGCTAGGAAGAATTTGACCCCTTGATTTGATATGGCTCCCACCCTGTCTCATCGTCCTACGGGCTGGATTATCTTACCATTGACAGGGAGGTTATGGTTTAAGGTTTATTAAAACTTCTGTGAAATCGTATAACAGATCCAGACTTTGTTTATGTGCAGACCAGCTGCTGGTATCGGCGATGACCAATTCGTGCAAGCCTGGGCCATTTCCCTGCAGTTGGAACCGACCATCCAGTTTAGTGGTTGTGGTACGAAGTACTGTAGATCGCTTAGTTCCATCATTATAATTCCAGCTTAAGAGTACATTTGCACCTGCTACGGGTTCGCCATAATGGTCATTCACCGTGCCATTAATGGTATATGGTCCTTCATCTACGATTAAATTCATTGCTTGCTGTTGGTTGCTCGGTAATTCGAAACCTTTAATCGATAACACTTTTTGATCCTGGACCGTGGTGAAAACCAGGCGACCTACAGGTACTCCTTCCAGCTGAAAGCCACCTACGCTATCGGTGGTGAAGTTTCTTCCCCATCTTGATACCTCTAGACTTTTAACATTCAATTTGAAATATATGACGGGTACATTATCCAGATTCCGAATCTGGCCACGCAAATTGCTCACTGGCATCGATTCCAACAGGATATAGAATTGGGTTGAAGTAGGCGTGATGCTTACTTCCTCATGATATTTTCGGTACATCCCTTTGGGGGAAATTCGTAGCCGATAGTCGGCTGCAGATAAAACACTATCAATTTGAAAATAACCAGTACCATTTGATTTGGTAATGTAGGTTTTATCCAGTGACGGTGAGTGGATTTCTATTCGATCAGAGCCTG
>JAAENK010000146.1 GCA_024224415.1 Gammaproteobacteria bacterium | reverse complement strand
TTGGTATAACAGGGCTGGTGTAGAGCACGTAATGGGTTTTTGTACGGATGAAGAGTACAGTGAATTCATGCGCAGCTGTCCCGAATTTGAACGCATGCTGGTGCGATCTGGCATCCTGCTCATCAAATACTGGTTTTCGGTGAGCGACGACGAACAGGAAAAACGTTTTCAGGGTCGTATCAAGGACCCCACCAAACGCTGGAAGCTAAGCCCGATGGATCTCGAATCACGTAAGCTCTGGATAGAGTATTCCAAAGCCAAAGATGATAACTTCGCACATACCGATATCAAACAGGCGCCCTGGTTTGTGGTGAATGCTGATATCAAAAAGCACGCTCGCCTGAATTGCATCAAACATTTACTCAGCATGATCCCCTACGAAGACTTGACGCCGAAGCCGGTAAAACTGTCGGCCAGGAAAAAAGCAAAAGGCTATGTACGGCCACCGATTGGTGACCAGACTTTTGTACCGGAGCATCATTAATCATCCAGTTTTATTGAGAACACTATCATGGCCACGGCGAGTATTACCACAGAACATCTCTCGGTTGTTAGCGAGGCACCCGATGTCAGTCCCCGTTACGAAAACCTTGATGACCCCGAACTGTTTCTTAATCGCGAGTTAACCTGGCTGGAATTTAACCGTCGCGTATTACACGAAGCACAGGACAACCAAACGCCACTGTTGGAACGTTTCAAATTCATCGGCATAGTCAGCTCTAACCTCGATGAATTTTTTATGAAACGTATTGGTGGTCTTAAGCAACAGGTGGGCGCTGGTATCATGGATTTGACTGTCGATGGACGTAGTCCTGTGCAACAAATCGAAGAATCATATCAATTGGTGCGCAAGATCGAAGCACAGCGCGAACTGCTGGTGCCAAAACTGGTGGAATTACTCGCCAAAGAAGATATTCATCTCACTACTTACGACACCCTCAATGACGACGACAAGGAAGTAGTACGTAATTTCTATATCGAAAACATCTACCCACTGGTAACGCCACAGGCAGTCGATTCGGCGCATCCGTTTCCATTTATCTCCAACCTGTCGCTGAATTTGCTAGTTACCTTACGTCATTCCGAAGAAGACGAACCATTACGCGCACGCGTTAAAGTGCCCACCGGTCTGGGTATTCCGCGTTTTATTCAGGTGGGCGAAGGCAACACCTTCGTCGCACTGGAAAATGTGATGTCTAATAATCTTGATTTGCTGTTCCCGAAAATGCAAATCGATGCCTGCGAGTTATTCCATGTAACACGTAATGCCAATACCGCGCGTGACGAGGATCGCGCCGATGACTTACTCGCCGTTATTGAATCCGAAGTACGTCATCGCAAATTCGCCCAAATTGTCCGCGTGGTGGTTCAACCCGATATGGATGAATTTCGACGAGGACAGTTGGCCGCCGAGCTTGGTCTGGAAGAAGATGATGTGTTCGAAGCCAGGGGTTTGATGGCAACTCGCGACTTTATCGGCTTCAGTGAGCTGGAAATTCCCACCTTGCACGATGCACCGCATTATTCAATCGACCATCCCAGGCTTGTGCATATGCCCAACATTTTTCATGCTCTGCGGGAAAGTGGTTCGATTCTTTTGCAACATCCTTACGAATCATTCACTACCTCGGTTGAGCGTTTTCTACGCGAAGCCAGTCGTGACCACAAGGTACGTGCGATTAAGATGACGCTTTATCGTACTTCCGGCGATTCTAAAGTCATCGACTACCTGATCGATGCAGCACAAAACGGCAAGCAGGTCGCGGTGGTAGTCGAACTTAAAGCCCGCTTCGACGAAGCGGCCAATATTCGCTGGGCCAGCCGCATGGAAGAAGCCGGCATTCATGTTACCTATGGCGTAATGGACCTTAAGACTCACTGCAAGGTGATCCTGGTAGTACGCAACGACTACAGTGGTCTGCGGCGTTATGTACATATCGGTACTGGTAATTACCACGCGGGGAATGCGCGCATTTATACCGATCTGGGTTTGTTGACCTGTGATCAAACCATCGGCCAGGACATGACCGAGTTATTTAATTATCTCACTACCGGTTACACTCCGAAGCGCGATTACCGGAAAATACTGCCTGCACCGAAATTGTTGAAACGCTCGCTGCTGGAAAAGGTTCAGCGCGAAGCGGATTCGCACAGTGCTGAATCCCCGGGACTAATTCAGATCAAGATCAACGCCCTCGAAGACGCCGACATTTGCAAGGCACTTTATCGTGCTTCACAGGCAGGGGTGAAGATAGATTTGATCGTGCGAGATACCTGCCGTCTACGACCCGGCATAGCTGGGTTATCGGATAACATCCGGGTGATTAGCGTAATCGGCAGGTTCCTCGAACACAGTCGTATTTACTATTTCAAAAACCAGGACAACCCCGAGTACTTCATCGGTTCTGCCGATTCGATGCAACGCAACCTGGAAAATCGGGTTGAAGTCCTGGCGCCGGTAGAAGGCCCCGAGTTGCAGGCTGAACTACGAGCTATTCTCGACACACTATTATCCGACGCGCACGGTGTCTGGCAGATGAACCATGATGGCAGCTATACGCTGTTGGCGGGAAAAGACGCCTCGGTCAGTAGCCAGCAGGCACTAATACAAAAGGCGGTGAATCGTCATCGTGAGTCGACACGACTTAAACGACGCAAACCTCAGGGCGCAAAACGGCGGAATATACGGCGTTAGGAAGGTTCTATTTGATAGTCACTGGATAGTTACATTTCTGTAAACCGCATAAAGATGCAGTTGCTATCTATTCTTAGTAAGGTTCGATTAAATCGACGCTGACAGAATAGGCTGAATCAATATTTGCTGCCTGAGCAACACCGGCTTCACTGAGCTGGCTTTGAAATCTACCTGTTTTGAGCTTACCGGTAATCCAGACCGGTTGAAAAATATTCTCGGGTTGGTATTCGTCTTTCATCTCGCTATATATAATCTGGTTGGCGGGAGGTGGTGGTGTATGTGTACAGGCACCGAAATAAGGCACCAGGAAAAATTCTCGCAAACTGGTGTTATCAATTTCAAGGGGAACGATAAATCCCGGAATACGAACAGTTTGTCCGTTGAAGTGTTCAACAACAGGGGCTGCGTCGATTTCAGCCTGTACTTTTGTCTGCATTTCAAAATATTTTTCATCAGACATAGCATTAAATTCCTCATCGCTCATATCTTCGAAAACTTTTGCTGGATTCCAACCTGGTGGTAATAAATCATTCCAGGAGATTGTCTTTACGTCGCTAGCAATTAGAGGAAAATTGCTCATCATTAGCAGGCAGAAAGTCAGTGTAGTTACACTAATTCGAAAATTCGTAATCATTGATTTAGCATTAGGTGGTTAAATTCTGGCAGACAGGCCGTCTATCAACGAGTTCCGATAGGCGCGATAAGCAGGTATCAGGCTTACCATGAAACCAGCAATAAAAATTAAAACTAACATGACTAGTTCTCGTTGATTTGGTAGGGCTAACGTCAATTGTATGCCATAGCTTGCTTCCAGGACGGGCTGCAATATTGCCAGAAGTAAATATACCAGCGCAATACCGAATGTCATACCAAGCAAGGTAAGTAAAATTGATTCCAAAATAAGCAATCCGATAATATGCCAGTATCCAGCACCGACCGATCGTAAAATTGCAATTTCACGTCGGCGTTCATTTAAACCAGCCAGAGAGACTGCCAACATACCAATTAACGAGGCGATTACTACCAGTGATGAAATAATTAGTAGTGCATTTTCTGCCACAGCCATGAGTTGCCAGAGTTCATGCAAAGCAATGCCCGGGAAAATTGCCAACAAAGGATCGGCTGCATATTCGTTAATACGTCGTTGGAATTTAAATGCAGTCATTCGATTTTCCAGACCTATGAGGAATGCTGTAATTTCTTTGGGTTGCAACTGGCTTTTACGAGCACGTTGTAACGACGTATTGGTGCCTGGAATTAATACACCATTTTGCCAACCCAGATGCATGGCTTCGATGCCTTCGAGGCTGATGTGAACAGTCTGATCAACCGGAGTAGCGGTTGGCTCCAGTATACCTGCTACACGAAATAATTTATCCTGATGTGCATTCAGATCACTATTACTCAAACCGTGATTAATCACCATTTTATCACCGACTCGGTAGCTAAGCGTCGCAGCAACCTGACTTCCAATAACTGCATCGAGAATACCATCGAAAGCTCTACCTGAAGAAAACTGCAATGCCTTTTTTGAACCGTAGCGGTAAAATTTAAAATAATCCAGATTGGTACCAAGCACACGAAAGCCTCGATGTGAATCCCCAAGAGATAGAGGCACTGTCCATTTAATTCCAGGTAGCGCAGCAATATCCTTATAACTTTGCCAGCGAATATTATTGGTTGCCTGGCCAAGCCGAAACACCGAATACAGCAATAACTGGATAGAACCACTACGCCCACCTACGACTAGGTCAGTACCGGAAATGGTATTGGTGAAACTATCGCGTGCGTCGATGCGAATTTTTTCTATCCCTAGTAACAGCGACACGCTAACCGCAATAGAGATAACGGTTAGTATTGCCGTCGACCTTCTGTTAACCAGGCTTTTCCAGGCAAGCAGACCCAGATTCATGCCGATACCTGTAGCTGAAAATCGGTTATGTCGAAACAACGATCAAACCGATGCTTTTGTGCTGGATCGTGGCTGACAAACAATAGCCCGGCGCCACTACGATCAATTTCTTCAAATAACAATTCCATAAAAGCCTCTCGAGTTCCAGCATCAAGAGAAGACGTTGGCTCATCGGCGATTACCAGCTCGGGCTGGCCAATCAGAGCGCGAGCAACCGCAACACGCTGTTGCTGACCGACACTGAGTTCGGTAACACGTTGATTTAAATCAGGACTGGATGAGGGAAATAGCCGATCGAGTAGATGCCTGGCTTCGTCGAGTAAAGAACCAGCACGCTCTATAGATTTATCGTTACGCAACTTCGAAAATCGGCAGGGCAGTATTATATTCTCAATTATCGATAAGTAAGGAATTAAATTGAATTGCTGAAATATATAACCGATATGATCTGCACGAAAGCGGTCGCAAGTAGTTGCATCTAGATCCCCCAGGTGTTGCCCAAGAATATTAATGTCACCGGCCCGTGGCTTTAGAACACCGCTGATTAGATTTAGCAATGTCGATTTACCAGAACCTGAAGGACCCTGCACAAATACTTTTTCAGTCTTGCCGATGTGGAATCTGTCAATTTGCAGTGTATCTGCAGACTGATTTGGCCAGCAAAACCTCAGACCCTGTATTCTGACTAATTCGGAGTTGTCCATCGCGCTTTTACGGGTAAAGACCTATCGCAATTGAATAGATTTATTTTGAGCATCTAGTTCAACTGCCAATTGAATATCAGGAAACAGGATTTGTGCGTCAATTTCTTCGATACCCGGAAAATAGTCAAATAACTTAAGTCCTATTGAGTCGAGGTTGGTCAGATTGCATTTAAACCGATAGCTGGCATGGAACTCGGCATGGTTATCGTGTTCAGGGTCAAGAATCCAGTTTGCTGATTTATCGACAATTTGACAATGGGCCTTTTCAGGCAGGTTAATTAGCGATCGATAATCCAGCAAACGGGCTGTGCTTTTGTCGATAGCGGCCTGTTGATCATCAGATTCAGGCTCGTGTTCAAAACCAACGAGATTCACCGCCGGTGATTCCAACTTGATAAAAAACTGATCTCCATCGGCAACCACATTAAGTGTAGCGTGGCCGTGCTCGTGTGACTCTTGCGCATTTGAAACACCAATCTTTAAAAGCAACGCCAATACCAGCGTGAATAACAATAAAAGCCTTTGGGAAGACACGCAATTACTCGAAATAAAATGTTATAACATAACAATAACCGAAAATAAATCAACTGACAAGCCTGAGAGCTTTAGATAACCTGAAGACAGGTAAGAATTCCCACAGGCGGGAGTGAAAGTCGAGTTGAAGTCCTGGCGCCGGTAGAAGACCCCGAGTTGCAGGCTGAACTACGCGCTATTCTCGACACATTATTATCCGATGCGCACGGTGCCTGGCAGATGAACCATGATGGCAGCTATACGCTGCTGGCGGGAAAAGACACTTCAGTCAGTAGCCAGCGGGCCTTAATACAGAAGGCGGTGAACCGTCATCGTGAAGCAACCCGTCTTAAACGACGCAAGCCTCAGGGCGCAAAACGTCGAAATATACGCCACTAGGCTGATATTTTTTTGGGGTAATCGAAGTAGCAAAAACTGGTTTTCCTGACCGACCAGTCGAGCCATTGATTGATATCGCCTTCCAGTTTAATCAATCCGCAGGTAGGCACATTAGTAATGCGATTCGCGGTATTAATGGAATTGGCAAAATAGGTAATATCGGGATTATGGAATACCAGCATCAACGCCTGGAAACGATCATCTTGCTCAAGAATAATATCTTCGACCATACGCATACTGGAAAAATACAGATCCGGCTCTTCGTCAATAATTTCTCGTGCATAACCCGCTGCCTTGACAAATAGCTCAGCGGTTATTCTGGTACGTAATGCCGTACTCACCAGCACTCTGTCGAGTTCTTCTCCACGCAATTTAAAACGACGACCCATCTCCGGAGCGTCATCCATACCCCGCCGGTTCAAAGGGCGCAAACAGTCATCCTGGCCCGGATTGGCCCAGCTTGATTTTGCGTGTCTTAATAAATAAACCGTTTTCATTATCCGATCCTAGAAAAAACGTGCCAGCTCCAGCAACAGATAATCATCATCCTCAAAGGCTAGCAGGATATCACTAGCGTCAATATGGCTAAACACCTGCGCCTCGATGGTTGCTTTCCAGCTATCGCCCAGGCGGCGATTGCCTTCGAGCCTGTAACTCTGGCTCTGCTTCTCGGTATCGTACACCATGCCGGCCAGCAATTCAGTGCTTTGCACATCGTTAAAAGCGAGGCGCGCGCCAAAGAATAGATCGCGATCAAATATACCACGTTGGCCTTCTGGCCGATTATCATGCGAATATTCAACCAGCGTGCCGAGGTCGATATCTGTTTCATAAATACCATAAAAGCTATACTCGAAGCCCGCTGTCACTGCTTCGTAGCTGATTGCATCGGTATCGCGATGAATCATTTCAAGCTTCCAGGTCCAGTCTTCGTCGATGAGTTGCGCATCAATACCAATTTGGGTCATTTGCACATAGTATGGAATTAGCACAGTACCGCCAGAGATCCTATACTCAGGATCACGGTTGGTACCTTTAAACCAGGAAATACCAAAATCTAGTTCATCGATGGTATGCGAATAGCGCATCGCATAATCAACATGCTCATCTTCTTCGGACGATTGATATATTGCCGCATCACCATCGACCACAAGTGTAGTGCGTGGTCGGCCTTCGACAGCCTGAAATGTGCGCTCACGAAAACCGGGCAGGATTAAAAAATCGAGCACACCCCAGTCCTCGTAATGTTTCAGGTGCAACATCGGTTGACCGAGCTTGTCTTCACCATCGATACCTTCAACCTGATCAATTTGATTGATCACATCGACCAGATGCTGCGATTCGGTCACACCCCAGAACATGGTGTTAATACCGACACGCCATTCATTATCACCTTGCAGGTGCAACCACATCAGCTCACGAATATCAGCGTGATTACGTTCATCGTCTTTATCATCGGCGCGCAGGAAAAACTCGGCGCTCCAGATGTCGTCACCGTCGTTCCACTCGCCAGACCATTTGGGTTGGAACGACAGCGTCAGGTTATCCTCAAACTGATACTGAAACTGGCCCTGTTCCGCGAACAGAAAAGCTTCGACTGCGACGTTACCAGAGAATTCAGCACCGACCTGGCTCGATATGCCGACTAATAGCCAACCCAGTAGTGCATTAGTTTTCATATTTTCTACTTGAGTCGTTTAAGTGCCTGAGAACGAAAATCCCGATCACTCAGACCGGTTTGAAACTGGTAGTTTTTCCATTCCAGCCGGGTGCTCTTGCCATTTTGATGGTTGATCATATCCATCGTGCTGGGTCGCCAGTAATGACCCAGATATTGTTGGAAACTATCGGTAGTCAAGGTTTTGAGCAAGGCTTTCTTGCGGTCATAATATTCAACCTTCATCATCCGATAACCCTCTTTGTCAATCCATGCAACCTGTCTGGTATAGCCGGAATGCTTGTAGGCTGGAACACGTTCGGTCACAAAACATTGCCAGTCGCCGCAACTTTCTTCACCGATCAGCTTATAGGTATATTTTTCCACTTCCTGCGAACTGAGGTCTTCGAAGGCGAAAGTACTACCCATAAAAGGGCCGGACTTGTTACGTGAATTGATGCGCTTAACCTTTTTTAGCGCCGGTAAATACAACCATTGGTCATCAGGTTCGAGACCATGTGAATAGGTCAGCATAGCGGTGCCTTTGACATCGTTTGGCTCATCGAATATGGATAAGCTTTTATCGCCATCACCCTGGACTTCGAGGGTCCTAATACGGATATTTCGAGTCGAAGTATCACCTTTTCTGGTTTTCAAGGTCATGACCATATCAGCAGTGAAATCACCAAAGCCTTCGTCGTAGGCTTGCGCTGCTTTAGCAATGTCGAGTCCCTTTTGTTCGGCAGTCTGCGCTGATGCAGGAAAAGCCGACAAGCCAAAAACAATGAACGAGCAAAAGAGATAAATCCGGGTTTGGTTTGATGGAGTAAGGATTTTAGGCATGATTGTGCTCCTGACTATCTAGCGCCATAAGAATGGGCGGCAGCAACAGAAAATCGGCTACTATCGCGAAAATAATTGTGACCGCGGTCATAAAGGCCATGTTTGAATTTAACTGGAAGGCGGAAAAAGTCAGCACGAAAAATCCCGCGATTAATACGATTGATGTCACCAGTAATGCGAGTCCCACGGTATTAAACGCATACCGCACGGCATCCTGCGAACTGAGGTTTTTCTCGCGCCTGGCGCGCAGGTATTTACTAAGAAAGTGCACGGTATCATCGACAACAATACCGAGCGTCATGCCTGTCACCACTGACAATGCCAAACCAACCTGCCCGACCGCTATGCCCCAGGCACCGAAAGCCAGTGCGGCTGGAATCAAATTCGGTATCAGGCTGAGTAAACCTATCTTGAATGACTTGAGTGCAAAAACCAGTATGATCGAGATTAGTATCAGGGCCACGGTCGTGCCGAGTAGCATACTCTTGATATTTCTTTCACCAATATGGCTAAACATCAATGTAGGACTCGCACCGTCGGTCCGCATACTTTTCGGCGCATTTTCGCGTAACCATTGTTGCACTCGTTCCTCCAACGCCAGTACAGTGTTAGTAGTCATATTGTGCAACATCACTACCATGCGGGTTGCCGATTTATCGAGATTGATCTGGTTGTTCAAATCCAGTCCGTAAGGTAACGACATTTCGTAGAGCAGTAAATATTGTGCAGCCAGATCACGTTGTTCAGGCAACCGGTAAAACGCATCATCATCCCCGTGCATGCTACGATTCAGGCGTTTGAATGTATCTGATATGACGTTGACGTGAATGACCTCTTCCTGCTCACGATACCAGTTAGCGAAATTTTCAACATGCTGTTGAAAAGCAGGCTCACTAACACCACCATCCTCACCAGAATCCAGCGAATAACTGATCAGATACAGTCCACTGAGATTTTTTGAAGCAAAATCGGCATCACGACGAAATTCGATTCTCTCGCTAAAGTATTTGACAAAATCATCGTTGAGTTCGTTTTGCGGCACAAATGAAATCAATAACAGGCAACCTATACCCATCCCAATCAATAACTTCGAACGCTGTGCAATGACAAATTCGGCGAAGCGACGCATGGCAATACTGGAGGGTGTATCTTCTACTTTTTGACGACTGGGCAGGATCATCGATATCGCCGGCAGAAAGGTCACGCTGAGTACAAACGCCACCATCACACCCATCGCTACAATATTGCCTAGGTCACGAAACGGCGGTGCATCCGAGAAGTTCATACTCATAAAACCAATCGCGGTGGTTACGCTGGTAAGAAATACCGGCTGCATGTTAATGCGAATACTATCAACCATGGCATCGTGTTTATTCTCGCCGTGTCGCATTGCCAGTACATAATTCATTAATACATGAACACTGTCGGCAATCGCCATGGTCGGTATAATCATGATTGCCGAGAACGACGGTGGCGTGAGAGCTATACCGAACCAGCCTGCCATCCCCATTGCTCCGACGATCGAGAAAATAATGATGATGAAGGTCGCGACAGTACCGGCAAAACCCCTTATCCAGAAATACAAAACAACGACAAAAATCAGCAACATCAGTGGGAACAGGGTCGACATATCGTATTGGCTGGCCTCAGGAAATGCCTGGTTCATCATCACGATGCCGGTGAGTCTGACATCGATATCCGGGTATCTGGCACGAAACTCTTCACGAAGCTCGCGGATAAACGTCACCACTTCAGGATTTTCAACAATCGGATCAACACCCGGTAATTCGATGTTGATATTCACCCCGGTGACATGTGCGCTGGGGGAAATTAAGCGATTCACCAGCACAGGCTCAGACAAGGCAATACCGCGAATACGGATCAGCTCATCGTCGGTTAAGCTGCCCGGTTCCAACGCCAGATCAGCTACCAGCAAATCGTCCTCGACTGCAGAAGTATGCTGATAGTTGGTAATCGACTCGACCCGGGTCGAATGCGGTGTTTCCCAGGCACGCTCGGTGAGCCAGGCTACCGCTTCGAGTGTCGAACGGGTGAATACCTCGCCGTCCTGCGGTGCCAGCAGCAACATGGCGTTATCACTGCGCGAGTAGGTATCCTGCAATAGCTCAAAGGCCACCAATTGTGGGTTTTCTTCGCCAAAAAACACTCGATAGTCGTTGGTAAAAGTCAGGTATTGTGCACCCGCTCCCATTAACATAACCCAGATAATGCTGAATAAGACGCTTAACCATTTATGACGAATAATAAATTCTGCGTACTGCCTGACCATCGTGTCTCCTTAGTTTGCTTTATTAGTTTTTGCGGATTAAATGCAGGTACTGGATCAATCCGGCGCCGCATCGGTAAAGAATATTAAGATCCTGCGCCACTTTGGCAGCGTGCATGGCACCTTCCAGTGTGGCGACAATAGTTGCCGCTACGATCTCGGGGTCGAAATCAGGCTGTAACTGCCCTTTCTCCAAAGCACGTCGAAAACTGTCGGCTATCGATTGATGCCACTGGTTATAAATTTTTATCAACCGCAGGCGAAAGCCTTCATCGAGAGGCGCCATTTCCTGCGCCAGCGCGGTCAGAGGGCAACCAAGCTCTATATCGGTCAGCGAAAACGCTTCACCCGAAGCCTGAATCAATTCGATAATACCATCGACAGGGTTTTCGAAATTCTGCAGCGGTTTGACGAAACTTAAATGAATGCGTTGGGCGATGACTTCATCTATCACCGCATAACCCAGTTCCGTTTTATTCGGGAAATGATGATAAAGCGCACCTTTGGTGACGCCGGTGCGCGCCAGAATATTGCTCAAACTGGCCGACTGGAACCCCTGATAGTGCATTTCCTTGTAAGCCGCTAACAAAATTTTGCCCCGCGTGTCCAGCTCGGCATCATCGAGCGGACGCCACCAGTACACATTGTCATTGAGAAAATCGTTCATTTAGGGGCTACATACCAATTGGTATGGAATAATATACCAACCGGTATGTATGTCAACCATTTTCGAATGAACTCTATCACTAGTGGGCTATTTCCAGCGATGTTTATAAGGTTCATATTTTCACTTATAGTAGGCCAATATAATCAGAGAGGATATGTATGGTTCAATTCAAATCACTCGGTTTAAGCCTGATGTTGGCAGTAGTCATGCTGTCGGGCCAGGCGGTTTCAGCCGAGCGCGGTAAGATAACTGGCGGTGCCGTGCATCAGGCGCCGGATTGGTTCAAGGAGAGTTTTCTCGAAATTGTAGACGATGTCGAAGAGGCCAGCGAGGATGGCAAACATGTACTGTTATTCTTCCAGCTCAACGCCTGTCCCTATTGTGACCGTATGCTCGAAGAATCATTCGAGACGGAACCACTGACTAGTTATATTCAGGAACATTTCGATACCATCGCGATCAATGTGCGCGGTGATCGTGACATCGCATTTAACGAGGAAACCTCGGTCAGCGAAAAAGAGTTATCCGAAATTCTCCAGGTCAGGGCTACCCCGGCAATTTTATTTCTCAACGAAGAAAATAAAACCATCGTGCGCGTCAACGGCTATCGTGCACCCGAGCGCTTCCGACAGGTGCTCGAATACATCGCTACAAAATCTTATCAAAATACCAAACTGGCGGACTACTTGCAGGCCAAGCTGGTGCGGAATGTTTATCAGCTACGCAACAACGACCTGTTCACCCAGACCAACGATTTATTTCAGGTCGATGGCCCACTGATGGTGATATTCGAAGACGGTAGTTGCTACGATTGCAACGAATTTCATGATGGCATACTGGCACATGAACTGGTACGTAAGGAAATCAAACCCTTCACCATTGTGCGCCTCAACGCCGACTCTGGTGAAACCATAATCGACCCTTATGGCAACGAGACCACAGCCGGTGAACTCTCCAGAAAATACGAAATGATTTACAGGCCCGGCATACTCGTATTTGACGAAGGCAATCTGGTAAGACGCCACGACAGTCTGACCTTTCCACATCATTTTAAGGAAAGTATGCGCTACGTTGCTGGCGGTTATTATAAAAATTCAGATTACCGCAGCTACTCAGAACAGCGTACCGAGGAACTGCTTGCAGCTGGAATTGAAATTGATTTGGGGCGGCCTTAAGGTTACCCGTAAGAACTTTAATAAATTCAGCTATTGATATATATTTTCCCTTGACGCATCAGCCATTTTTCAATTTCCACCGCAATCAAAACTAATGATGACAATCCGAAACACACCGCAAGATCAAACAATGGCAGTGGCTGGGTATGAAAGATAGCATTCAGTGCTGGTGTATAGATAACGGCCATTTGTAAAATCAGGGTGAAAATGACGGCAGCCAGTATCGACGGATTACTGAATATTCCCAGCCTGATCAGCGATACGCTTTCACTGCGCACCGCCAACGAGTGGAACAATTGCGAGATGGTTAGCACGGTAAATACCACGGTCTGCCAGTATGCTGCTTCACGGGAAATTGCCCAGGCCATGGCTGCAATCGACAACCCTCCAATAAACAACCCAACCCAGAGGATATGTTGCCACATGCCATGACCGAAGATATTTTCCTGCGGAGGTCTTGGCGCTCGATTCATAATACCTTGCTCAGCCGGCTCCGCGGTCAGGGCCAGGCCCGGCAGACCGTCCGTGACCAGGTTTATCCATAAGATATGTATCGGTAACAGAGGTACTGGCAAGCCAAGAAATGGAGCTAGAAACAGGGTCCATATTTCCCCTGAATTGGAACTCATGGTGTATTTGATAAATTTACGGATATTATCGAAGATGCGGCGACCGGCCCTCACCGCCTTGACGATAGTGGCGAAGTCATCATCCAGCAACATCATATCCGATGCCTCACGCGCCACATCCGTTCCCTTTCGTCCCATGGCGATGCCGATGGACGCCCGCTTCAACGCCGGTGCATCGTTCACACCGTCACCGGTCATCGCCACGAACTCGCCTTTTTCCTGTAACGCC
Organism: Gammaproteobacteria bacterium; assembly: GCA_024224415.1. GTDB lineage: Bacteria > Pseudomonadota > Gammaproteobacteria. The sequence goes on along the minus strand of JAAENK010000146.1, from coordinate 2,745 downwards.
TTAACAATGCGTAATTTCTGCTCCGGGCTGACTCTGGCGTAAACCCGCACAAATTCGACCCGATCAGCAAATTCGCTGTCGGACATTTTGGCCAGTTCATCACCATTCAATCCGGCCTGATCGTTGTCGGTGATACCAAGACGTCGTGCAATGGCCATCGCGGTTCCTGGATGATCTCCGGTAATCATTACCGGGGTAATGCCTGCGGTTGCACAATCCATAACTGCCTGTAATGCTTCGGGTCTCGGTGGGTCGATCAATGCGACCAGCCCCAGAAATGTAAATTTCTGTTCAACTGTTTCGGCCTTCAACACCTCCGGCATATCAACCAATTCACGTCTGGCGAATGCCAGCACGCGATAACCTTCACTGGCCAACCGGGTTACTTCGTTCATCATGGCTTCGGCATCAAATCGCACCACTCCCTGGTCTTTCTGTTTTGGGATGCATAGCCGCAGAATATGCTCCGGCGCTCCCTTGATATACGCAATGACCCCATCTGTGGATGAGTGCAATGTTGACATCCGTTTACGCTGACTGTCGAACGGAATAACACCGATACGCGGGTTCGACTGTTCCAGCGAACGCTTATCAAAACCTGCGCTTTTGGCAGCTTCAAACAAAGCCAGTTCGGTCGGCTCGCCGGAGGGTTTACCGTCTATTTCAGCCACATCATTACTTAACGCCATCGCCCGGCCCAACTCCATCCACGCGTTACTGGTCTGGATATCGGACGCTACAGCATAGCGTTGTCCATCAACATAAAACCTTTCAACTTTCATTTGGTTTTCGGTCAGCGTACCGGTTTTGTCCGCACAGATATAAGTGACCGAACCGAGGGTTTCCACCGCAGGCAAATTACGCACCAGTGCATTGTGCCGGACCAGCTTACGCGCTCCCATTGCCAATGAAATCGTCACGACTGCTGGTAAAGCTTCTGGAATCGCCGCAACTGCGAGGCTCACCGCGGTCAGGAACATCAACAACACCGGTTGCCCCTGTAGCAGACCCGTGGTGAATACCACCACACAGATGGCCAATACTGCTAACGCCAGATAACGACCGAAGCGGGTCAGCCTTTCCTGTAGTGGCGTCTTTACTCCCACTTCGGTTTGTAGCAATTGCGCAACGCGCCCCACTTCGGTTTCCATACCGGTGGCAACCACCACAGCTTTGCTACGTCCTCGCGTAACCAGGCTGCTCTTAAATGCAAGATTACTGCGGTCACCGATCGGCAAGTCGACTTCACTTAAGCTGGCAAATTGCTTTTCAACCGGATGTGATTCACCGGTCAGCAACGATTCATCCACAGTCATCTCTTCTACCGCGATCAGCCGCAGGTCAGCCGGCACGATATTACCCGATTCCAGCATCACCACGTCACCCGGCACCAGCTGTGCCGCCGCCAGGGAAACAACTTTGGCATCCCTTAACACATAAGCTTCCGGCGCTGCCATTTGGCGTAATGCTGCGACTGCTTTTTCAGCTCGATATTCCTGTACCGTGCCGATAATTGCATTGAGTAATACAATCACCAGAATGGCAATGGTGTCCTGAGGTTCTCCAATAAAGCCAGAAATCAGCGCAGCAGCCACCAACACAACGATCATGAAATCAGTGAATTGCCCTAACAGCATAGCGATCACGGAACGGCGCCGTTTTTCAGGAATTTCATTTGGCCCTGAATCAGCTAGCCGTTGTCGCCCCTGCTCAGTGCTTAGACCGATTGTAGAAGATTCAAGATGCCGCAGTACATCATCAGACTCCATACTGTGCCAGGCTGGTTGTGACATGTTACAGGCCGGTGAACAGGTAAATCAGTGCCGTGGTCACCACCGCAACCAATAAAGTCTGAATACCACTACGAAACCAGGAAACGCCAGCAATACGCCCCAGAAAAACACCCAGCAAAAACACCAGGAACAGGGCAATCATGATTGCGCTATACAAGGGTGAGACAGGCAGGGGAATGCCGGCATTGGATAAAAACAGGGGGCCCAGTATCAATAGCGAAATAACCAAAGGTGCTAAGCCATTAATCAGCGCAATCAATAACGGTACGCCGCGAGCAGCAACCCCATGTGTGGTTTGCTGCAGGTCACTAATCATTGCTTCCTCCAGCTCTTCCAGTGCACGTCGTCGCTCTGCCGACTCACTGATATAGGCGCTGCTCACACCACTCACACCCAAAGCAATCGCCGCCCCCAGACAGGCATTGACAATAATAGACAAATCCGCAACCGGGCTGACCAGAAATCCCATGATTAGTCCCAGCATAGTGAGCGCACCGTCGAAGCCGTTGACCACAAAATAACGGCGCGCAATACCTTGTGTTTGGGAAATACGCAGGAGCAAACCAAACCGTTTGAACGGGTTCATGAGGTATTATTCTGCTTCTACTTCATTTTTAACGTCCACTTCATCAATACTGTGAACCGACCCACCCATACCATTGATAGTCGACAGGATAGTTTCAAAATCGATAGCGCTTCCCATCACTTCAATTCTTAGTGTCTCGGTTTTTTCATCCATTTCAAGGACGATTAATCGAACCCCGTAATCGGCACCCTGTTCAGCAATAGCCTGCGAAAACTCCACCGCACCGGGTTGATGAGGTTTGAGCACATCCAGGACAATTCTTTTGACAGCAACCATAATGTTTACCCCGTTGATTTTCCTAACTGGGTTAATGTAGTTGTAACAGTATATATATTTATCCCGCTGAGACACAGATTTGGTGATATA
>JAAENK010000145.1 GCA_024224415.1 Gammaproteobacteria bacterium | reverse complement strand
GGCGCGAGGTGAGTTTGACTAAATTCGCTGAGCAAAGGCAAGGCCAGCATTGCAGCGACGCCAAGCAGCATCAGCATTACTATCAGAACAATAGCAACCGTGCGGGCATCTTTTTTATCTTTATGGTCGCTCGGGGATGCCATATTTATTCATCCTGAATTTTTTTCACCAGTTCGCGCAGTTCGTGGGGATCGGGTAGACCGGCCACTTCGATCTCAGGTTTATCGCCTGCGGTATAAATCGATATCTTGCCGACGCCGAATATGCGATTGAAGAATGACTGGTAAACATTCACGGTGCGTACGCTGGGGATGTTTAACTCAGTGCGGTTCTTGCTCAGCAGGCCTTCCTCGAGAATTAAATCATTGCCTACTATTTCGAGTTTGGTGGCTTTGCATTTTAAAAACCAGACCAGCAGGATAACAATACCGATAGCGACTGGAATCAGCAGTATAGCTATGATGAAGCCCAACGGATTGTTTTTAAACATGGCTGGGTTTTCAGAATATTTTGTTTCCAAGATGTTGTCTCCCGAGATGAGTTACAGAAAATCCTACGTCATTTTATCGATCTTGTCAGCCTGGGCTTGCAGGCTCGCCAACGCTGACTGCTTTTCTGTCAGTTTTTGTTTTTCCTTATCGACTACCGTCGCAGGAGCGCGAGAGACAAAGTTCTCGTTGCTTAGTTTGGTTTCGACACCCTGAATTTCCTTTTGCAGGCTCTGAATCTTTTTTTGCAGCCGCTGTAGTTCGGCCGCTTTGTCGATTAAACCTGCCAAAGGTATCAAAAGACTCATATCGCCGACCAGCGAAGTGGCCGACTCGGGCGCTGTGTCGTTGGCATCCAGCCATTCGATGGATTCAAGTTTGGCCAGCGCGGTGAGTAGATCTCGGTTGTCCTCCATATGTTGTCGGTCGGTATCGCTACCGTTTTGACAAATTACAGGTAAGGGTTTGCCTGGTTTGATGTCCATCTCGGAACGGATCTGGCGCACACCCATTATGAACTGCTTGACCCATTCCAGTGAGTCGATTGCGGCACTGTCGATGAGATTTTCATCAGCCTGAGGGTAAGCACAAAGCATGATCGTTTCTGCTTTGACGTTCGCCAGCGGTGCGACTCGTTGCCAAAGCTCCTCGGTTATGTAGGGCATGATCGGGTGTAACAGACGTAGGATGGTTTCGAGCACCGTGATCAGTGTATTTCGTGCAGCGTTTTTCTGCGCTTCGTCGTATTGCTCTGAGTAAAGCACCGGTTTAGAAAGCTCAATATACCAGTCACAATAATCGTTCCAGACAAATTCGTAGAGGTCACGCGAGGCCAGGTCGAAGCGGTAGGATTCAATATGCTTCACTGTCTGTTGGGTTACCTGTTGCAATCGGGTCATTATCCAGCGATCCGACAGGGAAAGTTGCCCGGCACTACAATCTTCACCTTCTGTGTTTTGCAAAACATAACGTGTTGCATTCCAGAGCTTATTGCAGAAATTTCGATAGCCTTCAATACGACCCAGGTCGAATCGAATATCGCGTCCGGTGGTCGCCAACGCGGCGAAGGTAAATCGTAAGGCATCGGTGCCAAAGGCCGAAATACCATCCGGGAAATGTTTTTTAGTAGCCTTGACAATACCGGCCTTCATCTCGGGTTGCATGAGACCGCTGGTGCGCTTTGCGAGTAATTCGTCGAGGCTGATGCCGTCGATTAGATCAAGCGGGTCAAGTACATTACCCTTTGACTTGGACATCTTGTTGCCTTCGGCATCGCGCACCAGGCCGTGAATATAAACCTCGTGGAAAGGTACTTCGTCCATGAATTTTATGCCGAACATAATCATGCGTGCCACCCAGAAAAAGATGATATCGAAGCCGGTGACGAGCACGCTGGTTGGGTAAAAAGTCTGCAAGGCCGGGTCTTTATTGTCCGGCCAGCCTAGAGTGCTAAATGGCCAAAGTGCCGATGAAAACCAGGTGTCGAGCACGTCATCATCCTGGGTTAACTCGATATCGTCAGCAAGCTTGTACTTGCTACGCACCTCTTCCACGTTATGGGCCACATAAATATTGCCCTTGGCATCATACCAGGCGGGTATACGGTGACCCCACCAGATTTGGCGTGAGATACACCAGTCCTGAATATCTTCCATCCAGTTAAAAAAAGTTTTGCTCCAGTTTTCTGGAGTAAATTTTATCCGGCCAGTTTTAACCGCTTCGATTGATGGTTTAGCCAGAGGTTCGGCGCGTACAAACCATTGGTCGGTTAAATACGGCTCGATTACTACACCTGAACGATCGCCATAGGGACGCTTGTAAATATGCTCTTCCTTTTTTACCAGCAATCCAGCTTCGTCAAGATCTTCAACAATCTTGTCGCGAGCAGCGAAACGATCCATCCCCTGGTAGGCTTCAGGTGCATTTTCATTCATGATTGCTTCAGGTGTGAACAGGTTAATCACTTCCATTGCATGGCGTTGGCCAACCTGGTAATCATTGAAGTCGTGGGCAGGGGTTACTTTCAGGCAGCCTGTTCCGAACTCGGCATCCACATAGTGATCGGTAATGATGGGTATAATTCTGGTTGTCATCGGAACCCGAACCATCTTGCCGATAAAATCATCGTAGCGACGATCTTCCGGGTTTACCGCTAAAGCTCCATCGGCCAGAATAGTTTCCGGTCGTGTTGTTGCAATTTCAAGGTGAGTTTGTCCGTTTATCGGGCCATCTACCAGGGGGTAACGTACGTGGTACATAAATCCCTTTTCCTCTTTATTATTAACTTCGAGGTCAGAAATGGCGGTGAGAAATTCAGGATCCCAATTAACCAGGCGCTTGCCGCGATAAATTAAATCTTCTTCATAAAGCTGTATAAATACATCCTGTACTGCGTCGGATAAACCTTTGTCCATGGTAAAACGCTCGCGGCTCCAGTCGGGGGAAGCGCCCATGCGCCTTAGCTGCTTTGTGATAGTGCCGCCCGATTCCTGCTTCCATTTCCATACCCGTTCGGTAAAAGCGTCGCGACCGAGGTCGTGTCTGGTCTTATCTTCTACGCCGAGCTGGCGTTCGACCACCATTTGCGTGGCGATACCGGCATGATCGGTACCTGGTTGCCAGAGGGTGTTGTCGCCTTTCATACGATGGTAACGAATCAGGGTGTCCATGATGGTATCCTGAAACGCATGACCCATATGCAGGCTGCCGGTTACGTTCGGTGGAGGAATTACGATACAGTAGGGGTCGCCATTACCCTGGGCTTTAAAATATCCTTTATCTTCCCAATGCTGATACCAGGTCTGTTCGATTGATTGCGGATTGTAGGTTTTATCCATGAAGCGGGAACTGGGCAAAAAATAAGGCGGGGATTATACAATGGCTATTTTCAAAAATGCACTGTTTAGATGCTGTCATCCTGTGACAATTGAATCGCCAGCCTGATTTCCTGCCAGGCAAGTTCCATATGCTCATCGAGTATGAGGCGTATGGTTTGTTCGAGTTTGGGGTCAATCGCCGCGACATCTGGTGCGGGTTGTTCAACAAGTGGCCTGTCGGGTTCGATGCGCAAACTAACCAGTGGATCATCATCTTCCTCGATATACATGTCCTGGCCTATATCGAGACCGAGTTCGGGTAGCGTGACGTTAACCGTACCATCATCGATGTTATCTTTGATTAAGTCGGTTAAAACTGGAATATTGTCATTGTCGTTCATGGTTTACAGATTGTGGTGATTCAGCGGATAACCACGTTCCTTATAAAAACTGTAATGTTTGCGCGCCTGTTGCTTATTGTCTTCGGTTACCAGCTCAATAATACGCTCGTACTGGGCGAAATTATCGGGAATGCTTTCGGCCAGGTTGATTAATAACTGGCGTTGACAATCGGGTTGCGGCTGGTCGTTGAGCAGGATAGGTGTTTCGTAATTGTCTGACAACTCGGTATCATGAGGCACAAAGCTGTCGTCACTATACACCCATAACTGTCGATCCAGATGTGTGGTTTGCTCTGGACTTTGCGTGAGTAAAAATGTTTTCTGTTTGCCTTCATAAGCTTTCTGGCATAGTTGACAAACCACCTTGTCGGCACGATGCCGGTCAGGGTTGAGCTGGTAAAAGTCGATGCGGGTCACGGCTTAAACCTGATTGAGAATATACTGGGTTAAGAGTGGTACCGGACGACCCGTAGCACCTTTTTGCTCACCCGATTTCCAGGCCGTGCCAGCGATATCCAGGTGCGCCCAATGGTAGCTTTTGGTGAACCTCGACAGGAAGCAGGCGGCGGTTATGGTACCGGCATCACGCCCACCGATATTGGCGATATCGGCGAAGTTGCTCTTGAGTTGCTCCTGGTATTCATCCCATAACGGTAATTCCCAGAGTTTGTCTTCGATTTGTTGTCCTGATTTGATCAGATCGCTGATGAGTGGTGCATGGTTGCCGAGCACGGCAGATGGTACTTTACCGAGGGCAACGAGGCAGGCACCGGTTAAGGTAGCGATGTCGATCACGCATTTTGGTTTAAATTTTTCTGCGTAGGTGAGGGCGTCACATAAAATTAATCTACCTTCGGCGTCGGTATTTAGGATTTCGATGGTTTGTCCAGACATGCTGGTTATGATGTCACCCGGTTTTGTGGCCAGACCATCGGGCATGTTTTCGGTAGCAGGAATAATACCGACGACATTAATTGGTAGCTGCATTTGCACGACGGCGCTGACAGTGCCAATTACCGAAGCGGCGCCGCACATGTCGAATTTCATTTCGTCCATCGCTGCACCAGGTTTCAGGGAAATGCCACCGGTATCAAAAGTCACGCCTTTGCCCACCAGCACCACAGGTTTATCTTTGGCTGCAGCTCCTTTATATTCAAGGGTAATGAGTTTCGCGGCTTGACGACTGCCGGTGCTTACCGACAGTATTGATCCCATTTTTAGCTTACGCATGTCGGCTTCTTCGAGGACTTTGACAGTTAGGTTTTTCTGGCCTTTTGCCATTAGTTTTGCCTGTTTGGCAATATAGTTCGGAGTGCAAACATTGCCTGGTAAGTTACCAAGGTCACGGGCTTGATCCATGCCCGCGCCAATGGCAACACCCTGTTGTATTGCGTCGTCAGCCTTTTTCAACTGGCCGCGATTTACAACTTCGAAGCTGAGCTTTGTGAGTTTGACCCTGCGATCACTCTTTTTGCTTTTCATTTGTTCGAAACGATACTGATTTGAGTTGGTCAGAATCACCGCCTGGCAAATATGCCAGTCGAACTCCCGATTTTTAATGCCTGCATCAGCGAGACAGATATGTGCATCCTTCGCACCCGATTCAGACAATGTCGAAACCATGTCATTGATAACCTTATTAAACGCGGCTTCGTTAAAGTCTTTTTGCTTACCACTACCAACCAGTAGAACACGTTTGGCGGTGACGCCATTTATGTTATGCAACAAAAGACATTGTCCGACACGTCCCTGCATATCACCCTGACGTAATATGCCCGAGAGATAACCATTGCTGGCCTTGTCCACAGTCTGCGCAGCGGATGATAGTTTGCGCGGTTCGGAGACGATAATTACCAGACAATCGGTAGATAGTTTTTCGGGACTGCCGGTTTTAGCTTTGTATTCCATAAGATTCCAGTGTTGGTACAAACGATAACGCGATAAGATACGTGAAGTCTGCAAATGTTTCCAGATTTTATGGCCTTATTTAACATTCGATCATGCCCAATATTATTACGCGATACCTGACCAGAGAAATCATAAAAAGTAGCGCCGCTACTGTGTTGGTATTGTTTGTCATTTTGATGAGCAATGCATTGGGACGGGTACTCTCCGACATTGCCGATGGTGAGGTGCCTCAGCAGGCATTATTGCCAGTTTTACTCAGTCAGGCAGTGACTGTTTTTTCGTTATTGTTACCGGTTGGTTTCTTTCTTGGCATCGTCTTCGCCTTTGGGCGTTTATACAAAGACCACGAAATTGTAGTGATGAATGCCTGTGGCATGGGTTACAGGGAGTTTTATCGGCCTGTTGTTATCATTTTAATTCCGCTGGTTATGTTTAGCGCTTATTCAAATATCTGGTTGAATGCGCAAATGCAGCGCAACGCCCAGAAGATAGTTGAGCGTGAGAAGAATGTGCATGAGTTTGATCAGTTCAAAGCTGGTCAGTTCAACCAGAGTGAAAGTGGTGAACGGGTATTTTATATGGAAACCGTTAGCGACGATAAACTCGAACTTGGCAATGTCATTATCAGTCAGGGTGGCAACAATCAAATGATACTAGAGACTGCGCAAGCGGGTCGCCACCGTATTGATGAAAAAACTGGTGATTTGTTTCTGGTAGTCGGCCCAGGTGAACGCTATGAGGGACAACCCGGCAAGGGAGACTATAAAATAATCTCCTTTGAGGAACACGGAATACTTATCGAGAAGAAAAAAGATCATAAAAAGCGTCAGACTAATGTAGAAGAACTGACACCAGAACAACTCTGGCGCTCCAAAAACGTCAAGGCAAGGGCAGAACTACACTGGCGCATCTCTATTCCAGTTGTTCTTATTGTTCTTACATTTCTTGCCTTGCCATTGTCGTATATCGCGCCCAGGCAGGGGCGTTTTGGTAAGTTGGGTTATGTGTTTCTGGTTTATCTGGTTTATTTGAATATGATGGCATTCACGCGTGCGCAACTCGAAGCTAAAAATATACCTATGTTTGTCAATTTCTGGTGGGTTCATATTATCTTTATAATGCTTGCCATCGGTTTACTGATGAGACGCAATGGGTTGGGCTGGTTGTCAGGCAACAGGGCTAACTCTTGATTATCAATCGATATATTTTACGTCAGATTCATCAGGGTACTTTGTTGACACTGATGGTGCTGGTTAGTCTTAGTTTGATCTTTATATTTATTGGAGAGCTAGATGATGTAGGCAAGGGGTACTACAGTCTGTTGCATGCTATTGAATATGTTGTGCTATTGTTCCCCGGAAAGTTAGTCGAATTCATGCCGCTGGCAGCCATGTTGGGCACCATATTAAGCTTGGGGTCTTTAGCTAGCAATAGTGAAATTATCGCTATGCAGGCCGCTGGTGTTTCTGTATCGCAGTTAATAATGGCCGTGCTTCAGGCGGCGATTATTCTCGCACTTATTAGTTTCCTGGTTGCTGACTGGGTGGCACCAGTCAGCGAAACAAATGCTAGACAAATTCGCTCGTCTGCGATTAACGATACTACCGCCATTCGTGGTAAGAAAGGATTGTGGGTAAAGGATGACAACAGCATCCTGCATATCAATCTGTTGCTGCCGAATGGCATCGCACGCAACATTGAAATCCATCAGCTCGATGACGCAGGGCGTTTACTGTCGGCTATCACAGCAGAATCGGCGATTCCTGAGGGCAATTCCTGGCGACTTAAACAGGTCAATCAAACATTAATGGGTAATCACGATGTAAGCACCCACCAATACAATGAAATGATTTATCACGGCAGAATATCTGACGAATTACTCAATGCGCTAATGATTGAGCCACGGCAAATGTCGAGTGTTGATTTGTTTACTTACATTGGGTTTTTGCAACAGAATAATCTGCAGGCCAGGGTCGAGTTGTTAACGTTCTGGCAAAAGATTTTTTCGCCTTTGGTAGTAATTATTATGTGTATTCTTGCCATTCCATTTGTGCTCGGTTTGCAAAGGCAGGGAAATGCAGGGCAGCGACTAATGATGGGTATTATCCTGGGCCTAACCTATGTAGTGGCAGACCGATTGTTGATCCAGTTAGGTAGTCATCTGAATTTATTTCCATTTATTAATGCACTATTACCTGCTGTGTTATTTTTATTACTGACTGTATACCTTTTGTTGAGAAGCAATTTGCGCTGATAAAATTATTTTTTTGGGACTATTTTTTATTTTTGTTTTTTTGCAGTTTTTGTTACATATTTTCTCACATAAACAATTAATCTATAAAATGCTATTGTATTCTTGTCAATGCTTTCTATAATAACTGCGTTTCGTAAACGTGAGGAAACCAGATATGTCGACAGCAAAAAAGGCTGCTAAGAAAACTTCTAAAGTGAGCAAACCTGCAGTTAAGAAGAGGGTAGCAGTTAAGAAGAAGGTAGCAGTTAAGAAGAAGGTAGCAGTTAAGAAGAAGGTAGCAGTCAAGAAAAAAGCAGCGCGACCTGTAGTAAAAAAGAAAGTAGCAAGAGTGGTTGAAAAGAAAGCAGTAAAAGCTACCAAAAAGAAAGCCGCAGCTAAGTCAACAACATCTGCAGCAGCAAAAGCTAGAATCTTAAGGGAATCTATAGCAGCGTTGAAAGGCGAAGTAAAGGCATTACAGAATGATTTAAGAAATGCCAAGAAACGTGAAGATGCTATGTCAAAAATGATGAGCAAGCGTGATGCCGCAGTCGGTAGATTCCTTAACGGTTGGGACAAGAAAGCAATGTCAGCGGTCGAGAAGTCTTTAAAAGGAAAGAAAAGGAAAAAGGCAAAAAAATAATTGAATAAACCAGTTTTTTCAGGAAGGCGCAGTTGACTGCGCCTTTTTTTTTGCCTGACAATGTCGGGTAATGATTAACAAGACGACTAAACAAACGCTGGATCCACAGATAGATGCTTTCCTGGATGCGATATGGTCGCAAAAAGGCTTAGCAGAACTCACCCTGAGTGCTTATCGGCAGGATTTAAAAAGTTTTTCTCAATGGCTCGAAGATCGTCAGCAAAAACTTGTTAGTACTGATCAGGTACATATACAGGCGTACCTTGCCTGTCGATTCGATGCGGGCAGTTCAGCGCGTTCCACCGCCAGGTTGTTGTCCACCTTAAAGCAATACTACCGCCATCTGGTTAAGATCGGCGAACGCCAGGATAATCCAACCGCCCTGATTCAAGCACCTAAAATTCATCGTAGCCTGCCAGGTGCATTGAGTGAGGAAGATGTCAATGCACTGTTCGAAGCGCCGGATAATAATACGGCTTACGGTTTACGTGATCGCTGTATGCTCGAAGTCATGTATAGCTCGGGGTTGCGCGTTAGTGAGTTGGTGGCGTTGCAAATGAACCAGATAAATACAAATCTTGGCCTCGTGCGTCTGACAGGCAAGGGTAATAAAGAACGCGTGATTCCGGTGGGTGAAGAATCCCTGTATTGGCTGGAAAAATATATCAAGCAGGCACGCCCACAGTTAATTCGACAGGATAAAAGTAGTGATGCATTGTTTATTTCCAGTCGTGGAACCTCAATTACGCGACAGGCATTCTGGCAAAATATTAAAAAACATTTGTTAGTAGCTGGTGTTAAAACTGAATATTCACCGCATTCGTTACGCCATGCTTTTGCAACGCATTTGTTAAATCATGGGGCTGATTTAAGAACCGTACAGATGCTGCTTGGGCATAGCAGTTTGTCTACTACACAGATCTATACACATATTGCACAAGCGCGTTTGAAGTCTTTGCATACCAGTCATCATCCACGGGGTTGAACACTAACTAAAAAGCGCAATACTCAGGCAATTAGCATTTTGTAACAATAAACCATAACCGCAATTAAAATACTGAATGCAAGAAAACTGTAGCTGAAGCGTAAAAGACGATATTTATGGTTTAACACCTGTCCAATTTGGTAAATATCAACCGCGATCAGGCGCCGTGCATTATTACTGTCGTCAAACTGAGTTGTCAGGTAGTCGACGTACTCGTCTTGCTTTAATTGTGAAAACAGGCCAAAGAAAAAAGGATTGCTCATTTGTTCCGGCTTGTCGATACGGATCTTTCCGGTACGTGGTAACACCACGGCCAGGGCCAGCAGCAGCGAGGTTGTGATGGTAAGGATTAACAGGATAAAGCCAGCACGAATCAACGCATCTTCGCCTCCCGTCAATGAAATCTGTGATTGGCCCAGGGTCAAAAAAAATAGTGTGAAACCGATGTTGATATTGGCTTTTTGATCGGCAACTAAATTTAACTGAACCTGATGCTGGTGGGCAGTACGTAAGGCCTCGATGATGTCCTGAGGGTTTCGTATCTGCTCGTTGTTCGGCGCTGAAAAATCCTGGTTCATTAACGATTAAATTTAAGCTTGCAACACACGCAGTATAAACATTCGGCTAGCTGATTTCTAGCGAACAACAATTGTGCAAATCGACTTATTCGAGTAAGTTTCACGGTAGCAAAAGTAACTAAACAAGCTAGCCAGTGTTTAAGCTTACGATCTGGAATACTCCCAGTGCTATTAACACAAAACCCAGAAACTTACCGACTTTCACTCCGGCTGGATGTATTTTTTCGATGGCGACAGCGGCAGTAAGTGCGGCGACCCAGACCAGGTTCATGACACCTGCTACGAACAATAGCCCCATCAACGCCCAGCAGCAACCGAGGCAGATAAACCCATGTTTTAAACCCATTCGCCAGGCACCGTTGGCACCATCTTTCCATTCCGTCATCAAATATCCCATTGGTGTACGACAATGTCGCAGACATACCTCTTTCAACGGCGTGAATTGAACTACACCGGCAACCAGCAACAATATCGCAGTCAGCCACATTGAGTTGCTTGTCATCATCGGGGTTAACAGGCCGGATGCCTGCAGCCCCCAGTGTAATGTTGTCGCTGTCGCGCTGAATCCTGTCCATATGGCTAAATATGCGACTACAAAAATCCATCCATGTATTACCTGTTTTTTATGCCGACTCAGGTTGACGAAGGTGAGGATCATTGGCATTGCTGACGGCAGCATCATGGCTATCATCATGATGGCCCACATTATGAATACAGCTAGCACATTGCTGATAGACCAGCTTGCACTCATCGGCATCATCAACCTGGCTAGCGGATGGGACATGTCTAGCACTGCCCAGGCGAGAAAAATCCATCCAAGCAGAATGACAAACATCAACAGACTGGCCGCCCGGGGTTCTTCACGAGTCAGTGCGATTGTTCCGTTGGCCTCCATGGCCTAACTGCTATAGCTAAAGGGTGCCGACATGGCAGCCTTATCGGTCATATTGAAGGTAAAACCATGGTCATCCAGTTCAATTTTACTGGTACGACCAACCGTCGCTGTTTCACCTGGCGACACAGCCAGTGGATGGCCGGCCACAGTCACAGCACCACCACCCTGGCCCTCAAGAGTAGACGCTTCAGCATAACCAAGTCCCTCAACTGAGAATGAAAAACCGCCAGCAGATGTATCGAGGCTGATAGACGCAGGCCTTGCACCGAGCACCTCACTGATGAGTGGCGCGAGGTTTGCGATATGGCCTCCTGCTTGTCCGGAAAATATGCCCATTAATGCCTCGGTCTGGGTTTCGTTTGCGCGATCATCGACATAGAGTGCTACTTTCCAGTCACCGTCTTTCATATTCCCCGGCGAGTGCGCCAACAATGCGGCATTCAGCCCATCGAGAGTGGTGCCTTCAAACTCTCCCTGGTCAATATGCCAGCCAAGTAAAGCCGTGCATGAGTCATCGGTTGGTGGTGAAAAAAAGATGCAGGGACATACAGTCTCACAATTACATGCTTCTACATAAGTACCCTTAACGTTCCAGTTTGACATTCGTTGTTTCCTATTTGGTTGTTAAAAAAAGATATTCACTTGTCCTGCCAATAGGGTTCCATCCGGGCCAGGCTGCTTTCTGACCATAACTCTTTGATGGTGTAAAACCGATCGAACTTTGGTGCTCCGCTGGGAATGGGAGCCCAGGGCTGCTTGCTTTCCGTAAATATATGAACATCGGGAGGTAGTCGGTCGGGCTCATCCAGAGTTCCAACGCGGACAAACCAGCAGTCATCGAAAGTGCCGCTTTTATATTCACTCCACACGTAGGTAACACACTCTGGACAGAAAAAAGCGGTATGGTAAGTATCTGGAAAATGATAGTTGGCCACGCTGCCAGAGAGGATTTCAAGTTGATTCTTTTCTACCACTGCATTCATAACAAAAGCTGTTCCGGTTACCCGCTGGCATTGTCGACAGTGGCAGGCGTGTACGACGAGTGGTTTAGCATTCATTCTGTAACGAAGTTTGCTACACGAGCATCTACCTTCAAAAATATTTTCTGCGGTCATGACCTGTCTCCTGGGTAATGTGTTACAAATCAATGCTGATACAAGAGCAGTGTAACCCTGATGATTTATGCTGCCAATTGACTAAATATTGAAATACAATATGCAAAAATGCATAAAGGGAGATTGCAATGAACTGGGATGATCTTCGGATTTTCCTGTCAGTTGCCAGAACAGGTTCGTTTAGTGGCGCCGTCAAACAATTGAAAGTACAACAATCCACCGTGTCGAGGCGCATGCGGAGTATGGAATAGCAACTGGGTGCCCGCCTGGTCGAACGTAATAAGACAGGATACGAGCTCACTCCTGCTGGCGAAAATGTAAAAAAAGCAGCAACTCGAATGGAAATCGAGGTGCTTGGTGTTGACAGTAAAGTTTCCGGCAAGGATACGAACCTGGCGGGGTCTCTGCGGGTCACCACTATTAATGACATGACTCCATTGGTATTAATGCCGGCCTTTGCCAGATTCAGTCATACTTATCCAGGGATTAATCTGCAAATCTCAGCAAGCAATACTGACTCCAGCCTGGTGAAACGAGAGGCTGATGTCGCGATTCGGCTTACCAATACTCCCGGCTATACATTAATTGGAAAACGCCTGGTTAAGGTCGTTTCTACGGTTTATGGCAGCCGTGATTATCTCCAGCATATTCGTCGACAAAAACAGGAACCGAAATGGATTGGGGTAGAGTGTTGTGACTATCACAAAGCATGGACGAAGCAGGCCTGCGGTCAACAACCACACAATTTTTATTGTAGTGATAGTTTTTTGACACTGGCCGCCATTAAGGAAGGATTGGGGGTTGCTTTTCTACCTTGCTTTATCGGGGATAAAGACCCAGTCCTGGAACGATACTGCGAACCAGATTCATCCCATAATCTGGGATTGTGGATCCTGTTTCACCCTGACCTGAAAGGTACTGCAAGAATCCTTGCTTTCCGCGATCATATGAGTGAGTCAATGAACGAAATCAGGCCTTTATTTGAAGGCACGCGATATCAGCCAAAAGTTTAGCCAGTATCCCGGATCAATCCTGGCTTTCTTTACACTATTTCAACTTCAGCTTGTGATGGTATAGCTCTGCGCACACTATCTCCAACAGGGGAATGAGCCTCAACCCAGGCGACAAGTTCATGTAATTGCTCGGAAGTAGCGTTTTCAGCGCCCAGTCTAAAGCGGATTACGATGCCGTGTTCTCCAGGCGGTATGCTCTCATCAATTCCGAGAAACCCCAGCACACCGACATCATCCGGATCACCTTCAACAGTTACTTCAAGTGACGTCAGTGTTATACCAATTTGAGCAGCACGTAGCGTTACCAGTGTAGCGTCACAACTAGCCAGGGATGCCCTGAATAGCCGGCCAGGTGAGGGGGCAGAACCCCCGCCACCGATTCCTGTTGGCATATCGGTTACGATTGAAGTTCCATCGGGTGCCACGACCCGGCAACGCAGCCCTTCCTCCATTTTGGCAGTGACCTGCGGACCAGCGTCTTTGGCCTGGTCAAGATTGTTTGAATAATGGTCTATTACATTTCCAACAGATTCTTTAATATGTGATGCAGACGTCATGTCTCCTCCAATGGTTTCAGGTTACTTAAATTTTCTGAAATCAGTGTAGCCTTAATGATTTATGCTGCCAATTAGCAAAATATTGGAAGTTAATATGTAAAAATGCAT
>JAAENK010000144.1 GCA_024224415.1 Gammaproteobacteria bacterium | reverse complement strand
TGGAGCGGGAAACGAGATTCGAACTCGCGACCCCAACCTTGGCAAGGTTGTGCTCTACCAGCTGAGCTATTCCCGCGAAGGCCGCTATTCTATAGATTCACCCTAAACTGTCAAGGCAGCGACGACTATTTAACACATTAAATTTTAGCTGTTCTTTTTGATCACTGGCCAGGCTGCGCGTAGGTATATGAACATGGAAACAATGGTGAAAATTGCCGCCAGATAATAGAAGCCGAGACCAATTTCAAATACCGGCAGTCCTTCCACAGGTTCTGCGTATATCATCAAAGACAGTGAAAATAACTGGGCCACTGTCTTGGCTTTTCCGATGAATGATACTTTTACCGAAGCCCGGTCTCCCAATTCCGCCATCCACTCCCGTAGTGCGGATATTGAGATTTCGCGAATCACGATTATCACCGAAGGAATTGCGATGTATATGCTCGGATGGGTTTGCACTAACAGAATGATGGCAACCACCACCATCAACTTGTCTGCTACCGGGTCGAGAAATGCGCCGAAAGATGATTCCTGTTTCAAAACTCGCGCCAGATAGCCGTCTACCCAGTCCGAGACACTGGCCAGTGCAAATAGTGTTGCGGCCGCCAGGTTAGACCAGGCAAAAGGCAGGTAGAACACCATCACAAATATTGGGATCAACGCGATGCGGGACAGTGTAATCGCGGTGGGCAGGGTTAATTTCATATTCAGCTGCGCAAAAAATCAGGCGTGAAAGCTATCATAAATTGTTTGTGCGGTCTCTCGATTAATACCCTTTATTTGCATGAGTTCTTCCACACCGGCTGCCTGTACACCTTGCAGGCCACCAAAAGTATTCAACAATAGCTGGCGCTTTTTAGATCCTATACCCGGTATCTGTTCCAGCCGGGAAGTTTTCCGTTGTTTAGCTCGGGCTTTTCGATGCCCTGTGATAGCAAATCGATGCGCCTCGTCGCGTATTTGTTGAATCAGCAATAGTGCCGGTGATCCCAGTTTTATGCTCACTACTGCATAAGCCTCATCGATAATTTCTTCATAACCCGCCTTGCGCTCGACTCCCTTGGCCACCCCAAAGGCTCGCATATTTGGTTTAACATTGAACAGGTCGAGGTTTTCAAAAACATCCAGCGCGCTATGTAATTGCCCCTTGCCGCCGTCAATCAATATCAGGTCGGGTAATAACGTTGCATCGTGTTGTCGTTTGCTATATCGGCGTTCCAGTACCTGCTTCATAGCTGCATAGTCGTCTCCGCCGGTAATATCCTTGATATTATAACAACGATATTCAGATTTGATTGCACCTTCGTTACCAAAAACCACGCAGGAAGCTTTGGTTTGTTCGCCCATAGTATGGCTGATATCAAAGCACTCGATTCTGTCAGGCGCCTGCTCGAGTTGTAACTCTTCGATGAGTGATTGAAACCGTTTGTTCAAATGGCTGGCCGACAGCAAATGGCTTTCCAGGGCCTGCCGCGCATTGTTAGTGGCATTTTCAAGTGCACGTTTTCGCTTTCCTCGCACAGTTTGCGATATTTTGACTTTGGCTTCATTTACGTGGCTAAGCGTCACCGACAGTAGCTCTAGATCAGGGGGTTCATGACTCAGGATAATTTCCTTAGGGGCCGGATGTCTGGAGTAATGCTGCATGATGAAAGTTTGCAGAAGCTCCTCCGGATTGGCTGCAAGTTTTACGCGGCTAATAAAAGGCTTATTACCCATTGAAGTGCCATTGCGGATCATGAATAACTGGATGCAACACATATCCTGCAGGACTTCGCAGGCGAGTATATCGATGTCAGTTTGAAATCCAGTGACAAACTGTTTTTCGGTGACCCGACGCAACATGTCAATCCTGTCTCTTATGGCTGCAGCCTGTTCGAAATCGAGTTGATCCGAACAGTGTTCCATTACCTTAACTTGCTGATCGATTAAAACATTGCTCTTACCTTCCAGAAACAGGCGAGTCTGTGCTATTTGTTTTTGGTAACTTTGCTGATCGGTGTGACCAACGCAGGGGCCGGAACAGCGCTTAATCTGGTATTGCAGACAGGCCCGACTACGATTCCTCATCGCTGAGTCTTCACAATTCCGTAACTGGAATATGCGTTGAATATGATTAATAGTATAGCGAATCGAACCTGCACTGGGAAACGGGCCAAAAAAACTACCTTTACGGTGACTAGTTTTACCCCGGTAAATCTTAAGCCTGGGAAAATCGTGTTTGGTCAGACAAATATAAGGGTAACTCTTGTCGTCACGAAACAGGATGTTGTAGCGTGGATTCAGATTTTTGATTAAATCATTTTCGAGTAACAATGCTTCGCTTTCTGTGCGTGTATTGATGACTTCGATTTTGTGTATGTTATTTACCAGGTTCAGAATACGGGTCGACAAGCCAGTTTTACGAAAGTAGCTACTGAGGCGCTTCTTCAGATTCTTTGCCTTGCCGACATAGATGACCTTGTCATGTTGGTCGATCATGCGGTAAACGCCGGGTTTGGTGCTTACCGTTGCCAGGAAAGCGGTATGATTAAAAGGTTGATTTTCACTCATACCCGATAGAAATTAACTTGTCGTTTACTCGGGCTGTGCAAATTCAACCATACCCTGCTCAACTGCGATTTTTATCAGGTCGACTTCACTGTTAGCACCCAGCTTTTCCAGCAATCGTAACCGATAGGTGCTGATAGTCTTTGGACTGAGGCATAATTTATCGGAGATTTCGATATTCGACAAGCCGTTTGAAATCATCAACATTACCTGAAATTCTCTTCGTGAGAGCCTGTCGATGGGATTGTCTTCATTACCGGGCAATAATGATAGCGCCAGTTGTTGAGCGATACTGGTGGCGATGTAAGACTTGCCGTTGTGAACTTGATTAATCGCCTCGAGCATTTCCTCGACACCACATTCCTTGGTGAGATAGCCCCTGGCACCAATTTCAAGCATACGCTTGGGAAAAGTCTGTTCGCTGTGTACGGTGAGAACGATGATTTTCTTTTGAGGATCGCGTTGCAGCATTCTACGACAGGTTTCGACACCACCGATTCCTGGCATATTGACGTCCATTAAAATCACGTCGGGTTTTAGTTCCTGTGCCATTTGCAAGCTTTCTTCACCACATTCGGCTTCACCAACTATTTGGACTTGCTTGCTATCTTCCAATAGGCGTCTGATACCGGAACGTACCAGCGCGTGGTCGTCGGTCAGCAATACAGAAATCATTTTTACTGTACCAGAATACATGTGCACCGATCATAACACAGAGATCCTACATCATGTAATCCGATATCTGTCTTGATTATCTCAGAAACGAAGTAATACCGACCCCCAGGTGAATCCTCCCCCAAATGCTTCCAGCAATAGCAATTCATTGGATTTGATGCGACCGTCACGCACCGCCACATCTAACGCCAGCGGCACTGAGGCTGCAGACGTGTTGCCATGTTTGTTGACTGTTACCACGACCTGATCCATCGACATTTTTAATTTCTTCGCCGTGGCGGCGATAATGCGGGTATTCGCCTGGTGCGGAACCAGCCAGTCGATATCAGACTTCATCATCTGATTTGCCGCCAGGGTCTCATCGACGATACGCCCGAGCGTATTAACCGCCATTTTGAAAACTTCATTACCTTTCATTTCGATGAAAGCCCGTCCAGCTTTAACGCGATCGTAATCGTCAGCTATACCGCAAGGTACCAGTAGTAAATCTTCGTATTGACCGTCGGCATGAATATGCGTAGAGAGTATGCCTGTTTCATCGCTGGATTCGAGTATTACCGCGCCAGCTCCGTCACCGAATAATACGCAAGTACCCCTGTCTTCCCAGTTCAGGATGCGCGAAAAAACTTCAGAGCCGACTACCAGGGCTTTTTTGCTACTGCCGGATTTTATGAATTTTTCAGCAACGGTTAAAGCGTAGATAAATCCAGTGCAAACCGCCTGGATATCGAATGCCGGACAGCCATGAATATCGAGCCGCGCCTGTAATATGCAGGCGGAACTTGGAAATATCTTATCAGGCGTCGAGGTGGCCATGATGATGAGGTCGATATCCTGAGTATCAATACCTGCCGCTTTGATAGCTTTTCTGGAGGCGGCCTCGGCTAGATCGACTGTAGTTTGCCCCTCGACTGCAATATGTCTTTGCTCGATACCGGTGCGTTCCTGTATCCATTGATCGGTAGTATCGACAATTTTTTCCAGGTCGCGATTAGTCATCACATTTTCTGGAAGATACCCCCCGGTACCGGTAATTCGGGCGTAAGTCATATTCAGTTTTCCCCTGAGCTGGACAGGTAAGACTCGACGATCCTGGATATTTTCGTTGGTACGTCGTTTTCAATCTCAATACTAGCAATTTTTATCGCGTTAAAAAACGAACTGGTGTCCGCACCGCCGTGGCTTTTTATTACTATGCCATTCAATCCTAGTAAACTTGCGCCGTTATAACGACGAGGATCGAGAATTTTTCGAACCGCCTGCAATACCGGCAAAGCAACAATGGCGGCAATTTTGGTAATCAGGTTTTTCCTGAATTCCTGGCGTAGTACATGATTTACCAGGGCAGCCATACCTTCGGCAGTTTTGAGAGACACATTACCGGCAAAACCATCGGTTACCACGACATTGACCGTACCTTTATAGATATCATCACCCTCGACAAAGCCATAATAGTTGATCCCGGTTTCACCGATTAACTGACTCGCCTGTTTGATCGAATCGCCACCTTTCATTGCTTCAGAACCAATATTTAACAATCCAACCGTTGGCTTTTCCACGCCTTCGC
>JAAENK010000143.1 GCA_024224415.1 Gammaproteobacteria bacterium | reverse complement strand
CTCCGGCAGCTACGCACACTATCTACGATTTTAAAGCTTGGCAGCTTTACTGCGGCGGGCGAATACGTCAGTCTTAGCCATTCAGCGGTCAGTATACAAATGAAGCAACTCGAAGATGATTTGGGCACGGCTTTATTCGATCGTCGAACTCGACCGACCAGTTTAACGGCAATGGGGAAGAAGCTAGCCCTTCTGGCGCAGGAGGTTATCGACGACGTCGACAATATTCGCAATACGGCCACGGGTCAAACCATGGTCGGTAGTGTATCGATCGGTATTGTACCAACAGCCAGCGATACCCTGCTTCCACTCATATTAAACGGACTGAGAACCAGGTTTCCCAAATTACAGATAAAAGTAAAATCCGACACTTCCGCTGAATTATCTGCACTAACCATGCGCCAGGAACTCGATTTTTCTATTCTGACCGCTCCTTCACTAGATATCCCCGGTCTTGCTGTAACAGAAATTGCTGCCGAACCACTTTATGTAGTAGGACCCAGGAAATTTAAACACTTAACATCAGATGTTGAGTTATTACGATCTGCCCCATTTATCGCATTGAATAGAAAGAACTGGCTGGGGCAACAAATATCCACCAGGCTGCGGTCACGCTCAATTCATCTCGATGAAACCATAGAAATCAGTTCACTTGGTCTCATCGAAAACCTGGTAGTAAATGGCATCGGTACATCAATCATCCCCCAACGACACCTGGCACCACCGCTTTCCAGTAAAATTGCACGTGTTCCATTCTGCAAGCCCATCGCCACGCGTATGCTTGTGGTCATTCAGCCAACCGGTAGTCGCAATAGTGATGTCGCGGCAGCCATCGAACAAATCATCACAGTTAAGAGCTGACCTGAAACCGATAGACAAACTATGTTATCAACCGAGTTTTCATTAAAAACCGAACTACGCCATTTCCTTGCGATCGCCATCCCACTGTCAGCTGCCTATCTCGCCGAGTATGCCATGTTCATTACCACCAAAATGGTGGTGGGTAAACTGGGTTACCAACAACTCGCTGCAGTAGGCATTGCAGGTGATCTTTCCTTCGAAATTCTGGTAGTGCTAATGGCCTTACTATCGGTGACAGGTGTTCTCATCGCGCAGGCCAGAGGCGCTGGGAAAAACGATGAACTCGGCCAGTCGGTACGGCAGGGACTCATTGTTGCCACAATCATCGGCATTCCTGCCATGGTGATGATCTGGAACCTCGACTATGTGCTACGCGTCACTGGTCAGAAAGATATAATCATTGAACTCGCAATACCTTATCTAAAAGGTTTATCGAGCATATGCCTGCCTGTAGTATGGTTTGCAGTTTTTCGAAACTTTATTGCAGCTTTGTCACAAACTGTTGCAATTATGGTCATTACTATTGCAGCGGTGATACTCAACTACGTGCTCACACTCTGGTTTGTCCACGGTGGTTGGGGGCTTGATGCCATGGGCTTATTTGGCGCTGGTCTGGCCACTTCGGTAGTATCCTGGTTGATGTTTATTGCACTCGCATTGCATGTTTTCCGTAAACCTTCATTGCGCGGATATGGGGTATTTAAAAGTCGCTGGCAAATGGACATGCAGTTATGCCGTGAAATTGTCACGCTTGGCATACCGGTGGCGGCACTGACATTGTTCGAGGTTGGCCTGTTTGTCGCAGCATCTATCCTCTCGGGTATCATCGGCACCGAAACCCTGGCTGCCTATGAAGTCGTGATGGCCTGGGCAGGAATACCATTTGTAATCGCATTTGGCTTTGCCGAGGCCACTATGATACGTGTGGCCTATGCAGCTGGTCGACAACAGCAGCTGGCTGTGCGACGTGCCGGCCAACTGGGAATGGCTGTGGTAGTCGGTTTTAGCCTGCTGCTGGTTCTGGTGCCGGTACTTTTTTCTGACTTCATTATTAAGGTCTTTATCGATACTAGCGACCCAGGTTTCCCCATGGTCGCGAAACTAGCTGCACAGTTTTTAATTATCGCCGCAATATTCCAGGTCTTCGATGGTTTACAAGCTGTTGCCGCCAGGGCTTTACGAGGTCTTAAAGACAATATCGCCCCACTATGGATCGCAGGGTTTGGTTACTGGGTACTTGGTATCGGCGGCGGTGCACTGCTCGCATTTGAGTTTGAATTTGAAGGTGCCGGATTATGGTGGGGACTGGCAATGGGTTTATTTGTGACTTCAAATCTACTATGTTGGCGTTTTCATAAATTTACAGCGAAACCAGCTTAACCAGGCGCGCCTCGGTAGAAATGCCATAGAAACAAACTTCCCGCACTACGCCAGGGTGACCAGTGCGCAATCAATTCACGTGCCTGTTTTTCACTCGGCCGGTCATCCAGATCTTTGAGCTTTTGAATGGCAACCTGTAAGGCCAGATCATTTGCTGGAAAGATATCCTGCCGTTGTAGTGAAAACATCAGGTAAATTTCGGCACTCCAAACACCGAAACCACGCAGTGCGGTAATCGACTGAATCGCATCGGCATCATCCATATCCGCCAGTGCATCAACATCAAGCGAGCCATCGGCCAAAGCTTGCGCCAGGCCCTGGGCATATTCAACTTTTCGTGCCGACAGGCCGGATGTGCGTAATGCTTCTGGAGATAAAGCCAGCAGCGCATCAGCCTG
>JAAENK010000142.1 GCA_024224415.1 Gammaproteobacteria bacterium | reverse complement strand
GGGACACTTGATAGATTCAGACTCTGGATCTTGCGGTTTCGAGCTTTTCAATGGTTTCGGGCGGCAGATTTTTGCAATTGCACCCAAACTGGTCGAGGTAAACTTGATAAAAGCCGGACTCAAATATGGTATCGCTATCGCGGATGCAAGCAGCGCGGGTGGATAAAGCGGTTCTGATCGTTGCTTCCTGATTGTGGGTAGGCTGACATTTAAACTCCGATATTAGTCCGATATCGGTGAGTGTTTCCAGCACTATTACGGCTTCTGACCAGTAATGAATAAACAATTCCCTCGGAAATTGCATGTGGTTATTCGTGCCGTCGAGGTAACCGATTTCGATAAATGGTTTACGCCATATAGGCGCGCTGGCGCGCAAACTGCCTATTTTTTTTTGGTTATCCCACCGACAGAGTAATTCGTCTATGATCGGGTTGTCGGCAAATTTGTCGAGAGCTAGCTTCATGCAGCAACTATAATGGCAGTGTCAATTTCAGGATAGTTCTCCAACCCGCCTGGCGGTAAGTGCCCAGATACCGGCGATGGACAGCAAACTACCACCCGTAAAATTAAACCACCGTTGCGTTCTTGTTGAGGTTAGCAAGCGACGGGCCTGCCCGGCGAATATGGCGTATAAAGCGGCATTGATTACTGCGAGCACAACAAAAGTTGCCGCCAGAATCCAGAGTTGTTGGTTAACGGCATCTGAGCGTGAAATAAACTGCGGCAGGAAGGCAATAAAAAAGACGATGCCTTTGGGATTGAGTGCGGTGACCAGGTAAGTGTTTATGAATAATTTGTAACCGGAATCAGGATTGTCGTTTGAGGGCAATGTCTGCGATGATTTAGCACCAGCCCTGAGGAGTTTGACGCCAAGAAATAACAGGTAAAGGCCACCTGCCCACTTGATAGCCTGAAACCAGAATACTGATTGTGCGAGCAAGGTGCCGATGCCGAGTAAAGATAGCACCAGGGCGGTCGAATCCCCGAGGGCGACTGCTGCAATCAGTGGTAGTTTAACTCGATTACCATGCGAGATTGAATAACTAACTACTGTTAGAATTGTGGGGCCGGGGATAATCAGTAATATACTTGATGCTGCAACGAAGGCGATCCAGAGTTCTATGTTCATGTTTGAATGTTAACAGATAAATTATCTGAGTCATTACAATCCTTTGCAACGATTGATTACGGGCAGATATTTACGCAAAAACCCTCAAGGTCTGACCTAGATCGGCAATAAGATCATCACTATTTCGTTTTGCTGGCGAATACGCGAATCCAGAGTCTTCATACTGTAACTCTGAACCATTGCGGCAACCTATTATAAATCATCAGGCAGATTGCTGCTGAATTCCGAACGGATAAATTTTGAATAAACAGCCAGCCCCAGGCCGTCGGCATTTCTGGTTTGAGATACCACTGCGGTATTCACACCGAGCACATTACCCTTGTCGTCAACCAGCGGACCGCCACTATTGCCGGGCAGAATTTGTGCGTCAGTGTATATATGGTTTTTACCAGATTTGGTGACTATGCCGGTGGTGAGTGAATCGCTGATACCAAGCGGACTGCCAATGGCAAACACCTTGGCGCCCTGTCGTGCCCAATCCTGGTTGCTAAGCTGTAGAAATGGTGTGGCGTAGTTGTCGAGTTTTAGCAAAGCGAGGTCATGGGTTTTGCTAACTTTTATCAGTCGCGCATTGTACTCTTCGCCATTCTTAAGCACGATGGTGAATTTCCTGGAAAAACTGCTTACGCTACTGTTAAATCCAAACTCTGATTGCGCGGTCTTATACTCTTTATCTAACTTACGGAACTCCTTTTTGTTGGCGCGATAACGCTCCTTATTTCGATCGTATCGTTTGATATATCGGTCATAGCGTTTTTGTTCAGACTTACTAGCACGACCCGAGCTCATATATTCCCTGTTTTCGTCGATGGTTTGCTTCATTTCCTTCAGGCTTAACTCATTATCCTTCAAGTCAGCTTTGTAATCTTCGAGCCGCGTTTTATAATTCTCTAATGCTGCTTCCTGATCCTTCCAGCCGGTTGAAGTTGTCGGGCGCACAACATGCCGATTGGTAACCAGGTAGCCATCGTCGGTAATAAAAAATCCGGAGCCACTGCCTACCTGGGTTTGTATGGTAACCACCGACAGGGTTGCCTGATCTATTTCACTATGTGGTTTATATCTTTCGAGCAGGATTTTACCGAGGTCGGCCCTGGTGTTCACTTTGGCTTTGGTAGTTTTTTTCTGACCTGCTGTCGAAGTGATTGGGCTGCCGTCTTCGTTGACTGGTTTGTCGGTGAATTGCCAGCGACCGTTTTTATCCTTGTATTTGTATATTTCCGCGCTGGTGACTGATGTGTAACAGCCGATGCATAGCGCGATTAGAAATAATCCTGTACTGGGAAACTTCATTATCTGATCCTCCATGAGGAACCGTAAATACTAATCGACGAATTGACCAGAATCCAGCTGTTTTGCCTGCTGGATGAATTTATCAATCGGAACCGTTTCTGACAAATGCCAGTTGAGTGGAGCCAGGGCCTTATGATAATCGGCCGCCGTACTAAAGTCGTCGATGAGGTATTTGAGCATAGAATCATCCATTATCGCTGGCAAGGAGAAAGGGCTACTGATAAAAATTGCCAGCAATACACTACGCCCGCTTTTAAGGTGCGAGATATGAATCAGATACAGGCTGATTGCCGTGGGGATAAGAAATAGCATCCAGCCAGTATCGAACAAAATTAGCGGCCAATGCGATGAGTAGAAATATGAAACCTGGCTTATCAGTGCTGCTGCCAGCACATAGAGTAAATACACCAGGCAGGCACAGGTGGTCACCAGTTTGATTTCCCAGCGATTCACCAAAAGACGTTCGATGATCGATAAACCAACAATATAGGCGGCCAGACCGAGAGCTGTTTCACGCAGTACGTAAGCAAATAACGCATCCCATTTTATTACTTTATAGCTATCGAGATAAAACTCCATTGCACCGACGAGCAGGCAGGCCAGTGGTAACAAAATTGCCCAGATGAGATTGCCGAATAGATGAAAACTGTGGCCATTGCCGGCCAGTGAGCGCGTATCTTCAACCACATGGTCACGTGGCAAAATAGCTGCGGTAATACGTCCCAGTTTGAAATCGATGGGTAGCTGATCGTGGTGAAAACTGGCGTCGGCCTTCCCCTTAAAATGGCTTGGATTCACTGTCGAGAGATTTTCTAGATGTATCTGCCCATCCTCAAGCCTGGTTATACGCAGATGATGGGGTGCGACTGTGGGGTCGGAGAGAATAATGTCATTGTCGAGCGCACGACCAACTCTGATCTGATCCTTTTCCAGTTCGTGATAGCTGTGCAGGCCTGCAGTTTTGATTTCGAGTATCAGGGCTTCCATTCAATATGCTCCAGAATCCGCTGCACCAGGGGTAGGGTCGATTGATAATTGACACCTGTCATGATGAAGGTAATGAAGAAGCCCTTGTTGGCGTGTCCCAGCATCGCCGCGGTAAACAATACATCACTTAAACCCTGGTATTCGACATATTCACGGCGGCACATATTGGCTTTAAATTCCTGTGAGGCAATATTAATAAACCAGGTATCGCAGTTAAAGTTGCTGACTACATCTTCGTTGAGACGATTCTCGATCTGATCCTTGTTCAACTTCTCGTAAAGATTATAAAACCTGATGTGATTGAGTTGTTCGGATTCGAGCCAGTAATACTCATAACTGAGGTCGCCGACAAACTGGTTGGTGTCGTCGAGGTAGACGTTGTTCTTGTTGGCGCAGCGGATTTGAAAACGTTTGTATAAAGCACTGGTGTTCAGCTTTGCGCTATTATCCCAGCAGCGAATCGTAGGTGAGATAATACCGGGCAAGGTGAGCTGTCGCAATTCGACACTCGACCAGTCGCGATTGAGGATTTGCTCTATATACCCGCTTTCGTATTCGATGATTTGTCGACTGACCTCGGCCTTGAGAGCTGCTTCGTTGGTAAGTTCGCCGATGGCCTGCTGTGCCATGAGGTTATTGAGGAAACGAGCTGGCACGATGAAGCTGATATCGTTGCGCGCAGTGGCGACATTGATACCGATGACTTCGCCCTGGTCGTTGAAGGTCGGCCCACCGCTCATGCCGGGGTTGAGGCTGCCGGAAAACAGGATGCGACTATCGTCGGTCTGGTTCAATATGCCGCCATTGGTGCCCACCGCGATACTCAGGCCCAGATCCAGGGGATTACCCATGGCAAATACCGGGGCACCCTGTGGCGGTAGATCGCTACTGCGTGTGGCTTCGCCAATCATCGTCTCTGATCTGAGCAGGGCCAGATCGTGCGCCACATCGAGGGCTTCGATATGCAATTCACCTTCGTGTCCGTCGCGGGAGAGAAACGAAATATAGAAACGCTCGGGTTCCTGGATGATCTGCCCGATCACGTGATAATTGGTAACCACCTGTGAACCGTCACCGACAATAAACCCCGAACCGATACTCGATTTCTTGCCAGTCTCGCGATTGAGCACGCGAATCTGGAAGACCCTGTTCTGGTTAAGCTGGTAAATGCTTTTCGAATTGAGTGCGAAGGCTTGTGGCGACAGGCCGGCTAGCCAGCAAAACAGTAATGCCAGTAAGCAGCTCGATGAACGTATTGCAGAATAGATATCGAACTACCGAACCCGCATACCCGGTTTGGCGCCTTCATCAGGGTGCAGCACGAAAAGTTCGGTATCACCAGAACCCGCAGCCAGTACCATGCCTTCCGAGACGCCGAAACGCATCTTGCGCGATGCGAGGTTGGCGACCATTACGGTAAGTTTACCTTCCAGTGTTGCCGGATCGTAAGCACCGCTAATGCCTGCGAACACATTGCGGGTTTCATCGCCGATATCGAGTGTCAGTTGCAATAGTTTGTCAGATTTCTCCACGCGTTTGGCTTTGACAATTCTGGCGATACGGAAATCGAGTTTAGCGAAATCATCGTAATTGATTTCTGCATCTATCGGCTCGATATCGCTGTCTTTGTTCTGCGAAGTAATTTTCTTTTCCGCGGCCTCGGCTTCCTTGCTCGCTTCGATCATGCGGTCGATATAAACTTTGTCGATGCGGGTCATGAGTGGTTTGAAACGGTTGATATCATGGCTGAGCAGATCGTTAGCAAGGTCGTGCCAATATAGTGGCTTAACATTCAAAAAGGCTTCGGCTTCGGTGGCGAGTTTCGGCAATACCGGCTTTAACAGAATCACTAATTGACGAAAACAATTGATGCCGATAGTGCAGACATCGTGCACTTCGTCGTGCCGTGCCTCATCTTTGATGCAGACCCAGGGCTGTTTTTCATCGATATACTGATTGGCCTTATCGGCCAACGCCATGATTTCGCGCATTGCTCGCGCAAACTCGCGGTCTTCATAGGCTTCAGCAATGCTGTCGGAGGCAGCAATACAGGCCTGACTCAGACTGTTAGTGCTCATATTGGCGGCCAGTTTGCCGTCGAAGCGTTTATTGATGAAACCGGCGCAGCGGCTGGCGACGTTGACCACCTTGCCGACCAGGTCAGAATTCACTCGCGCGGTGAAATCATCGAGGCTGAGGTCGATATCGTCCACACCTGAGCCGAGTTTGGCGGCGAAATAGTAACGCAGGTATTCCGGGTTCAAATGCTGCAAATATGTGCGTGCCATGATGAAGGTACCACGTGACTTGGACATCTTTTGCCCATCGACGGTGAGAAACCCGTGGCAGTACACCGCGGTCGGTTTGCGAAAACCAGCACCGTGCAACATAGCGGGCCAGAACAGGGTGTGAAACCGTGCGATATCCTTGCCTATGAAATGATAAAGCTCGGCGTCACTATCTGCCTGCCAGTAGTCGTCAAAATTACCTTGATTTTTCTCACACCAGTTTTTAAAACTAGCCATGTAACCAATTGGCGCATCGAGCCACACGTAGAAATATTTACCTGGCGCATCGGGAATTTCAAAACCCCAATAAGGCGCGTTGCGTGAAATGTCCCAGTCGCGCAAGCCGTCTTCCAACCATTCATCCATCTTGTTGGCGATCTCTTTCTGGATATGGCCGGCGCGAGTCCATTCTTTGAGCATGTCGGAGAAGTCGCTGACCTTGAAGAAATATTGCTCCGAATCTTTTTCAATCGGCGTGACGCCGGTGACCACCGAAATCGGGTTTTTCAAATCGGTGGGGGCATAAGTAGCACCACAGTTTTCGCAGTTGTCACCGTATTGGTCATCTTTGCCGCAATTCGGGCACTCGCCTTTGATGAAGCGGTCGGGCAGGAACATTTCCGCCAGCGGGTCGTAGGATTGTGAAATGACCTGGGTGCGGATATGACCGTCGTCTTTCAGGCGGGTATAAATCAGTTCGGCGAAATGACGGTTTTCGTCGGAATGCGTGCTGTAGTAATTGTCGAAATCGACACCGAAATCACCAAAATCGGTCTGATGCTCCTGTTGCATGCGTTCAATTAGTGCTTCCGGGGTAATACCCTCGGCCTGGGCGCGTAGCATGATCGGCGTGCCGTGTGCATCGTCGGCACAGACATAAATGCATGTGTGGCCGCGTAACTTCTGAAAGCGCACCCAAATATCGGTCTGGATATACTCCAGCATATGGCCGATATGAATCGGGCCATTAGCATAGGGCAGGGCGCTGGTAACGACAATATTACGTGCTTTGGAACTCATAAATCGATTTGGCTATGGAAAGCGATGTATTTTAGGTGTTGCATCACAGGCTGTATAGGGTTGGGGTGGAACAATCGTATAAAAACTAGGTGATATTATTGCAATGCCTCAGGTAGAATGCTCGGCCTTCGCATTAACAACCCGATGAATCGAATAACTTATGTCAATTGATAAAGCTCAGGTAGAAACCGCGCTCGCGGAAATGGTCGATCTAAATATGCAGGCTGATCTGGTCGCTGCTGGTTCGGTAAAAGAAATTACGGTCGATGGCGGTAATGTAAGTGTCAGCTTGCTGCTGGGTTATCCGGCCGCAGGTTATTTCGATAACCTGAAACAAGCGGTTAGAGAAAAACTGGCAGCGATGGATGGCGTCATCGACGTTACCGTGGATGTCGCCAGCAAAATCAAATCGCATGCCGTGCAACAAAATCTCAAGCCATTAAAGGGTATTAAAAACATTATCGCTATCGCATCTGGTAAGGGTGGCGTGGGTAAATCAACCACCGCGGTCAATCTGGCGCTGGCTTTACAGGCCGAAGGCGCGACAGTCGGTATCCTTGATGCCGATATTTACGGCCCCAGTATTCCACGCATGCTCGGCTGTAGCGGTCAACCCGAATCGGTGGATGGTAAAAGCCTGGAGCCGATGATCGGTCATGGCATCCAGTCGATGTCGATAGGCTACCTGGTCGAGGAAGACACGCCGATGATCTGGCGTGGACCGATGGTAACCCAGGCGCTTGAGCAGCTACTCAACGATACCAACTGGAAAGATGTCGATTACCTGGTGGTCGATTTACCACCTGGTACCGGTGATACACAACTCACTCTTGCACAAAAGATACCTGTTAGTGGTGCGGTAATTGTCACCACCCCGCAGGACATAGCCCTGCTGGACGCACGTAAAGGGTTGAAAATGTTCGAAAAAGTTGAAGTACCGGTACTCGGCGTGGTGGAAAATATGAGCATACACATCTGCAGCGAGTGCGGTCATGCCGAACACATTTTCGGCGAAGGGGGCGGCGCACGCATGGCCGAGCAACACAAGGTCGATTTCCTCGGCTCGTTACCGCTCGACATCCGCATCCGCGAACAGGGAGACAGCGGCAACCCATCAGTAGCCGCGATGCAGGACAGCCAGATCAGCAACATTTACCGCGAAATCGCGCGCAGGACCTCGGCCAGGTTGGCAACCATGGCGAAGGACCACTCAGCGGCATTCCCGAGTATTGTGATTGAGAATAACTGATTAGATTTCACCGATATTCAAAACACACTGGAGCCCGCATTTTGCGGGCTTTTTTGCATCATAGGTCAGAACTAATTCATTTTAGGTGCAGTATCATCTCTTCTATCAAATATACCTCTTACCATTTGTAACAATGCCAATCGGTTATAAGGCTTGTTGATCAGGTCGGTGTCATGATCTATCTGCCCCTCAGGGACAGCCACATTATCGGCATAGCCCGTGGTCAACAAAACATCGA
This sequence comes from Gammaproteobacteria bacterium, assembly GCA_024224415.1. Lineage (GTDB taxonomy): Bacteria > Pseudomonadota > Gammaproteobacteria. The sequence goes on along the minus strand of JAAENK010000142.1, from coordinate 17,652 downwards.
TACCAGGTTGCAAGCGTCTAGCGATATCTGCTATCTCTACGCCATTCATTCCACCAGGTAAAATTATATCTGTGAATAGCAAATCGATAGGTTTATTCTCTTCTAGAAGTTTGACGGCCTCTTCGCCGTTTTCAGCTTCGACAATGTCATATCCCTGCTCACCTAAAACAGTGATTGCTATGTTCCTAATTTCCAGGTTATCTTCGACGACCAGTATTCGTTCTGATCCACGTTCAGGTTTTGATATTTCAGCCAATTTTTCATTTGACTTAACATGTTCATGGGAACGTGGGAGATAGAGTTTAACTGTCGTTCCGTGGTTCTCTTCGCTGTAAATCGCAATATGACCTTCCGATTGTATTATAAATCCGTAAACCATGCTTAACCCCAGTCCACTACCTTTACCAAATTCTTTGGTCGTGAAAAATGGCTCAAATGCTTTTTCCAATATTGTCTGAGGCATACCGATACCTCTGTCACTTACCGCAATTTCCACATAGTCACCTTCTGTCACACCTTCATGCATTTTTGTATAAGTTTGATCCAGAGTGATATTGGTCGTTCGTATAGTAAGATCACCACCACTAGCCATGGCATCCCTGGCGTTGATTGCCAAATTGACGAGGGCGTTATCAAGCTGGTTCGGGTCTACGATGGCGTTCCAAAGGTTGGGATTATGTTCAATATGTAATTCAAAGGGTTCGCCCAGGGTTCGGTGAAGCATATCTTCGAGATTGTCAACAAGAGTAGATATGTCAGTCACACTAGGTATGAGTGGTTGCTGGCGTGAAAAAGCTAAAAGACGGCTGGTCAAGGAAGAGGCCCGGCTTATTGCTTTTTTCAAAGCGTCTATATGAGACTGAAGTTTACCATCATCACCAGCTTTCTTTTCTAGCACCTCAGCATTACCAATCATAATGCCAAGAAGATTATTAAAATCGTGTGCAACTCCACCGGTTAATTGACCCACAGCTTCCATTCGTTGTGACTGACGTAATTGCTCTTCAAGCTGCTTGCGCATAGTAAAATCTTCGTTCAGGGTTACCGCGTACCCATCTTCTGAGGCTTCATCAGATAAGCGGAAGACGTTTGATCTCACCCAGATAATACTTCCATCCTTTCGGATATAGCGTTTCTCGATCTCATAGTGAGTTCGTATGCCAGCCTTCATTTCATTGAACAATCGGATATTCTCTGGTAAATCATCGGGATAAGTTATATCGGCAAAGGATATATTGCTTACTTCCGACATTTCGTAACCGATCATTGAACAATAGGCGTTATTAGGCATTATCGGATCACCCTCTGAGTTTGAGATTGTTATGCCTAAATTCGTATTGTCGAAAATGGTGCGAATACGGCTCTCACTTTTTCGCAAAGCTTCCTCTGTCTTTTTGCGATTTGTAATATCTCGCATAACACCAAGAAAGCCTAGTTTCTCACCATCAGGTCCTTTGACAGATACCCCGAGTGTTTCACCAACAAAAACGCTCCCATCTTTTCGTCGATAGTTGACCTCGTATGGCAATTTTTTTTGTTCTGTCGTCATGTTAAATCGAATGTCTTCCTGCCTTCGATGCTCTTCTTCATTGTCGTAAAGAATGCTCGTTGTTCTCCCCTTTATATCATTGAACGTATAGCCAAAAGCTATCTCCATACCTCTGTTAGACGCTACAATCCTGCGATCATTATCGGTGAGGACAATGCCATCAGAAATCCCATTGAAAATAGCGCTTAGTCTACCTTCACTCTCAATTGTTACCTGTTGGTTTCGATTGTTCATCCGTAGAAAGAAAATCAAAATACCTGCCAAAGTTAAGATCATTACGACAAATGTCAAAGCAATATTGAAATATTGCTGACTGTCAACATGGCTTTTCACCCATCCAGTTTTAGGTGATGCGAAAAGGATCCACTCTCCGTTAGCAACTAATACTTTTAGAGATACCGGATTTTCTTCTAGTTTGGAAAGTTCCCCAAAAAATATGTCCCCTTCACTCCCCAATGCGTCTTTACCCTGAATCACCAAATCCAGCTCAATTTCTTTATCTAAGATCCCAGACATTTCATAAACGGAAGGAATATCAATTACACCTGAAACTAATCCCCAAGGTTTATCTTTGTCCTTATCTAGAAATACTGGGAGCCGTCCAATAAATGCTGATCCTCCCTGAACAAGATTCACGGGGCCGGCTAACGATACCGCTCGGCTCGCCACCGCCCGTTTGACGGCATCCCATTGAGTCGGTGTCTCGCGATAATCTAAACCAATGGCTTTTTCATTTCCTTTTACAGGATATATAAATCGAATAACCAAATCTGGTGCTATGCCAATATTGCGAATATGATGGTGCTTATCTACTAAAGAGCTGGCAAATGAAGAAAAATCATCTTGTGTCATATCAGGGTTTTGGTTAGCGAATGAAGCAACCCCTTCCAGCAGCCCGATACTATTAGTGATGGCACTTTCTAGCTTTGCTCGAACGATCGATAGCTGATTAACTGCCATCAATCGCTGTTCATCCTGGTGTCGCTCCAATGAAATTTGTTCTACTTCCAGTCCAATAAACAGCACTATTCCAGATAATACTAATGCTAATAGGCTAATGCTGATTTCTGAGACAGAGAATACTTGGTTATTCCTCAATTTAAACTCCAAACGGTTAGGCGCCTGAGACTTATTTTTATTATAGTATAGGTTACTCAATGACTGTATTCAGTCACAAATGACGGGTTTGGGCTGTGTATTCAGTCGGTGGATACAACATCTACTCTCTAAAATATAGAAAGGAGGATGTTGAAAATGAAATACCGAAAAAGGATTTATTACACCGATGAACAGAAGGCCATTATGTGAGATCGATGGCAGAAAGGTGAAACACCTGGTTCGATAGCCAGGTTATTTGGTCGAGGGCATTCCTCAATTGGAGGAATAATCGCTGAGTCTGGTCATTGCGCCCCTCCGCAGGCAATTTATTATCACAGTAGTGGAAGTTTGCAGTTTGGTAAAATCACTGTCACGCAGCCAATTTGAATTGCAAATCTGTCGGCTTGAGAACCGCCAGCGCTTCGTTACCGTTATTAGCCGATAGCCAGCCCTGCGTCTGTGCGTTATCAAGCACAACAGGGCAACGCTGATGACCGATGGCTAGTACCGATTCCGGTGGCGGCCCTGTAATAATTGCAAAAGAGCGGAAAAATAATTCTTCGTGGGGTGAATGCCATTCATCATAAATTGCGGCTACTATCAAAAGTCGCTCGTCCGTCGGGGAAATGCCGATTTCCTGCCCGCCGATGTTTTCAAAAAACTGACGAATCGCGATAACTGCGCGGTTTTGTTCAAGCAACTTTTTCCAGCAAGGCCTGGTCGATAAGGATTCAATGCGGGCGTTGTAAAAATTGTATTTGCTGGGCACTTCTGTTTTTGAACCAGCGGGGCGAATTCGATAACGCATAGGTACGACTAACCTCTCCGACGCCTGCTGAATCACAACTGGTGCAAACCAGTAGGACGAGAATCGTCCATCTTCATTCCAGCGAAACCGACTAACCCGTGGTTTTTGCTTTAGCCCCAATAAGTCCTGCATAGCGCCTGGACCAACTTGTGCCTCAAAATTCTGCATTTCATGAAACTGGTCAAATGCAACGGGCCAGGGCGTGGCGGCAAGCTCATTATTTAGTTTACGGAAATCTTTCTCAGCGAGAGATGCGTAGCACATTGATAATTAGTAATCCGAAAAATTAGTTATATTTTACTACGCTTTAATATCGGTGCGACAGGGAGGAATTCACGACTCGGTTACAAACAGAGGAAGAGTCTAAATCCTTGCTTTGATACTCTCGATAAACGCAGTGGTAAGTTCAATCTCGCCAATATCGTGAGAAAGGGTAGTGATTGCTTCGATCAAACTGATGCCTTCCGGTAGTTCAGAAACAAGAATTTCTGCCAGAGGGCCAATATGCTCGGTTAATTCTTCTGTTATTACTTCTCGTATCCCAGCTGTTACTGGCGCCGTAAATCTGGCGTCGTCCTGAAGCAGGCCCATTGAAGGGATGTCGAACAATGATTTATGAATAGCGCTGATATCCTGGCTTTCGGTGGCACCTTTGGCTCCGGCATGTGCCGCCTTTCGTTTCCCGTCTTTTTCTAACGAAACCAGATTCTTATTACTATGAAACTTGAGTAATGTGAGATGGTGTTTCTGGATGATCTCAAGGGCATCCTTGCCTTCATAATTGCGACAGCGGGCCATTAGAACATTGCCATTTTTTACAAATATCCGCCCCTGCAAATTTTGTTCATTGACACAAATCAGGGTTCCGGTCAGCTTTTCACTACTAAGTTTTTCTAATGCTTCGCTGAGTTTGTATTTCTTTTGTTCAGTAGCCATTTGATAATCTGTTTTAAGTTATGTTTTCATTGGCTACTTTTTACTGGCGTACAGTTTCCAGACAATACCAGGCAACCTTTTTTGGCGGCTGGTGTAGCCGAAATCAGGTGTGTTTTAGTCATAAGTGTTAATCTTAAAGTAATTTGTATATTATTAGAATAACTCGTTGAATTTTTTGCAAAAAAAATAAAAACTAAGTAAGTCAACCTATATAGCATTTATCAGTTACCAATTGCGAGCGTTATCGTGAAAATAACCCAATTAAAGATAAAAATTTAGTAGAAAAGGGTGAGTTTAGATAGAATATTCTCGATAAAGTAATTTAACGATATACTTCGTCGATATTTTTTGGGGTTAAACATTGAGCATAAAATCAGATTACTGGATTCGACGTATGGTGGAATCCACCGGCATGATCGAGCCTTACGAACCAGGCCAGATCCGTGAATCGGACAATGGTCGAATCATCTCTTACGGGACATCGAGTTATGGTTATGACGTGCGTTGTGCCAACGAGTTCAAGATATTCACCAATATCAATTCGGCGATAGTTGACCCCAAGAATTTTGCTGATGAAAGCTTTGTCGATGTCGAATCAGATGTCTGCATTATCCCCCCGAACTCGTTTGCGCTGGCGCGTACCGTTGAGTATTTTCGTATACCTCGAAGCGTGCTCACCGTGTGCCTGGGAAAATCGACCTATGCCCGTTGCGGCATTATTGTCAATGTCACGCCGTTGGAACCTGAATGGGAAGGGCATGTCACGCTGGAGTTTTCCAATACTTCACCTTTACCTGCGAAGATTTATGCTAACGAAGGTATTGCGCAAATGCTTTTTTTTGAATCAGACGAGGTCTGTGAGACTTCGTATAAAGATCGCGGTGGTAAATATCAGGGGCAAAAGGGTGTAACTTTGCCGAAGGCCTGATTGTTTTTATTGGATGTGAGGAAAAAATTTTCAAATTCTCAAATCTAGTACCGGCCACTGATTTTGCAGAGCTATCTCGGTCAGAGAGTCATCTGGATTTACTGCGACTGGGTGGCTGACCTGTTGCAGTAGGGGTAAATCATTGATCGAGTCGCTATAGAAATAGCTATTGTTCAGGCTATGGGACGAGTTTTTTAACCATTCATTCAATACTGTGACCTTACCTTCTTTAAAAGTGGGTATGCCGATGTAGTTGCCGGTGAAGCGATTGTCAATTAGTTCGGGCCTGGTTGAGAGCAGGTTGGGTATGTTGAGCAGGTCGGCGATCGGCTTGGTTATGAAAAAATTCGTCGCGCTGATAATAATCAGTGTATCGCCCTGTTGGCGGTGTTTTTCTAGAAGGTCCGATGTTCCGCTCGCGATGATGGGCTTAATCCAGTTTTCTACATAGTCTTCACGCCATGCATGCAGTTTTTCGAGTGGGTGCAGGGTAAGCGGATGGAGGGCGAATTGCAGGTATTTATCATTGTCCAGCTCACCGCGGTGATAGTCTTCCAGGAATGACTGATTTATGCGCTGGTATTCAGAGCGATCAACAATTTTGTTTGCCACCATATACTCCCCCCAGAGATAGTCGCTGTCGCCGTTGAGCAGGGTGTGGTCGAGGTCGAATATTGCCAGCGCCATGATAGTTATTGTTCCGTGTTTGAGTTGGTGTGTGGGTTTTTCTATGTCAGAATGTCAGGCAGCGAATACTATACGAATCAGCGAGAGTTGGCGACGTGATTGACAGCGATGGATACCGGGCAAACGTAGGCATTATCCTCTGCAACCAGCAGGCGCAGGTGATGTGGGCGCGTCGTATCGGTCAGGATGCCTGGCAATTTCCTCAGGGCGGTATAGGTGAAGATGAAAACACCGATGAGGCCATGTTTCGTGAATTATGGGAAGAAACTGGATTGAAGCAGAGCGATGTGAACTTGCTGGCGTCGACCAATAGTTGGTTACGTTACAAATTGCCCCGCCGGTTTATTCGTAAAAACTCATCGCCACGTTGTATCGGTCAAAAGCAAAAGTGGTTTTTGCTGGAGTTGCTAGCTGATGAAAAAGAGTTCAATTTAAAGGCCTCCGGCAAACCCGAATTTGACCATTGGAAGTGGGTGGATTACTGGCATCCGGTCGAAAATGTCGTTTTTTTTAAGCGCCGAGTATATCAATGTGCGCTTGCACAACTCGAATCCTGCTTGCCAACCGTTGGCGATTTTGCTAATAATGGGGCGCTCTGAAGCATCTTCTGGCAGGTTTTCGGGGTTCAGAATTTAGTCGAATTTTTATATATATCTGACTAAAGTCAATAACTTACAGCAAAAGCTGTACAGTTTTTAAGAAGCATTCATCAGTTATCGGAGCTATGAAACAGAGGCGATGTAATTTGTTCGGCTAGCCTCGCAGTTAAAGAGAGATGTGATGGGTTTGCTGTCGTCGATATAGTCAAACATTTAACTATCAGCCGGTCATCAAATTACAAGGGGGGGTAACAAAATGGCAAGAAGGTGCACCTAGTGTCATCGATGATACACAGATTGCAGCGTATTGTTCAGGAAGTCAGCCGCTCACCTGATGTCCAGCACGCTCTTGATTTGATTGCCGTACGTCTGCTCAGGGACCTGGTTGCCAATGCTTGCACCATATTTCTGACGACCAACGAAGATCCACCGTTACTTGTTTTAAAAGCCAGTCATGGTTTGAATCCCAGCTATATTGACAAAATACAGCGAAGGTTTGGTGAAGGGTTGGTCGGTCTGGTGGCGCAGCGGTCTGAACCGATAAACCTGATTAAAGCCGAAGCGCATAAGGATTTTATTCTGGTGGCAGACTCAGGCGAGACCGAGTTTCCGATCTACCTTGGCGTACCCATTGTTTCCCACCGAAAAGTTCTGGGAGTGATCGCTATTCAGCGAGCCGAAAAAGCCTTCAATGAAGACGACGAAGCATTCCTGACTACCCTGGCTGCGCAGCTTGCCACCTCGATAGAGCACGCCGAGAGCCAGGGCCGTTTTAAATTAATCGGCGAAATCGATAATGAACCGAGTATGCATATCGTCAAAGGTGTGGCTGGTTCGCCGGGCATGGCGATTGGTCAGGCCATAGTCCTTAATCGTGGGGTGAATCTGGAGTCGGTGCCGGACAAAAAGGTGATCGACCCTGAGCCGGAAATCAAAGGTTTCAGAGAAGCCATTAGCAAGGTTAGCAACGAGATGACCGAGCAGGCCGAGCGTATGCGTGGCATACTGCCAGAAGAGGAATGCGCACTTTTTATTGCCTACGCACAAATGCTTAATAGTGGTTCGTTAATCGAGGACACCTTTAAACGTATAGCGCAGGGTAACTGGGCACCAGCGAGCTGGCGAGATACAGTTGAAGAACATGCGCAGGTGTTCGAGCAAATGGAAGATGAATATCTCGCCGAGCGTGCTAATGATGTGCGTGATCTGGGTCGACGGGTGTTACGTAAACTCATGCTTGAACAAAGCCATTATATTGATTTTCCAGATCAAACCGTGTTGGTGGGGGATGAAATAACCGCTACCGATCTGGCCGATGTGCCACCCGATTGTCTTTGCGCGATTCTCTCTGCGCATGGTAGTGGTTCCTCGCATGTCGCCATCCTCGCACATGCTCTCGGTATCCCCGCGGTAATGGGGGTTAACAATCTGCCGGTCAAGCAAATGGATGGTTTAAAGGTGGTTGTCGATGGTTATGGTGGTTGTGTCTATATTGATCCTGACCAGCAATTACTCGATGAGTATGCGACCTACCTGCGCGAAGAAGAAGAGATAGAGCAGGATTTACTCTGCCTGAAAAATGAACCAGCGGTCACCACCGACAACCACAAGATATCCCTTTATGTGAATTCTGGTTTGATGGCCGATCATACGCCATCGTTACTTAGTGGGGCCGAAGGTGTGGGTCTTTATCGTACCGAAATACCGTTCCAGATTCGTGATCGCTTTCCCAGTGAGGAAGAGCAATATCTTATTTACAAAAATGTGCTCAAAACCTTCGATGGTATGCCAGTTGTTTTACGCACTCTCGATGTCGGTGGTGATAAGCCGTTGAGTTATTTTCCTATTAAAGAAGCGAACCCTTTTCTGGGTTGGCGAGGTGTCCGAATTACGCTAGATCATCCAGAAATATTTATCACCCAGGTGCGGGCTATGATGCGCGCCAATATGGGGCATAATAATTTACAAATTCTATTGCCAATGATCAGCGGCCTGAGCGAGCTTGAAGACTCGCTGGTATTGATTCATCGGGTCAGGGATGAAATTGAGGAGGAGCAGGATGGGGCAGTACAGTTGCCGAAAATCGGTGCGATGATAGAAGTACCATCCGCGGTTTATCAAATAGAAGACATATGTCGACTGGTCGACTTCGTCTCTATTGGCACCAACGACCTCACGCAATATCTGCTGGCAGTGGATCGCAACAATGAAAATGTTGCTGAACTTTTTTCTTCGTTTCATCCGGCGGTATTAAAGGCCATGCATCAGATAGTCAAGGGCGCTAATTGTACCAATACGCCAGTAAGTGTCTGTGGTGAACTGGCCGGTGACCCACTAGGCGTGATGGCGCTGCTGGGTATGAAGATTGAAAGCTTGTCGATGAGTGTGGGTAGTTTGTTAAAGGCCAAGAAGGTCATTATGACTTTCAGTCAGGCGGAACTCAAAACCCTGTTTAATAAAGCGGTCACCATGACCAATCCAGCCCTGGTGCGGGATCTTTACGCGCGTAAGCTCGACGAAAGAAACCTGGGTGGTTTGATTCGGGCGGGTAAGTAATATTGGGAAGTGCCATGGTTACAGTGGCTTGACCACTGCCAGTATCACCACTGCAAACAAAATAAAAACCGGAAATTCGTTAAACCAGCGAAACCAGACATGACTGTGGTGATTTTTACCAGCCGCTAGGTCGTTAATAACCCGACCGCAGTAAAAATGGTAAATTACCAGCACGGCTACCAATAGCAATTTGATTTTCAACCACCAGGTGTCGGCATAAGCCTGCCAGGCATAATCGAACAGTAGCCAGAAACCGAATATCAATGTCAAAACCATCCACGGCGTAATAAAGCGGTACAGTTTTTTCTCCATTATCGCGAGTTGGCTTTTTACCGCCACATCGTCACACATAGCATGGTTAACAAACAGACGTGGCAAGTAGAATATTCCGGCAAACCAGGCCACCATAAAGATGATATGTAGTGCTTTTAACCAGATCATTGGTAGTCCCGGTGAGTGAGTGATCAATTTAACAAACAATCCTGAATTTAGCCAAATATGCTTAGGAATCCCGCGATAGCCGATGGTTTGAGCATTTGATCTATGTATAATGCGGCGTTCATTTTAACCTCAAAGGTTTAGCAAATAAAATGATTAAGGTTGGCATCGTCGGGGGCACTGGGTATACCGGTGTCGAGTTACTTCGATTACTCGCGGGTCACCCGCTGGCCGAGATTGCTGTAATTACATCGCGAGAAGAAGCCGGCAGGCCTGTAGCCGATTTGTATCCCAACCTGCGTGGACATGTTGATATCGCTTTTAGCGAGCCCGACCCGCAACAGTTGCAAGCCTGTGATGTAGTATTTTTTGCAACACCGCATAACGTGGCGATGAAGCTGGTGCCAGAGTTACTGGATAGGGGTACTCGCATTATCGATCTGTCGGCTGATTTCAGAATAAAGGATCATACGCTGTGGTCGCAATGGTATGGTGAACCGCACCTTTGTCCGGATCTGCTCAGCGAGGCTGTTTATGGCTTACCGGAAATCTATCGTGATGATGTCCGGACTGCCCGGTTGGTTGCCTGCCCCGGGTGTTATCCCACCACAGTACAGCTTGGCTTTTTACCATTGCTGGAAAACAGGCTGGCTAATTTGACGGATCTTATCGCCAACGTCGCTTCTGGCGTCAGTGGTGCTGGACGGCAGGCCAAAGTTGATAACCTATATGCCGAAATTGGGGACAGTTATAAAGCATATGCTGTTGCTGGACATAGACATTTACCCGAAATAGAACAGGGTCTGGCCATCATGGCCGGTGAGTCGGTGAAGCTGACATTTGTCCCGCATCTACTACCGATCATCCGTGGTATACATTCAACTCTGTATGCCACGCTGTTAGATAGGAGTGTTGATTTGCAATCGCTGTATGAAGCAAGGTTTGCCGACGAGCCTTTTGTCGATGTTTTACCGGCTGGTAGTCATCCTCAAACCAGGTCGGTCAAAGGCTCCAATAGTTGTCGTATTGCCGTCCATCGGCCACAGGATGGAAACAAAGCAGTGATATTGGTGGTTGAAGACAATCTCGTTAAGGGGGCGTCGGGGCAGGCTATTCAGAATATGAATCTGATGTTTGATATTAATGAAACCGCCGGACTCGCGGCACCGGCGATGATGCCATGAGTATTAATCATCGAGGTTTCCAGGTTAAGCAGTATAAACCCTGGAAATTATGGATCGGTGTTGTGCTGGTTGTGGTGTTGTTTTTTGGGTTTTTCACCCTGGGTCAGAATTACCAGTCTTATGAACTGGAGCATTTGCAACTTGAGCGGGAAACACTGAAAAGCCAGATTGCCGACCTGGAGACACGAAACAGTAATCTGGTGAAGAAAAATGCCCAGCTCTCTGGCAACAGTAAAATTGAGCACGACGCCTATCAACTTGCTAACCAGACCCTTATCAAGTATCAGCAGGAAATTTTGGCGTTAAAAGAAGAGTTGGTGTTTTATCAGGGGATTGTTTCTCCGAGCTCTTCGGCACTCGGTGTTAATTTGCAGAGTTTCGAAGCCTCGCAGAAAAATGGCCAGAATCTGTATAACTACAAGCTGGTTTTAACCAAAAGTGGTAAAAGCACAAGAAAAGTTAAAGGCCAGTTTTCAATAATCTTTCGCGGCGAGGACAATGGAGCTACCAGTGAACTAAAATTAAGCGATATTAAAACCGAGAACACCGACAAATCCGCCAGTTTTCTATTCCGTTATTTTCAGGTTTTTGAAGGCGATGTAATATTGCCCAAAACTTTTACGCCATATGAAGTAGAAATTCGCATTAATCCGTCGACAAAAAAGGTAAAATCCTTAACCGAAACGATTTCATGGACAACTGTTATGTCCGAGGACCTCTAGTATGTTTGGTAAAAAGAAAGCATTCAGTTCAGCTCGCATCGATACTCTGGTGGGTCAGGGCACTGAAATTAATGGTGACCTGATTTTTTCCGGTGGTTTGCACGTTGATGGTAAGATTAATGGTAACGTGGTCGCCGAGCAGGGCAGCACGGCGATATTAATCCTGAGCGAATTTGGTCGCATCGAAGGTGAAGTCAAGGTGCCTAATATGGTGCTTAATGGTGAAATAATCGGTGATGTATATGGCTCTATACGGGTTGAGCTTGCGCCTAAGTCACGCATCAAAGGCAGCGTATACTATAATTTAATCGAAATGGCGATTGGGGCGGAGGTCAATGGTGGCCTGATCCATCAGCCGGATGGATTGCAATCACAGAAAGTGTTGGAAGATAAGTCGCAGTGGAGTGGTGATAACGAAGCCGCAACAGAAAAGTAGCCTTGATTTTACGAAAATAGACATTATTGTCTGGAATAGTAGATTAAGCCGGAAAAAGGTAAAGCATGGTTAGTATTACAATAGACGCCAACTTTGGTGCGACTAGTAGTCCAGTCAGTGGTACTGCATTGGATTTTAGTAGCGCGGCGGCACGCAAGTTGTGGGAGCTGCAACAGGAAGAGAAAAACTCAGATTTGAAATTACGCGTGAAGGTATACGGCGGTGGCTGCTCTGGATTTCAATATAATTTCGAACTCGACGAAGAGATCAAGGAAGGTGATAAAACTGTCGAAAAAAATGGCGTTACCTTGCTGGTCGATCAAATGAGTTATCAATACCTGGCAGGTTCTGAAGTGGATTATACAGAAGGACTCGGAGGCTCGATGTTTGTGGTTAAAAACCCGAATGCAACCTCGACCTGTGGTTGTGGCGCTTCCTTTTCAGTTTAGCCCTGATCGACTTTAGAACTGGATGTAACCGTTCAGGAAAATACCGTCGTACTCAAGGCCTGAAGCAATATCATCATTGTCGTTGAGTTCCAGAGAGAATGATTTCAAGCCCCCTTCAAAACCGAGACCGTTGCCAGACTGATAGCCGAGTTTAATGGTCGAGTCTTCAACAATACTGTGGCTGAAGCTTAGACTATTGAAATCGGCACCGAGGTAAAAACCGTTATAAGGTAACTCGAAACGGGCCGATAAATATAGCAAGGGTATAGTTTCATCAAGCTCAATGGGGCTGTCGCTACCGGAATATTCTACCTTGCCATCGAAACGTTTGAGGTCAATACCCATATTCAGGTTTACCCAGTCATCCATTAATTGGTAATACAAAACAATATCGTCGTGCGACAAATCATAGGACGAGGGTAATTGGTTCCCCAGGGTGAAACTTTGACCATTCGCTGTCAGGTTGCTCTCAAGTTTTTTCGAATCTGAGCTATCCAGGTTGTAACTCTGATAACGAAAATTGGGCAGTGCCGAAATAGGATGCTCCAGAATGAGCAGAAAGGGCGGTTGATTACCGTCGTCGTTTAGGTCGTCAACAATATCCAGGGAATAATTATAGTTTGGGCCGATCTGATTCTGTGACAAATAGCCGGGATCGATATTGATTCCAACAAAGTCAGCATAGGCGGTACTGGCATGTAAAATCCCTGCTATCAATATAATTAACACATTCCATGTTGTTTGCATTGTTTTGCCTGCACGAAAGAGGTTGAGAGATATGGATAATTATAGTCTAAAGACAGCGAACCGCGATATTGGTTTCTAAATAATTGTAAAAAATTTACTACCCGGTTGGGAATATGCAGTTAATCAATTAACTGGTTGATTTTACGGGGAAAACCCCACCGAGAATGCTTTCGGTTGCAGCATGGGTGACACTCGGTAAATTTCCTGGGCGCTGATTCAGGGTTTCATGTGCTAACCAGGCAAAGGCAACCGCCTCCACATAGTCTGGATCCAGGCCGATCTCAGTGGTGCTGGCTACTGGACAGGTGGGTAGTTTTTGTTGCAGCTTTTGCATTAATGCCTGGTTGTGAACACCGCCACCGCATACATAGCAATGTTCAATCTGGATCGGCAACTGGCTAATCCCCATTGCTATGGTTGTTGCTGTGAGTTCGGTTAGTGTAGCCTGCACATCGGTGGCGGCATAGTCGTTGACGAGATGCCTGTCTAGCCACTCGGGGCCAAAATACTCGGTACCGGTGGATTTTGGGGTGGTTTGCAGAAAGTAAGGCTCGTCATCGAGCATGGTTTGTAATAGTTCTGCGATGACCTGGCCGCTGGCGGCCCAGTTGCCATTGTTGTCGCAGGCAGTTTGGAGATGTAGATGAGCCCAATAATCGAGCAGGGTATTGCCGGGTCCGGTATCAAATCCGGTTACAGCAGATTTTTCATCGGCGGGAAGACTGGTGATATTGGCAATGCCACCGATATTGACGATGGCTCGATTAGATTCTGAGCTGCGAAATATGAACTGGTGGAAGGCCGGTGCCAGCGGTGCTCCCTGACCACCGAGCGCCATATCTCTTCGCCGGAAGTCGGCTATGGTGGTGATACCAGTACCTGCCGCCACTGTATTGGGATCACCGATTTGTAGCGAATAAGCGGGATCAATATCTGGATTGTGGGCCAGGGTTTGACCATGGCTACCAATCGCACTGATTGAGTCTGAACCAATCTGCAGGCTAGCCAGGGTCTGGTTTACAAGTGATGCATAAAATCTTGCGACCTCAATATCGAGCTGGCAGAGATTATCGAGCGTAGTTGATTCAGCGTGGGTGATATCACGAAGCCTTTGCTGCAGGTTTTTATCGTAAGCCGCGGTATGGCTAAAAATCAGTTTAGGCGGGTGTTGATCGAAATCGACGATGGCGATATCCACCCCGTCCAGGCTGGTTCCAGACATCAAACCGACGAAGATTTTTGAAGAGGTGGTCACCGAGTTTAATTGGTGTTGGTAGCTACTGTGGTTTCCATCAAATGTAACATCGAAAGGTAAACGCCGGTTTTTTCTCTGAAGTTCGTGAGATATGATTCGTGTACGGGTTTGGCTTCTGGTAAGCGTACCGTCAGTGGATTGCGGTGTACGCCATTAACACGAAATTCATAATGTAAATGAGGTCCGGTAGCGAGACCAGAACTACCGACATAGCCAACAATCTGCCCCTGTTTGACCTTCTTGCCGGAGCGCACGCCCCTGGCGTAGCCATTTAAGTGGCCGTAAACAGTCCGGTAGCGACCGCCATGCTGAATAATAACTGTGCGGCCATAACCGCCTTTGTTACCCGCATGGAGGATTTTACCATCGCCAGATGCCCGTACTGGTGTGCCTCGACGGGCACCATAATCAACCCCTTTGTGCGAACGCCATTTGGATAAGAGTGGGTGCCAGCGTTTCTTACTGAAACGTGAGGTAATGCGGGAGAATTCAACAGGGCTACGCAGAAAGGCCTTGCGCATGCTTTTACCCGATTCGTCGTAATAATCACCATTGCCCTTGGGATCGATGTAGTATACCGCTCGATAAATTTTGCCATTGTTGATGAACTCAGCGGCAAGAATACGACCGTCACGAATTTTAACGTCATCTTTATACAATTCGTTATATACAATGCCAAACCGATCACCTTTTCGAATGTCCAGTGAGAAGTCGATATCCCAGCCAAAGATGCTGGCTAGATCCATAATTACGTTCTCTGGGATGCTGCTATGTGCGGCAGCTTCAAATAGTGAGCTTTCGATGACACCCTCGCGGTAAACCGGAAAAGCGTCGAGTTGGGAGTTGATAACCTGGGTATCGAAGGATTGATCTTCGGTGCGCTTAATCAGTAACGTTTTGGTGATATCAGCTTCATACTTCATTTGCCGAAGATTGCTATCTTCGCCCAGTAAGACGTGAATCTTTTGTCCGGGTTTAATGTATCGTAAAGACCGGGTGTGTTCGTTTAGCGTTGCGATGGCATGGGTGGTCGATGCCGACAGGCCGATGTTTGAAAAAATCGAAGCCAGGGTATCGCCGGATTTGATGACAACGGTTTCCCAGGCACTGTCTTCTGTAGGCGTAATTGAAGCCTGAATTGCATTTTGCAGGGAGGTGGTTGCTTTGGGAAGTGTTAGTTCGTAGTGTAATCGTTCCGACTTGAGGGTAGAATCCGCAGCTTTGACCGCGGCTTGCCAGTTGGAAGCGCTAAAACCCAGCAAAACCACCGCGGTAGATACTACCAGTAGCTTTAAAGGCAATTTAATTCGAAATTTCGAACGCATAACAGGCGGATTCCGAGAGTCTATCCAGGATGTATGATCTGATTTTAGGTCAAGATCTTGAAAGTTCATGAGAAAATTGGCGTAAGCTATTGGTTATTTTAAGAAATACGATCCCCAGAAGAGAGGTATAACATGATTTCTGTAGAAGATGCAATGCAGCAAATCAAAAGAGGTGTCGATGAGATACTCGTTGAATCAGAGTTGATAGACAAGCTGGCAAGAGGAAAGCCACTAAAAATCAAGACTGGATTTGACCCAACCGCACCAGATTTACACCTTGGGCATACGGTACTAATAAACAAAATGCGTCAGTTCCAGGAGCTTGGGCATCATATTATGTTCCTGATCGGTGACTTTACTGGATTGATAGGCGATCCTACGGGTAAATCAGCTACCCGACCACCACTGACGGTGGAGCAAATTGAAGAAAATGCCAGGTCGTATAAAGAACAGGTTTTCAAGATACTCGATCCTGAACTGACCGAAATTTGTTTCAACTCGACCTGGTTTGGCAAAAAAGATGCTGCCGATATGATTAAGCTGGCATCCAGGCACACTGTGGCGCGTATGCTCGAGCGAGATGACTTTTCCAAACGCTACAAGAGTAACCAGCCGATTTCGATACATGAATTTCTCTATCCCCTGGTGCAGGGCTGGGATTCGGTGGAAATGCAGGCCGATGTAGAACTCGGAGGCACAGACCAGAAGTTTAACCTGCTGGTGGGCCGTGAACTGATGAAAGCCGAGGGCATGGAACCACAAGTCATCCTGACTATGCCCATACTAGAAGGTCTAGATGGTGTGCAGAAGATGTCGAAGTCACTCAACAACTATATCGGCATCGAAGATCCACCTGATGAGATGTTTGGCAAGCTCATGTCGATAAGCGATGATTTGATGTGGCGATATTTTGAATTACTGAGTTTCTGTCCGATGGACGAGATAGAAGGATTCAGGACTGAGATCGATCAGGGGCGAAATCCGCGTGATGTAAAATTTCTGTTGGCCAAAGAAATAATAACTCGGTTTCATAGTGCTGAAGCGGCCAGCAAAGCTCAAGATGATTTTATTGCACGTTTCGCCAGGGGCGCGACGCCTGACGAAATGCCAGAAGTTACCCTGAAACTGGAGAACGATATGATTGGTGTGGCTGCTATGCTCAAACAGGCAGGGCTTACCAGCAGCACTTCCGAGGCCTTCCGTATGATCAAGCAGGGTGCGGTGAAGCTTGACGGTGTAAAGGTGGGAGATAAGGGGCATAATCTACCAAAAGGAGAGGTAATTGTGGCCCAGGTTGGCAAGCGTAAATTTGCCCGCGTCACATTGTTGTAAAATAGTTGCCATTTAGGCTTGACGGGATCGATTGTCTGCCTATAATGCGCGCCTCGCCCAGTGCAACAGGCAGGTGTGTCAATGTACCGGGACGAGCGACGTAAGCCCCCACCTTTGAAGTGGAAAACGACACCTCAGAATTTATTTCAATAAATGCTGAATAAGTCGTTGACGCCGTGAAAAAAGGGCTTATAATGCGCGCCTCGCTTATCGAAACAGCCTTGTTTGAAAGGCTTTAAAGACAGGCGAAGCCGGTCGAAAGACCAACCAGCATGCGGCGTTCCCGCATGCAATGATCTTTAAAAATTGATTAGGTAATTTGTGTGGGCACTCATGTCAATGATGATTTCGTATCATTACGATTTGAGTGACCAAAAACTTTAACTTACGTTAAATAAGTCTAGGTTACTCTCTTCAAAAAAGTTACACGGAGCTATCCGTAAATAGTTTTAAACTGAAGAGTTTGATCCTGGCTCAGATTGAACGCTGGCGGTATGCTTAACACATGCAAGTCGAACGGTAACAGCAGAGCTTGCTCTGGCTGACGAGTGGCGGACGGGTGCGTAACGCGTGGGAATTTACCTTGTAGTGGGGGATAGCCCG
>JAAENK010000141.1 GCA_024224415.1 Gammaproteobacteria bacterium | reverse complement strand
TGCTACAGGCTATTTGTGAACTGATTAAAGACATTGCGACGATTCGCGGGGTAACACTTTAATGTCCTACGAAATGATCGCTTTCCTAATGTTCGCCTCGATGATGCTTTTATTGTTCTCCGGGCAACGCGTGTTCGGTGCCATTGGCGCAGTAGCCGCCATCGCAGCATTAACCATGTGGGGAACCGGTGGCTCTGATATCCCGTTTTCGTCAGCGATGAAGCTGATGAAATGGTACCCCTTGCTGACACTGCCAATGTTTATTTTCATGGGTTACGTGCTGTCTGGATCAAAAATTGCGGATGATCTGTACAAAATGTTTCATGTATGGATGGGCGGCGTTCATGGTGGGCTCGCGATTGGCACGATCGGTTTGATGGTGCTGGTCTCGGCGATGAATGGTTTATCGGTTGCGGGTATGGCCATCGGCGCCACGATCGCATTGCCGGAATTATTACGCAGGGGGTATGACAAACGCATGGTGACCGGGGTTATCCAGGCCGGTTCGTCGCTCGGCATATTGGTGCCACCCTCAGTCGTGCTGGTGTTGTACGCGATGATTGCACGCCAGCCTGTCGGGCAGCTATGGCTTGCAGGGGTTGTTCCAGGATTGATGATGGCCACTATCTTCATCGTCTATATTGCGGTCCGTTGCAAGCTGCAACCCGAACTGGGCCCCGTTTTATCCAGGGAAGAACGCAATGTCCCGATGGCTGAAAAACTACGTTTATTGCGGGCAGGGCTACTGCCGATATTGATTTTTGCAGCGATGATGGTTCCGTTTGTTAATGGCTGGACCAGCCTGGTGGAAAGCTCGGCCATCGGTGCCATGACTGCATTTCTGGTTGCAGTACTCAAAGGACGCATGAACAAACAGGTATTTGAAACCTCGGTGCGTCAAACCCTGGCCATTTCCTGCATGTTTATGTGGATCATATTGGCAGCGCTTGGTTTCGGTGCAGTGTTTGATGGCCTGGGCGCCGTCAAGGCAATTGAAAGCCTGTTTACCGATCAACTTGGCTTGAGCCCCTGGACAATTTTGATATTGATGCAGTTGTCGTTTATTTTGATGGGAACCTTTCTCGACGATACTGCGATGCTGGTAATCGTTGCGCCACTATATGTTCCGTTAGTCAATGCACTGGGATTTGACCTGATTTGGTATGGCGTGCTCTACACAATTACCACACAAATTGCCTACATGACGCCCCCTTTTGGTTATAACCTGTTTTTGATGCGGGCGATGGCGCCTCCCGAGATCACCCTGAAGGATATTTACGGATCCATATTTCCATTTGTTATTGCCATGATTTTTGCCCTGACACTGGTAATGGTGTTTCCGCAAATTGCATTGTGGCTACCCGAAACTGTTTATGCTCGCTAGGCGCCGATAATAAAACTGCAAATAGAGAGTAGTATTTTTTATCAACCAGCAACCGGAGGAATCCATGACTGATAGTCAAAAAAACAAGCGGAGGCAGTTTCTGAAAACCGCGGGTGTCGGCATCGCCGGAGCCGCCACGTTAACAGCTCCAGCCGTTCACGTATCCGCTAAATCAACCATTAAATGGCGCATGCAAACCTATGCAGGTGCATCACTGGCAGCACATGTTGTTAAACCGGCCATCGATTCATTTAACAAGGTCGCTGGCAGCGACATGCAGATTGAACTGTTTTATGGTGACCAACTGGTGCCCACGGGTGAACTTTTCCGTGCGATGCAAAAAGGCACCATTGATGCGGTTCAGTCCGATGATGATTCGATGGCTTCACCCACCGAAGTCACTGTGTTTGGTGGCTACTTCCCGTTCGCGAGTCGCTACTCGCTGGATGTGCCTGTCCTGTTCAATCAGTACGGTTTGAATGAAATCTGGGATGCCGAGTATTCGAAGGTTGGGGTGAAGCATCTTTCTGCCGGCTCCTGGGATCCTTGCCATTTCAATACGGTAGATCCGATCAACAGCCTTGCTGATTTAAAGGGCAAACGCGTTTTCACCTTCCCGACTGCAGGTCGATTCCTGGAGCAGTTCGGTGTTGTGCCAGTGACATTGCCCTGGGAAGATATCGAAGTGGCTGTGCAAACTGGCGAACTTGATGGTATTGCCTGGTCTGGTATTACCGAAGACTATACGGTCGGTTGGGCAGATGTAACCAACTACTTCCTCACCAATAATATCTCCGGTGCCTGGGCAGGTTCTTTCTTTGCCAATATGGACTCCTACAACAAGCTGCCGGATCGCCTCAAGGAACTGTTGATGTTGAGCATGGACAGTTCACATTACTACCGTCAGTGGTGGTATTGGGGGGGTGAAGCAGCGTTGCGAGTCAGTGGCACCAAGCTGAAACTGACTTCGATACCGGATGAGGAGTGGGCTGTCGTTGAAAAGGCCGCCGTCAAGTTCTGGGACAAGATTGCCAGCGAATCTCCCACCAAGGCAAAGATTGTAAATATCTTCAAGAAGTACAATTCCGATATGCAAAAAGCCGGTCGTCCGTACCGCTACGGCTAGTTTACTGCTATTACTACAAGCCTGGAGGCGCAATTCGCGCCTCCTTGTTTTTAGGCAACTGGAGTGTCAGATGTTATGACTGTGTCAAATAACCCTGATCCCATCGCAGATACAGTTGCTGACTTGATTCGGCAGGCCTTTGATCGCTTGACCCGGGCAGAACGACAGTTCGCGCATTCCGTCAACGAAAATTACCCGGCATCCGTCCTTGGTTCGATTACCCAGGCGGCAGAAAAATCGGGGGTATCGTCCGCTACGATCGTGCGCATGGTAAAGAAACTGGGATTCAGGGGTTTTCCAGATTTTCAGATCGCATTGCGACAGGAGTTGTCGGCTCAAATTGCCGGCCCCATCTCCAAGCACGACAGCTGGGCTCAGCAAGCACCGGATAGTCATATCCTGAATCGGTTTTCAGAGGCGGTTATAGAAAATATTCGACAGTCCCTTGGACAGGTTGTATCCAGGGATTTCGATGCAAGCTGCAAACTGCTTTCGGATACGCAGCATACCCTGTTTATAGTCGGTGGACGGATAACCCGGGCCCTGGCGGATTACCTGTTTCTACATATGCAGGTGATTCGGGAAAATGTAACCCATATCCAGCCCATTT
>JAAENK010000140.1 GCA_024224415.1 Gammaproteobacteria bacterium | reverse complement strand
TATGATCGTACCAAAACATTGCAGTCTGGTTGGGTCTTAGTGAACGGCTGCCGCTGTCCCTTAGTAGTAACCTGTTTTCCGCAATACTAGCCCCCGAATTATTAACAAATCTTATGTCATTACTTGCAGTGTTTATATTATTGATCATGATTATTCGATTAACACCCAAAGCAGGAGCAACAAAACCTGTAATCTGTCTATTGTTTGCATTAACATCCTGCCTTATCATATTAGCCGTTGCAAAACCTGTTGGGTTGTAGTTGTTAGCCGTTGCAGTTAATGTTGGTGGTGTTATAATGCTGCCGGTAATCTGTTCAATGCCGGTCTCATTAGCTTTATTATATACATCTAGTTGTAAGTTACTAGGATCGTAGATGCTCGCTAGCATGTCACCGACGCTAGAGGCGTCAATTGTCAACTCATCTGCTGCACTTGTTATATTTACGCCAGTCCCTGCAATTAAGGTCTTAAACTGCAAGTCTACGCCTAACTTTTGCTTAAATACACCCTCACCAGTCCCGACATTTGACGCAGTGTTGACCTCTCCACCGCCACCGCCGCCGCCGGTAGTAATTACAAAAAATCCGTTCGATAGCAACTGGATTAAATCCGAAGTCGTACCCGAAAACGGTATTTCTGCGGCCGGTAATATTTGCGTGGCGATTACGTCAGCGGTCGCGAATCTAAACACTTCGAATCCGTTTTGGCTCAGTGACACTACGTCACCAATTCCGACGGATTTTATACGCGTTCCGATGTCTTGTATCAACTCGTAAACGTCGCCTAAATCATCCGTAATTATAACGTTACCGTTTTGTTGTTTTACGATTTTCATAGGGTCGGTTTAGTGCTGAACTTAAAACAATCGTATTCGATTCCGTCAACGGTCTGTATATACGTGTCCCCGTTCGGGTCCGTAATCGTGGCCGTAAACGTATAGTATTCGTTTAGTTCCGTGAAGGTGAACGCGATCGGGTCGGCAGCCGTTAACGTGACGGTCTGAGATCCGGAAACGCGTCCGAACTCGTAAGATATTGACCAATCGCCATCGATACCGGAGGCGGCACCGTTCGAAAAGTCGATAGTCAGCCCGCACGGCGGGAAACATCCAACAAAAAGCGTATTCGTACAACAGTTACAACAGCTCATAATTATTTTTTAAAATGGCGGGATTCGAACCCGCCGCGCCTCCCGTGGTAGCGTTGCCCGGTTGCGGTTTATACCACGGTTAGCAAATATTGATAGTCGGACAATCGTCCGCGTAATTGTATTGGTATTCTAAAATAAAATCGACCGATACGATTTGCATCATCGATTTAAGTTCGGAAGGATCTTTTTTTGTCTCAGCCGCGAACACGTCCCACGGTATCGGGTTCATAGATGCGGGATTTATGCGCGTGTATTGCATTGCAAAATCATCGAATCGTTTCGGCAATTTTACACGATATAAAGCGCGCTTATATCCTTCAAGTAGCTTTTTGGGATCTTCGCAAAAATGTTGCGCGACCAATTTCATCGGTATACGTGTCCGGTCTTCAGTTCCGCACGATCCGCGCTTTGAACCTCCGGTAATTCTCGATTCTGTAACCGATCCGTTTAAACGAATATAAAACCGGTTGCCTTTCGTATCGTCTAGCCCTATGTACTGGCGTTCTCCGGTCTTAGAAACTTCGAGCGACACAACGTGTCCACTAATATCAAAAATGCCGATACCGTCCCCGTTTACATCGTTTCCGATTGCGGTTTCAACTTGCTTTATTATTTCGTCTACTATGGTTTGCGCTAATGTCATTAGGCTATTTCGTTTAATATCGCTTGTACTTCTAATTGCGCCGCACGTATTCCGGTCTCGCGTTCGTCCTCGGTCGGTTCCGATATAGTCCGACTAAATCGAGTTTCGTTGCCTTCCATTTTTACCGTCTCGCATTCGTTTGTCTATCGTGTTGACGCGGTCGCGCCTTCCTGCACAACGTGGATCGACCTCTCAAGCGACCCCGACAAATTTAAAGCTACGGTTCCGGAGTGGCGTCCCGTCAACTCTCTTCGCTCCGCGTATCCGCGTGCTAAATATTTTGTTTTATATGGCTTACCGTTGTTAAACTGAGTTTTTCCGGTTCTACCCTGCGGAACTATTCCGCTAGTTGGCACACCCACCAAAGCATTAGGATTCTGATAGAATGGCCTAGTCGAATATTGACCAATGGGCGT
>JAAENK010000139.1 GCA_024224415.1 Gammaproteobacteria bacterium | reverse complement strand
CTCTTCCGAGACATTTTTCGGACAAGGCATATAGTGTTCGAATTCCATCGAAAACTGACCGCGACCAGAAGTCATGGTGCGCAAATCGCCGATGTAACCAAACATTTCAGACAGTGGCACATTGGCCTTGACGCGAACACCTGTAGTCGTGGCTTCCTGAGCCTTGATCATGCCGCGACGACGATTCAAATCTCCAATAACATCGCCAACGTGATCTTCGGGTACGAATACATCAACCTTCATAATCGGCTCCATCAATTGTGGCGAAGCTTTTGGAATAGTCTGACGATAGGCACCGCGAGCGGCGATTTCAAACGCCACGGCCGATGAATCCACTGCATGATAAGCACCATCGAACAGGTTGACCTTAACATCCAGCAGCGGGAAACCTGCGAGCACACCTTCGACCATGCAGCTTTTGAAACCCTTTTCGATGGCAGGCCAGAATTCACGCGGTACATTACCACCGGTAACGGTTGACTCGAACTGGAAACCACTGCCGGTCTCGCCAGGTTCGACGATGTAGTCGATCTTACCGAACTGACCCGAACCACCAGTCTGTTTCTTGTGGACGTAACTGTCTTCGACGCGCTGCGTGATGGTTTCACGATAAGCTACCTGCGGTTTACCGACTTCGACATCAACCATATGCGTACGGCGCAGAATGTCGACTTTGATATCGAGGTGCAATTCACCCATACCCTTGATGATGGTTTCGCCGCTATCTTCGTCAGTTTCGACATAAAAAGACGGGTCTTCCTTGATCATCTTGCCGAGCGCAATACCCATTTTTTCGGAAGCACTCTGATCTTTGGGCTTGATGGCGACTGAGATAACCGGATCAGGGAATACCATCGGTTCCAACGTCGCTGGCTGTTTCACGTCACACAGTGTGTGTCCGGTTTGAACGTTTTTCAAACCCACCAACGCAACGATATCGCCTGCTTCGGCGGAATCACGCTCAATTCGATCATCGGCGTGCATTTCAACGATACGACCGATACGCTCTGTTTTGCCGGTAAAGGTATTCAAAACGGTATCGCCTTTGGACAATTTACCCGAATAGATACGAGTAAAGGTCAGCGCGCCGAAACGGTCATCCATAATTTTGAATGCCAGCGCACGCAATGGCTTGGCCGGATCAACTGTCGCCACTTCACCGGTTTCATTGCCTTCAAGATCAACTTCGGGCTGGGGAGTGACTTCGGTTGGATTAGGCAGATAATCGACTACTGCATTCAGCACAGGCTGGATACCCTTGTTTTTAAACGCCGAACCACAGTAAGTCGGGAAGAAATCCAGCGCGATGGTACCCTTGCGGATACAGCGCATGATATCTTCGATGGCAGGCTCTTCGCCTTCCAGATAACTTTCCAGCAAATCGTCATCCTGCTCGAGCGCAGTTTCGATGAGCTTTTCACGGTATTCTTCGATCAGGTCGGCCATGTCGGCTGGCGGTTCCTGAATTTCGTATTTGGTTGGGTCGCCGGAATCATCCCAGACCCAGGCTTTGCGGGTGAGCAAATCAACCACGCCGGTGAAATTATCTTCGGTGCCAATTGGCAGGGTCATCACCAGCGGATTGGCACCCAACACATCTTCCACCTGTTTAACTACACGATAGAAATCCGCGCCTAGTCGATCAAGCTTGTTGACAAAGATAATTCGCGATACTTCAGATTCGTTGGCGTAGCGCCAGTTGGTTTCAGACTGTGGTTCAACACCGCCCGAGCCACAGAATACACCGACACCACCGTCAAGCACTTTCAACGAACGGTAAACTTCGATAGTGAAGTCAACGTGTCCCGGCGTATCGATGATATTTAGACGATGTTTATTCCATTCACAACTAGTCGCCGCTGACTGAATGGTAATACCACGTTCCTGCTCCTGGTCCATGAAGTCGGTGGTTGCCGCACCATCATGTACTTCACCGATTTTATGAATCTTACCAGTGAGTTTCAGAATACGTTCTGTGGTGGTGGTTTTACCGGCATCAACATGGGCAAATATGCCGATATTCCGATAATTGTTCAGGTCAGCCATGGTGGTTTCCAATTAAATAAATGTTAAAAAATCTGTTTACGCCTACTTACCAGGCACAACACACTGGTCGAATTCAATAAAAATACGCCACCTCCCTTCTAATAAAGGCGTCAAAATAACTGCAAACTATTGATTTACAAGGAAATTTTGAAGAACCGGATTTCTACCGGCGCATATTCTAGCACAGTTTTCAGAAACTGGAATGGCTGATATTACAAATGGGTTGAAAATAATTTTTCACCTTCTAGAGTAAATCATGAAACTCACGGATTGTAATTCGTTTCCATCTCAAACGGTACTTCATAAAGTTGGTTTCCCAGCTTTATGCTGACGACCACTACCCACTCCATGACACCCCGTATGCAAACCGACAGCCCGCCTTTCCCGGAGAACCGGGAAATTCCCACATCGGCGGCCTGCTTTTTTAATTCGTACTCCAGCGGCCCCATTTTCATACTTTTACCATCAAACCTCACCCTCACGCTATCTGGACTAATACCTTTGAAACTGACATCCAGATAAAGTAATTCTGTCGGGTCGGGGTTTTTTGGTGAAATTTCAAATTCTACCTCGGCATCCGTAGTCAAGCTGGTCAAACAGGCCTGTCGCTGCAGTTTACAATCGCTTACCGGTGGCAGTTTGGTATATGTTGGAAGGTTATGAAAAAGTAAGTAGTAACCGGCAAGCGACACCAGGCTGGTTAGCACAATTACATGGATCAGAACCCTGGCAGCCTTTTTAAGGCTGGATTTTACTACCATGCCTTTTGCATCGCGGCTAAATCCTGAATCATCACCTCAGGAACATGTGGCGTGGAGAACACGGCATGCATGTCACCATCCGGGTTGGTCAGAATTATTGAGGCTGTGTGGTTAACCAGGTAAGAGTCTTCCAGCCCCTCGGGTACTTCTGCACCCTCTTCTATTATCAACGGCTTACCATATAGGGTGTAAGCCCTTTCATAGAATACACCCATAGCAGCCACGAGTCTGTCGACCTCATCCTGTGTTCCTGTCACGCCTTTAAATGACTTGTGGTAGTAACTGGTATATTTTTGCAATGCCTCCGGCGTATCCTGTTGTGGATCCACCGAGACGAACACTACCTGCGGCACGGCTTCAACGGCCGTAGGGTTTTGTTCGATTTGCCGCATCATTTCGGCCAGCATGAACAACTCGGTCGGACAAACATCGGGACAGCGCGTATAGCCGAAAAAGAAAAGCGACCAGTCACCCCGGATACTATCGAGATTGAATTCACCCTGGCCAAAATGAACCAGTTTAAAATCATCCAGCTTTTTGGCTGTCGGCAACAAAGTTGCAGACTCCAGGCTTGGCCTTGATTGAGTTGGATTACAAGCTGACAACACCAGTGCAACAACCAGGCACAATCTTAAAAATACTGGATTCATTTTCGTCACCCGTTAATCGTGCTTCATATTATGATCGTGATCGCCGCTCATCATCTTCATGCCTTTGCGCACCATTGCACTGACGGTTTTCTCGCTGCCATTATCAAGCACCAGGGTAAGTTTTACCATATCACCCGGATTCGGCACTTCGGCGGGTTTAATCAGCATGATATGCCAGCTTCCAGGTTTCAAAAGGGTTGACGAGTGAGCGCCCACTGGAATAGCTTCCTGCGGTATCATTTTCATCACACCATCCTTCATCTGGGTGCGGTGTAATTCGACACGATCGACGGCAAGAGAAGTTCGAACCTCAACAACAGATAAGGCTGTAGCGGAATGGTTATCCAGTTTCATGAAAGCCGCTAATGCCGGCGCATTAGGCGGACCAGCACGAACCCAGGGATCTGAAACCATTAGTTCTCCGGCTTGAGCTGAAAAGGAAGTGAGCAGGAATAGTGTGAATAATATCTGGTTAATAAACTGTTTCATTAATAGTGTTCTCAAAATATGGATAGGTCAGGCACTCAATCAGTTTTTGACTGGGCCATATAAATTTAGTAAAAACTTTATTCGATCAGGAACAGGTTCCCTGAGACCTATGCGGGAGGACCCCGGGTTAGGTAATGAGAGAATGAAACGACACTGAAATCCCCAACGGGGTGCTCGGCGATAATATGACTTTGTCGAAAAAGCGTTGCCCCAACAGAAAAATCAAAAGCAGGGAACCAGATTGATGCATTGGTTAAGACAATACATGAAGGGCACTTCGGACAATCACTGGGGTGGTGTTTTTCACCTTCATGCTCGGACAGGGAAACAAATATGGTCTCCTCGCCAAACAGCGTACAAACCACAGCGGTATAACCATCAGTCGATGCAGCATTCAGGGTTTGAAAAAACGGAAAAGTGGTATTGAACAGAAAAGCGAAGACGCTGATTAATACCAGCGCCCTGTTTTTAGCTATCTTTTTCAGTCCGATGTACACAATGCCACTCTACCAATTGTCGAAACGGTACTCCTTGATTTAGGTCAATGGGAAAAGTATGGACTAACATGATCCGGGCGAACACAAGGCTCACCCCTACCGATTTTTAAACTCTGGCTTACGCTTTTCGGAGAAAGCCGCCATGCCTTCTTTCTGATCTTCCAGCGCGAAAGTAGCTTTAAATTGCTGTCGCTCGGTCTCGAGGCCCTGGGCAAGTGGAGTTTCCAGCGCAGCATTCACCAGGCCCTTGAGCATGGTAACTACCGGTCTTGAATAGCTGGCGATTTGCGCGGCCAGCTCCAGTGTCACCGACAGGTAATTTCCCAGCGGCTCAACACGTGATACCAACCCGGCGCGTTCGGCCTCCTCGGCACCCATCATGCGGCCTGTCAAACACATATCCATCGCTTTGGCCTTACCAACCAATTGCGTGAGTCGTTGTGAGCCGCCTATGCCTGGTATGGTGCCGATAGTGATCTCCGGCTGGCCGAATTTGGCGTTTTCCGCTGCAACGATAAAATCACACATCATCGCCATTTCACAGCCACCACCGAGCGCATAACCTGCAACGGCGGCGATCACTGGCTTACGGCATTGTGCCAAACGATCACAGTTTTTCGTCAAACCATTATCCGCCAACATATCTGAGTAGTTTTTATCCTTCATCTCCAGGATATCAGCTCCCGCAGCGAAGGCTTTTTCACTACCTGTGATTACAATCGCGCCAATTTTTTCATCGACCTCCAGTTCGTCCAGGGCGGATGCGAGTTCATTGAAAAGAGCTTCGCAGAGCGCGTTCATTGCTTTGGGGCGATCGAGGGTGATGAGGCCTACCGAGTCTTTGCGTTCCAATAATATGGTTTCATAAGTCATGTCAATGATCCTTCTTCAAAGTTTACAATTTGGCAGCGAATTTCATCAGGGATAGCTTGACTTTTATTGTTGATAAAATCAAACCAGACGCCAATGCCGTGGGAGGTAAATGCAGGGTTATCTTCTTCCTCCCTGAATATCGAGGCGTCAATATCAAAACTACTTCCACCAAGCCGGGTGATACTGGTACCGACCATGAGTTGCTCCGGGTGATGCACCTGATCGATAAAATCGACTTTTATGCTAGCGAGTACGAAACCCTGGCTGAGTCCCGGCTCCAGGAGCAGACTACAAACCTTTGCAAAGTAATCCAGCCGCCCACTCTCGATATAACGCATAAACATCACATTGTTGATATGGCCGAGCGCATCGGCATCACCCCAGCGGGTCGGTACCGGGGTGAAAAAACGATAATCTGATCGTTGAGGTTTGGTCTGATCTTTATTAGAACTCATCGACTTCAATGCTCATAACACTGTCGGAGCCGCTTTTGACGATGGCTTGCAAACCCTCACAACGCGGTAATATCTGTTCGGCAAAATAAACCGCTGTCTTGATTTTGTTGATGTAGAAAATATCGCTACTACCCGAATCAACCGCCTCCTGCGCAGCAACTGCCGAGCGCGCCATCAACCAGCCGCAGACCACATTACCGACTAGCATTTGAAAATTCACACCAATCGCACCAGCTAGATAAGGGTCTTCGACGACCCTGCTTAAATACCAGCCTGTGACCTCTTCCAGCGCACTTAAGGCTTTACTAAATGGCTTAGCAATGCGATCCAGCTCACCACCCTGCTGGTTCAGTTCGTCCCCGAAAACCTTCAGCTCATCGATCAATTCACCAATCGCTCTGCCTTTATCACGCATGATTTTGCGCCCCATCAAATCCAGCGCCTGAATACCGGTGGTGCCTTCGTAAATCGTCACGATTCGTGCATCGCGCATATGCTGTGCGGCACCGGTTTCTTCGATAAAACCCATACCGCCATGTACCTGTACACCCAGGCTAGTGGTTTCCTGAGCCATTTCGGTACACCAGCTTTTGACGATAGGCACAAACAGGTCGACGCGTGATTGATGCTTCTCTCTGGCATTGGCCGATTCGGCATGATGTGCCATGTCGGTTTCAGCTGCGGTGACATAAGCAAGTGCGCGACCGGCTTCGGCAATCGCGCGTATTTGCATCAGCATACGACGCACATCGGGGTGATGGATAATGGTGACCCTGCCCTGCTGCCCGATAGCGTTGCCCTGCACGCGCTCCTGCGCGTATGCCAGTGCACGCTGGTAGGCACGCTCGGACAGACTCACACCCTGCATACCGACTTCGAGGCGGGCGTTATTCATCATCGTGAACATACAGGCCAGGCCATTGTTCTCTTCACCGACCAGATAACCAATCGCACCATCATTATCGCCGTAACTCATCACACAGGTTGGCGAAGCATGGATACCCAGTTTTGATTCCAGCGAGACAACTTTCAAGTCATTATGCTCGTCGGGATTACCCTCAGCATTCGGCAGGTATTTCGGTACCAGAAATAATGAAATACCTTTTACTCCCTCGGGCGCATCGGGTAAACGCGCCAACACCAGATGGACGATATTCATCGCCATTTCATGCGCACCCCAGGTGATGAATATCTTTTGTCCTTTTATCCGATAATGATCACCATCACGTTCGGCGCGGGTTCGAATCGCTGCCAGGTCAGTACCCGCCTGCGGCTCGGTCAGGTTCATGGTGCCGCTCCATTCACCGCTGACCATTCTCGGTAAATAAAGTTGTTTTAATTCATCGCTGGCATGGGTATTAATTGCTTCTATTGCCCCCGAGGTCAGTAAAGGGCATAAAGCCAGTGATAGATTTGCCGAACCCCACATTTCTGCGACTGCCGAATGCAGCAGATAGGGTAAGCCCTGGCCACCGAACTCAGTCGATTGGCCTATGCCTTGCCAGCCATTGTCGGAAAACTGCTGATAAGCTTCTGCGAATCCGGGCGGGCTAACAACCACACCATTCTCGATAAAAGTCCCATGCTCATCGCCGGGCTGGTTTAAAGGTGAAAATACTTCACTGGCCAGTAGACCGGCCTGTTCCAATACATCGGCAACAAGATCTTCGGTGGCATCTTCAAATTCCGGCAACTTATTTATATTTGACAGATTAGTCAGTTGACTAATCACGAACTGCATATCTCTTAACGGCGCCTGATATTCTGACATCGGATTTTCTCCGTTTAAGCGTGAAAATAAATTGTATCTGCTATCGTTTTAAACATGCTTGATAGTCTTTATTCAGTGAATTTAAATCGGCGGATAGCATACCACATTGAGCTACCTGGACTAGACCGATGTCCACGAGATCGATGTCCGCGCTGCGATGTTATGTAGCATTCACTCAATGGGGCGCGGTATTTCTGCTATCAGCCCTGAGAACTAAAGCAATTATCGATGTCTATATCGAAATCAATTCGACCAATGATAGTCCATTGATCATCATCGAAGAACAGGACGCCTTCCATAATGAGCATTTGAACTGATTTGTGCAGCACTGGCGGCTGACCAACGCGAAGGCGGCTCAGCAACTTTGAGCATAGTAACCAGGAGAGTCTATGACATTGTTCGCGAAGTACTACCCTACCTCGATCATCATG
>JAAENK010000138.1 GCA_024224415.1 Gammaproteobacteria bacterium | reverse complement strand
TTGAATACGCGGACGAACACCAACTGCAGAAACCACTATGTCAGCATCAATAGTGGCACCGTTATTCAGCGTAACTTGAACGCCATCGTCGGTTTTATTGACAGCCGTCGCAACAGGACCAAAATCACCATTGTCTAATGGACCAAAGTGAAACTTGGCGCCTTTAGCTTCTAGTGCCGCTTGAACAGTTTTACCGGCAACTTCAGGTAATAATGTAGGAAGCGTGTAACCCATAGGGTCAACGGTTTCCGTTTCAAATTCACCGTTAATAAGGTCATTAGTAAATTCAGAGCCGATTAAGCCGCCACCGATAATAGCAATTTTCTTCGCTTTGTTTTTCGCTAAAGTTTTGCGGAAATTATCGTAGTCAACCAGGTCATTAATCGAAAATACGAGATCTTGAGCATCGCCTTCCATCGGTGGGCGAATAACGTCTGCACCCCAAGCGATGACAAGCTTGCTGTATTCGACAGTGATACCAGTATTTAGGACCAGTGATTGTGCCTCGGTATTGATCGAACTGACGGTAGTATTCGTCCAGATGCTGCAATTAAACTGCAACGCCATGGAACCCGCATCACTCATCGCTAATGCGTTTGCATCTTTGTTTTTAGTGAAGCCAGTTGATAACATCGGCTTCGAATAGTTGCGTCCATCGTCGCCAGTAATAATAATAACCGGTGTTTCAGCGTCAATACGGCGTAG
>JAAENK010000137.1 GCA_024224415.1 Gammaproteobacteria bacterium | reverse complement strand
GTATATCGCTGTCTCGGCGCTCGAAGCTTCCTTCGATGTGCGCTCGATGGCGAAGACCTCAACCAAGGTATTCGTACTTGAGGTCATGGGTCGCCATGCAGGCTGGATCGCCGCAGCGGGTGGTTTAGTCGAGGATTACGATATTCCAGTATTAGTGCTATTTCCCGAGGTGCCTTTCGATCAGGCCAGGTTCACCGCCGCTGTTCAAGAAAAGGTTGAAAATCACGGTTACTGCACGATCGTGGTTTCCGAAGGCGCGCAATATGCCGATGGCAGGTTCCTCGCCGAGCAGGGTACGCGTGATTCATTTGGTCACGCGCAATTGGGCGGTGTAGCACCGGTAGTCGCCAACATGATCAAGCGGGAGCTGGGGTACAAGTTTCACTGGGCGGTGGCGGATTATCTGCAACGCGCCGCACGCCACCTTTCTTCGGCAAGCGATGTCGAGCAGGCTTATGCACTGGGTAAGTCGGGTGTTGAAATGGCGCTGGCAGGCAAAAATGCGATTATGCCGACCGTAGATCGGATTTCCAATTCACCCTATGCGTGGAAAATCGGCAGCGTGGATCTGGCCGATGTGGCCAACGTCGAGAAAATGATGCCAACCGATTTCATTACCAGCGATGGTTTTGGTATCACCGATGCCTGCCGTGAATACCTCTACCCACTGATTCAGGGCGAAGCTTACCCGGAATACGATAATAACGGTATGCCGAAGTATGTTGTCCTGAAAAATCAGCTGGTAGCGCAGAAGCTCGAACCTTTTGATTTGTAATGGCTTTATTAAAAATCTCAATATTTAAATTGAATTTCTACTATTGAATCGCAGGAAAGCATCGATATCGATTATAATTCTTTGTCCATTTCTTATTTACCGAGTAAAACATGATTCTGGATCGAGTCAGTTACGGTGACAACGTGCCGAACGAAGTCAACGTCATTATTGAAATTCCATCACATAGCGACCCGGTTAAGTACGAAGTTGATAAAAATACCGGCGCGATGTTCGTCGACCGTTTCATGGGTACTGCAATGCACTATCCCTGCAACTACGGCTATATACCACAAACTCTGTCCGACGATGGCGACCCAGCCGATGTGCTCGTGGTAACACCTGTGCCTTTAATCAGCGGATCGGTAATCCAGGTAAGACCTTTGGGTATGCTACAGATGACCGACGAAGCGGGTAATGATGCGAAAATTCTGGCGGTTCCGATCGATAAACTTTCCAGCATGTATTCTGCTATCAACACAGTGCGCGACTTACCCAAGCCGCTGCTGGACTCTATTTCACATTTTTTCGAACACTATAAAGACCTGGAACCCGGCAAGTGGGTGAAGATCGATGGTTGGGTGGACACTGAAGAAGCAAAACGTGAAATTACCGATAGTATTAAACGCTACCAGGCTGATTCAGTCTCTGCCGAATAACATCGCACGCTCGTCGACACCAACTTCGGTAACCGCACGGAGATCGCTGTAGTCGATATGGCAGATGCAATTACGCCCCGAGGCTTTGGCTTCATATAAATACTTGTCGACGGAATCAACAAAATCATCAGCACTCAGAATACTGGATTTCATATAAACGCTGGCGCCCATGCTGGCAGTCACATTGATTTCGCCACCATCGTAAGCGATAATGGTAGCAGCGATCGTTTCTCGTATACGATCAGCCACTTTCACTGCCAGGTTTAAATGTGTTTCCGCGAATATGATGGCGAACTCTTCGCCACCATATCGACAAACCACATCGGTAGTTCGCACCTCAGATACAAGTGTATCGGCCACCGCTTTAAGCACAATATTACCCACTTCATGACCATAACTATCGTTAACCTGTTTGAAGTGATCCAGGTCAATCATTACCAGGCTGGTCGGGATACCACTTCTTTTTGACCGATCCATTTCCGCCTGCAATACATGTTTGAAATGGCGGAAATTGTATAACCCTGTGAGCGCATCGGTTAATACCAGCTCAGACAGATGGGTAATCTGACGACGAAGTTTTTCAACCTCGTCAAGCCAGTGACAATTGCTTTCTTCAACCGGGCATTCCAGGGGATTATTCGACTCAGGCATAACTACTCAATTACACTTTTCCTACAACGTATCTCTAAAAACGAGACTCTACTGGTTTGTGCGGTTCTGGCAAGTGAAAACAGCACTTATTAGACCCTGATAAGACATGACCAATAGTCACACTTCTACACTGGATACCAGGTTTTTATTCATGGATTCGATGCGTTGCTTTGATTCGAATGTTGCTCCGGGTCCAGACCTTACCATGATTTCACGAGGCCGGAGTCGTTGCCCACGAGCCGAGAGGACATTAATTTTTGCGATTGGCTCCTGATTTTCCCGATCCATGAATATAACTGGTTCGGCATTTTCCCCAAATACCCATTTGTCACCCCACTGGGTGAGCGCGATAAGTACCGGCATTAACTCCTTACCCTTGTGGGTTAGTACATACTCGTGACGTTTGGCGCCCTCTTTTATCGGCACCCTTTCAAGAATTTCGTTCAAACAAAGTTTTTTCAGCCGCGAAGTCAGAATATTACGCGCTATGCCCAGTTCAGACTGGAACTCCTCGAAACGACGAACACCGAAAAATGCTTCCCTGATAATCAATAGTGACCAGTTCTCGCCAATGATATCGAGAACATGTGAAATAGGTTTCTTGAATGGGTCGTGTTTCTCTGAGTTTAGCATGTCGTGGGCTTGGATCTCCGATAACCGCTGCAAGTTTTATCCGGCAACTTTTATATCATTACCGGGCAATGGTCAAGCCCCAGACTAGCTCTCCAACACCGGCATGATTTCGTCAAACGAATGAATCGCCGGAAACCCCGTAACTTCCTGCGCCGGAGCCATGGAATCAGGTTTGAATATTGCCAGTAAACTGGCAATACCGTAACTTTGTGCCGATTGCAGGGCCTGCAGGTTATCGTCGATTAACAGAGTCTTTTCCGAATCGAAAGCGTGTCGACTGTGGACTTCTAACCAGCAATCGGGGTTTTCCTTCGGCAGATCAAATTCGTGTACTGTTATGAGACGGTCAAATTTATGCGCGATTCCTGTTTTTTCCATTTTTAAATTCAGGCTATCGTGATGCGCGTTGGTCACCATCACCACATCTTTATCAGCGTTTCTCAGGGCATCGAGGAAATCGACACAATATGGCCGTGTAGCCACTTTGTGGCTGACTTCATGTTTCAACTCGACCACATCGACACCGAGTGTTTCACTCCAGTAATCGGTGGAATACCAATCCAGTGTACCTCTTATCGACTGGGTTTGTTGCTGAATGCTTTGTCGCGCCAACTCTGGTGCCACCGATTTTATTTCAGCATAACGCTGGGGCAGGTATTCTTGCCAGAAGTAATTATCGAAATGAAGATCGAGTAAAGTGCCATCCATATCGAGTAATACTGTTTCGATCTGGCACCAGTCAATAGCGGCTGGTTGGTTAGAGATCGCGTGCCACTCGAATACCGACATTGTATTGCCCACGACCACTCTTGAATTTTTCCCTGTTTTCAACACGCATCGAACTGGCCGGGCTTCTGAAAGCACCACCTCGAACGATACGATAGTTACAGTCGCCACCCTCCCAGACCGAGCCATCAGTTGGTGCATCGGTATAATTATTATGATAGCAATCGTGCACCCATTCAAACAGGTTACCAGCGGTATCATAGAGACCAAAGGCATTGGGTTTATAAGTACCTACCCTGGCCGGTTTACTGGTATTAAAATCACTCTTGCAATCAAAACAATGGGCATTATTCACACCGGCTGAAGCACCCCACCAATAAGACATCCTGGAGCCGGCCCTGGCAACATATTCCCACTCGGCTTCGGATAGCAAACGATAGTTTTTACCAGTTTGTTTACTCAGCCATTTTGTATAAGCCAGCGCATCATCCCAGGATAGCTCAGCTACAGGGTGGGTCTTGCGATCCCAGCCCGAACTTTTGGGGGATTTGCGTTTATTCGCGCGAGCAAATTTATCGTACTCGGCATAGGTTACCTCGTATACAGAGACCATGAAGGGTTTGATCGTAACTTCGTGGCGCGGTACTTCGTCTGCGGCAACGATACCGGAGGCCCCACCCATACGGTAGGTTCCTCCGGGAACACGAATCATGGTGGGACCATTACCGCCCGACTTCAGTCGGTCTCGAAAAGCATCAGGGCTATCTACGTATTCAGGCTCGGCAACCGGCTCAGGCTGGGGATCAGGTGTTACCACCTCTGGTTCGGGTTGCGGTGCAGGAATGGGTTCCGGTTCAGGGACCGGTTCTGGTTCAATATTTTTAGGTATATTTTCCTTAATAATAGTTTCGATACTATCAACCGCATCACCCGCTTTCTGCACGAAACCCATCTTCCAGGCATAGTAACCACCTACCCCTAGTAACATAAGTACTATCAACCATATCAGACCTTTATAAGAACGCGGCTCTCTTATGGGGGCCTTGGGTATGCGGACATCGGCGACACGCGCTACTGGCTCTTCAGCTTGAACCTGCTCGGCTTGAACCGAGCCAGGCTGTGCGCTTCGCTCCTTGACATCAATTACGATCAGCGTGGTATTGTCCTGGTTGATTTTATTGGCATCCTCCACCGCTTTAAGCAGTGCGTAAACACATTCCTTGGAAGTGGCCGACCAGGATGAATACTGAATAATCGCACCTGCACCAAGTGTGTCGAGCCCATCGCTCGCGACAATAACACGGTCTCCGGGGCGCAGTTTAATCGGAGCTTCGGATACATCGATACTACTGATTTCCTCACCCGTCATTGCGCTCATGAGCATATTGCGCGACATACCGGCTTGCTCATCCATTTCCATGCCCTGTTCATTCATCATATCAAGATAGGCGCCATAACTGTGGTCGGCGTTTTGTTTGATAAGTTCACGGTCACGCAGCAGGTAGAGGTGGCTATCGCCAACACTGACCCAGAATAACTTGTTGTCCTCGACATAAGCACTAACCATGGTGCAACCCATGCCGCGCAATGCCGGGGTTTCTTTTACCGAGGCACGTATCTGATCGTTGGCACGATTGAGGCTATCGGTCAGGGCGTCTGCTATATCTTTGGTAGGGAAACGGGATTGAAAAGTCTTATTAAAAGTAGCGACGACCATATTACTGGCGACGTTACCGGCGGCATGACCACCCATACCGTCGGCCATAATAACAAGCGAACATATGTCTCCATTCTCGGCTTCACCAAGCTGATTGACCATGTAAGCATCTTCCTGATAGTCGCGGGCACCATCGATCTGATCGCTTGCAATTTCAAATTCAACGCTCATTTAGTTGTTTTATTCCCGAGTATCACGATATGACTATAGCAGTATAGTTAAAGTATATTCTAGTTTACTAACCATAAACCCGTCTAAATACTACCAGGTTTCAAAAATGCGATATCCACATCACGTTTATCCCTAATAAACGGCCGATAATCGGAATTCTTCAATTCCACAGGTGGTAAAAAAAGATTTTCACTCAGTTGACCCCAATTCTTCCAGTGCCAGCCCAGGCATTCTTAAAATTCTTTTATCGAGATGTTGCCTGAACTTTTGCATTTTGCCTCAAAACACATGGAGATAGAATGATTTTCCTAAGAAAAAATCCTATCCGTCAATTAATATCCTATCAAATCGGCTGAGCTTTCAAAGCGGGTCAAAGGCTAAAATTGATAAACGTAACCCAGGAATAAAGCATATACCGTCTGGTCATCCAGACCGGGTAAATCGAAATTGGAATACTCGATGCCAAAACTACCTTCGAAACTTAAATTTCTACCGTATTGGTAAGTCATACGCATACTGGGATTCAAAATCCACTGCTCAACATCCGATGTCTGACTCTTGCGATAATCAAGCCTGATGCGTGGATCATAGCGGATATCACCCGGTCCGGGAAATCGGGTCCTCGCTCTAAAGGAAATACTCTGGGCGGAACTGGTATCCGACAGCCTCAGACCAGTACTAGTATAGTCGTCACTGTAAAAATAGCCTCTGACACTATAATCGGCGTTGATATGAAAATCGTCACTGGCAGGAACCATCGATACACCACCGGAAGCTTCGGTCGCTTCAACACTTGCATACGACAGACTCAGATCAAGCTGCTGAATAGCATCGATTCTATAACTGGCACCCACAAATATATTCTGACTCTTGCTGGTTCTGTCCTCGGCAAACTGATAAATCTCTTCGTCTGTAAACAAACCCATTAATTCTCCAAGCGTCTCTACGCCCTGTCCCTGGATAGCACTGGTGGTAGTCAGCAAAGGTGAATTTCGATAATCGATGGTCAGGTTCAGTGTCCATTGATCATCGTATCTGTAATTCGTAATCGCAGTGACATTGTTCAAATCACCATAAAACGTATCGTAATCGATAATACCATACAAAAATCCTCGGTCACCACGCAATTGAAACTCAGTTCCGATGGCCTGACGGTCGACTAGACCGAAACTTTCCTGATGCAGTAGATAAACATCGATTTCAAGAATTTCGTGTGGTGAAAAATTGAGACTGGTGCCAACGAAGCGCCGATCCGAATTAAAACCATCAAATGAAGATTCGACCAGAAATCCGCCATGTATGCTGTAATCAAAGCTCGAATGCGACAGATCCTGATAAACAAGCCCATCGAACCGTCCATAGACTCCTTTGGCGGTGCGCGATTGACGCCCGCCAGTGAGCGCATAATTTGCTTCGGTATTGGTGTAGTCAATCATGACTCGACTTATACGCAAATCTGATTCATCGTCAATCCTGTCGCTCACGATGCCTCCATCAAATCGGATGACGATGGTTTCGTTCTCACTCCTTTTTCGAGCATACAAATCCAGATCTGAAACCAGGGACTGATTAACCACTTCGCTGTCCAACTCGCCACGACTAATCAAATCCTTACGGTAGTACTGAGACAAGCCTCCCCGCATATTCCATTCAGGCTCTGGCCTGGATTGCTTTTGAACCGCGATTCGTTGCCGAGGATCTAAATCCATGGTTCTTAAACCATGTAAACGCGCTGTAATCCTGGGTGCCAGTTCACTTTCTGGATACAAATCCAAAAACTGCAGGTAAATAGCAATCGCCTGCGCAAACTTACGTTGGCGTTCGCGCACAAGACCGGCTAACTCCATTGCCTTCTGGCGTTGTTGCTGGTCACCAATTTCAAATAATTTATTGGCGATTTTTATCACGCGGTGATAATTTTGATTTAAAAATTCTTCTTTAGCCTGATTTTCCAGCTTGTTAGCCAGTTTGATTTCGTGGTTACTGGAAGTCTTGGTTTTCTGCACAGGAACGGTAAATTCAGATAGCGGAACAGCAGGTTTAAGCTGAGTAGCTATTGTAGCTTCAGCTGATTCGAGCTTACCCTGCAATAGTTTTCTTTCGAGACCTGTTCGTTTAGCTATCCATGCATCCGGATAATACTGCTTCACCAGAATTAGACCTTGCTGTGCCAGTCGCATGCTAGCAAAGTTACCCAATGACAGGCGAAAATAAATCACGCCATTGACTCGAACCTTGACATAGTAAAGCAGCCTGTCGCCCAATTTATCAAAGTGCTTTACCCTGGAAGCACCCAGCGGTTTAGTCAATGACGCCAGATTGATAACATAAGGCAAACTTTTCTCAATAGTTTCAGGCTTGATTAAAAATGTCTCAATCGCCAGCACGTCTACATTTGCCGAAAATAATCTGGTTGGCAAAAATAAAACTGTAATCAACAGCAGTTTCGTCCAGTTAAAATTCACTATCGGATACCCTGTGTTCGCTATTTCTGATGTCATCGATCGTCGTCAAACTACTATCTGTATATTTATGGCAGGATCCAGTACAGTCTCTCAATTCAGAAACGCTATAATCAGTACTTCCGTATTTCTCATGCTCGTCAGATTCGAAATCATTCGCATGACAAGCAGCACAATCAGGCTGATAGGCAGGTTGCGACCAAGCGACCGTTTCGCTATTGCTGAAATGACAATCATCACAATTGAGCTGGTCCCGATGTTCCCCTGGATATGCTGATGACAGGTGACTGAAATTTGTTGATATCCAGTTGTAGCTATTATGACAAGCGTCACATTCCTGTGTGGTGATAAAGTGAGTGCCTGGTTTTCCAGTAGCTGTGGAACCATTGTGACAATTTGAGCAATTACCCGAGGCTTCGTTATGGTCAAAGCCAGCCGGCAGCCAGCCTTGCGTGACGTGGCATGAACCGCATTCGTTACTGGAAATAACATGCGTTGCATGCTTGCCTTCAGCTACCACACCATTGTGACAACCGCCGCAGGTGCCAGTAACCGCATTGTGATCAAAGTGCGCCAACGGCAGCCAGCCAGTGTTGCGATGACAATCATCGCAGATATTCGAAGAGAGCACATGCGTGGCGTTCTTGCCATCGGCTACCCCGCCATTATGGCAACTAAAGCAATTACCGCTAACACTAGCATGATCATATACGGCGTCAGTCCAGCTAAATGTGCGGTGGCAATCGTCGCAAACATTACCACTTTGAATATGCAACGTATGTTTACCGGTTGCGGTCACGCCATTATGACAACCCTGACAACTACCGGTAACCGCAAAATGATCAACCCGCACAACATCCTCCCAGGTGCCACCTGAGCGATGACAGAATTCACAGTCATTAGTAGTACTGATGTGTTGCATTGATGCCGCACTAGCCTGAATCCTCCCTGCGTTAGAGTGACATTCACTACACTGGGTTGGTGTCCCGACAAAAACACCCTGAACGTGACAGGATTCACAATTCACCTGGGCGTGGGTAAAGTCTAGTGGAAACGAGGTTTCATCATGACTGAATCCAACGGTATTGTCGGCATTGAGAATAAAGCTCCAGCCTGCAATAAAAAGCAAAGACAGCCTGAACAATACTTTAGATAATAAAAAAAGTTTCATAGTCTAATCCTTTTACTCAGTGGTTTTTCGTTAAAAGCTACTCATCGAGCGCATATCAATCGTCGAAAAGTCGTCCTGTTTATGGCAATCGACACAGTTATCACCAAACCCGCCATTGTGGATGTCATCACCACGATGACAGTCGATACATTGACTCGTCGAGTGATTTGCACGCAGAGGTTTATGGCATTGGTGGCAATGCAAATCCTCGTGGGCGCCCCTAATATCAAAATCTGTATTGCTATGGTCGAACTGCCAGATCATCCAGCCGTTCGCGTTATGGCATTCGGAACAGTCGTCACCCAGTGCCGCTTTGTGGACATCGTGCGATTCGTGACAGCTATTGCAATCACTCTCGACGCTCTTGAACTCCGAACTCAAATGACAGTTTTCACAACCAGTCGCAGCGTGTTGACCAATCAGCGGAAAGTCGCTTAAGTCGTGATCAAATCGTACTTTAGTTATCCACGAAGTTTCATTGTGGCAATCGTTACAAACTTTGCCTTGCTGCTTGTTGTGGATATCTTCCGGCTGATGGCATCCATAACAGGCAGTATCAATATCTTTATCGGTGGCATCATCCAGATGACAGGCCCGACAGCTCACCTTCTGGTGCGCACCGCGGAGCGGAAATCTGGTTTTATCGTCATGATCAAAATTTGATTCGCGCCAACTTTGTACGTTATGACACTTCTGACATTTCTTGCCATTAGACTGCTGATGCACATCGTCCAGCCGATGACAGCTATAACAATTTCGCGGTTTCTTCTTTTTGTCTATGCGTTTAGCTTTACGATCCACATGACAGGCTTTGCAAATTTGTAATCGGTGCTTGCCCTTCAGTGAATACGACGTATCGCGTTTATGATCGAACGATGTCTTATTCCACTCACTGGTTTTATGGCAATCCGCACAACGCTTACCAAACCTGTTTTGATGGACGTCTTTCACGGCATGACAGGCAATACAGGATTTGGGAGTTTTTTTATACTTGTTGTCGACGTGGCAACTGCCGCAGCTAACTTTTGAATGGGAATCCTTAAGCTTGAAGTCAGTTTTATCGTGATCAAATTTCTTGTCCGACCAGGTAAGAGGTGTATGGCAATTTTGACATTTTTCCCCGAGCTTATCCTTATGAATATCATCATCCTTATGACAGCTTACACAGGTGGTTGAGGCTTCACGATATTTTTCTTCAGCTTCATGGCAATCAACGCATTCGGTTTGTAGATGTTTACCACGTAACACAAAATCAGTCAGCTTATGATTAAATCGATCTTTATCGAGCCAGATTATTTTTGCATCACGCCCTTTATGCTCGGTATGGCAAACCTTGCATTCTGAACCGCCCGCTTTTTTGTTTATGCCATGAAAACCTCGTTTACTGACTATGTCCTCGGCAATCAATTCATGGCAGTCAAGACACAATCGTGTTTGTGTCGTATCCCGTAACCTGACATGGCATTGTTTACATTCGCCTTCAAGCTTTTTATGACCCTCAATAACATCACCAGGCATAAATAGTTTTTCCAGGTCGAAAGCATTTACCGAACCACCCGAAGTTATCATGAGGATAAAGATAGAAACGACAACTAGCAGACGCATCAGTAAAAATGCACAACAGCGACGTGGGTAATGCCCGATAACACCAACATGATAAACAGGGGGAAATGCAAAATATGCCAGTAGGAGAACAAGATTTCATTGATTCCCAGGTTGCAGATTTGACGAAGGCTGGTCAACCTGTCCAACATCGCTGTGCGTAATTTAGATTTGGCTAATTGCACCCGAATATTTCTATACAATCGGTCAACCCCTCGTCGTGTAGACCGATAAAACCAGTAGGAGCGATTAAACCCGGTATGGCGATTAACCAGCTTTTCTTCAAGCTCGCGTAATTGCCCCGCAATTTCGGGTCGTTCCTGGTTTATCAAATTCAGAACTTTTTCCCAATTCTCGTTTTGATGGTAAAGCTCCTCGAAACGAATCTTTTCACCATACAGGCCATGATGAATACTGCGATACAGATAGCGTCCCACCAGACCACTCAACGAAACAATAATCATACTGAAAAACGCCACCTGTCCATTCAGTGACCCTAGTCGATAGCCAGAGTGGAATATCACCAGAACCGGCCCCAAAACACCCAGCAGCATATGAAATCGGAACCAAAACTTGACTGAGCCAAGAAATCGCCATCGCGGTTTACGTTTTCTCAGCGGATAAACCAACATCAACAGCATCATTGTGCCCCCGAATATACCCAGCCAGTACCCTATGCCAGTCTCGGCCACCAGATAGCGTTGCTCGCGCAGCATCCAGCCAGCTACCACAGCCAGCGCCAGACCAATATACCAGGACACAGTCAGAAAGTTTCGTGCGATACGGAAATGCATTTATATGCGTGATTTAACTTTTGTTTGTTATTTTAGTTAAATATATCAAGTATTCAGCTCTACATATGGGAAATATTTACCAAACATTATATTAATGTTCGCTTACTATTAATACTCTGTTTTTAACAATCACTACCTAGCCACTTTAGAAATGGACAATTTCGTTTATTTTACGCCTATATTACTGTTTCTGGCCGCTTATACGTATCGATATAAACATCGACAATCGGGAAGCGAAAAAACCCGCCAGCAAGCCATAGAGACAGGACTATCTGAACCCGCCTCGTTGCACCCAATTATCGATCGCAACCTTTGCATTGGTTGCAAATCCTGCGTCTATGCCTGCCCACAACAACTGGGGCATAATGTACTTGGCATTTATCACGGCAAAGCCGAACTGCTGGAGCCGGCAAACTGCATCGGTCATGGCGCCTGCAAGAAGGTTTGTCCCGAAAATGCCATCACGCTGGTTTTTGGTACCGAACAACGCGGCGTCGACATTCCCCAGGTAGATGACAATTTCGAGACCAATGTCAAAGGTCTTTATATCGCTGGCGAACTCGGCGGCATGGGCCTAATTCGTAATGCCATCGAACAGGGCAAATCAGCGATGTCGAAGCTCACAAAGAACCTGCCTAAAAACAGCGCTAACCCACATCAGGCTGTAATCGTTGGCGCGGGGCCTGCGGGCATTGCTGCAACCCTCGCAGCCAAACAGGCGGGGCTGAAATATCTGACCCTCGACCAGGATTCCCTCGGCGGCACAGTTTACCAGTACCCTCGCGGTAAAATCGTCATGACCCAGCCAGTGAAGTTACCCGGCGCTGGCACCATGAATTTCAGGGAAACCAGTAAGGAAGACTTGCTCGAGTTCTGGACAGGCGTCGAAAAGAAAACTGGCATTAATATTAGCTATCAGGAATCGGTAAGTAACATTGAAAAGACAACGCAAGGATTCAGAGTAACCACCAATCGTAACGAATACGAAACTGATCGGGTATTGTTAGCCATCGGAAGGCGTGGCACACCCCGAAAGCTCAATGTGCCCGGCGAAGACTTACCCAAGGTTGTCTATCGTTTAATCGATCCTCAGCAATACAGGCAGCAGAAAGTTCTGATCGTCGGCGGCGGCGATAGCGCCCTCGAAGCCGCACTGGCAATTGCCAACGAAGCAGGTAGTGAAGTTTCGCTATCTTATCGCAGCGATAGTTTCTCTCGCGCCAAGGCGAAGAACAGGGAGCGTATCGAACAATATGCTTCTGATGGTCGACTTAATCTGTACCTGCCTTCTAATTTGACCGCAATCGAACCCAAACAGGTTAGTCTT
Organism: Gammaproteobacteria bacterium; assembly: GCA_024224415.1. Lineage (GTDB taxonomy): Bacteria > Pseudomonadota > Gammaproteobacteria. The sequence goes on along the minus strand of JAAENK010000137.1, from coordinate 3,530 downwards.
GACTGTGATGGACAATCGGTTAAGTTAGCCAACGATGCTGTTATTATCAACGCAGGGGGCATCTTGCCAAGCGGCTTTCTAAAACAGATTGGCGTTGAAGTCGAAACCAAATACGGAACAGCATGATGGGATTTTTTAAATTACTCCAGATTTCAATTTTACTGGTTGCTTGCGGTTTTTTTTCACCAACAGACGCCTTGGCAAGTACAGGTAACGACGCGGCCCTTGCGGCAGTCGATAAGTCGATTCGCTTACGCGATTATAAAAAGGCAGTCGATCAGTTGCAGCCTTTGCTCAAACAAGGAATAGCAACGGCAGGATTTCGCATGGCGGGTTTATATCGCGCTGGTAAAGGTGTTAAACAGAATACTGATGCCGCGCTGGCTTTATACGAAAAGGCCGCCATGGGTGGTCTGCCGGAAGCGCAATATACCCTGGCTTCGATGCTGGATAAAAAAAGCCATAATCAATCCATTAATACCAGAGTCGAGGCGCTATATAAAGCGGCTGCCGAACAGGGCTATACTCCGGCGATACGTAAGCTGGCTATGTTGGTAAAAAACCAGGACAGGCCCAAAAATCTAACTATCACCAACAAATCCAAATTTTACGCAGCCCAACACAATGACCTGGAATCGATGCGTCGTTGGCTGGGTCAGGGCGTTAATATCAATATTATCGATGACCATCAACGTTCACCACTAATGTTAGCGCTTGTGGCTGGTCATCGTGATATGGCGAAGCTGCTACTGCCAGATTCTAAACTGCTTGGTCAGCCCGACAAAAACAAAAGCTACCCCCTGCATATTGCAGTGCAACAGGGGTTCAGCAGCCTAACCAGACAAATCGCACCCCAGGTTGATGTAAATGCCCGTAACCGACTGGGTAATACCGCTCTAATGATAGCGACCCGCCACAAAGAACCGACGCTGGTTAACATACTGTTAGACAACCACGCCGATCCGAGCATTCGTAATAAAAAACAACTTTCCGCGATAGATCTGGCGCGAAATTTGGAATTAGAACCAATATTAAAAGTTTTTAATCAACACGGCTTCGACACAAAACTTGCTGAACAGAACAACTATCGAATCGATATTGCATCCTTCGAACAGACGGTACGACAATCAGAGTCGCTGTACCCGCGATGGCCGCTATTAAACATCGCCAGCCTGCTCGGCGAAATGCAGATCGTGGCGGCATTGTTAAAGCAGAAAACCAATGTCAATGCAGTCGATCCGGCTGGAAACACAGCCTTGCACCGAGCTGCGGAGAAGGGACAGATCGACATTGTCAAACTACTCATTACTAACGGTAGTAAGATCAATGCAACCAATCAGCAAAAACAGACACCATTATTTCTTGCGGCGGCGGCAGGACGTTTGAAAACACTTCAGTTTCTGCTCAAAAAAAGTGCTAAAGCATCCATAATTGCATCGAATAAAATGAGCCCCTTATCGATTGCAATCAACAATCAACACGAGAAATCAGCTCAACTGCTGGTCACACAACCACTCGACCAGAATTCACTACATAGGGCATTAATGTTGTCGATACAGCAGAAACAGGAATCCATTGCCATACAACTGGCGAAACGCGATAAACGTTTGAATGATAATGATACAAAAAACCGCTCAGCGTTGTGGCATAGCGCCGACCTGGGGCTGTTAAAGCTATCCCGGGTATTACTATCCAGTAAACATCCGCCGAAAATAGACCAGGCCGACAATAACGGTTACACCCCACTGGCACGAGCTACCCTACGTGGTCACCAGGCAATTACCACGCTGCTGGTAGATCACGGCGCAAGCACCGAGAGCATAACCGATGAAAAAAATACCCTGCTGATGCTTGCCGTCCTGTCCGGCAAGCAAAAAATGACTCGTTTCTATACCAGCAAAGCTGTCGACCTCGATGCCAGGAATAGGGCCGGGGATACGGCTACTATGCTTGCTGCCTCAGCAAATGCGAAAAGCATTACAGAGCTATTGATTCAGTCAGGCGCAGATTTACAAATCCGCAACCAGGATGATTTAAATGCCTACCAGATAGCGCTCAACGCAGGGCATGAAAAAACCGCGCAGATAATCAAACAAAATAGTGGCATGCTGTTCAATCTGTTTAATTAGCTGGAGAAAAGGATTACCCGGAACTCTATGATATATTGCCGGTCTATCACATATTACAATAATTAGAATCCGGTATGAGAGACACCTGGCCACTTTTAGAGCAAACCAGCTTCCCAGTAATTAAACGTAAAATCCCCGAGATTTTACAGGTCAATCTGGGTTATCTCTGTAATCAGTCTTGCCTGCATTGTCACGTTAACGCAGGCCCGACACGCAAAGAGTTGATGACTGGCGAAAACATTGACCACCTGCTTGAGGTACTGGCGCTGCCGAGCACTCATACGCTTGATTTAACCGGTGGTGCACCGGAGATGAACCCTCTGTTTAAGGATTTGGTGCGGGCAAGTCACGAACACAATGTCAAAGTCATCGATCGCTGCAACCTGACGATCTTACTCGAACCCGGCTTCGAAGATATGGCGGTGTTTCTAGCCGAGAATAAGGTCCAGATCGTTGCATCGCTACCCTGTTATCTGCAGGATAATGTTGACGGCCAGCGCGGCAAGGGTGTTTATCAAAAGAGTATCGATGCACTTAAAATCCTCAACCAGCTAGGCTATGGCAAAGGAGATAGCGATCTTAACCTTACTCTGGTTTACAACCCAACCGGGCCTTATCTGCCACCATCACAAAAGGAACTACAGGTAGACTATCAGCGATTTCTGCAGGATGAATTTGGCATCGTTTTTAATCAACTTTTTACTATTACTAATATGCCGATAGCCCGCTTTGGCAGCACTTTGCTCTCGAAAGGTGAATTCGAAAGCTATATGAATTTACTCAAGAATTCCTTTAACGTGGCAAACCTGCAAAACCTGATGTGCATGAACCAGCTCAGCGTCGACTGGCGTGGTTACGTATACGACTGCGACTTCAACCAGATGCTCAGCATGAATATCGAAAATCCAGGCAATGGACTGCCACTGCATATTCGTGATGTACTGGATACCAATATGGAAGATATTTCGATACGGGTTGCAGATCATTGTTATGGCTGTACGGCCGGTCAGGGCAGTAGCTGTGGCGGTGCGTTTGACTGACGAAAACAACATAGCTTTCAGCATCATAATTCCGACTTTCAACGAAGCCGAGACATTAAACCATAGCCTGCTGGATTTATTCAGTAAAATCGAGCCGGCCGATGTCGAAGTCATCATCAGCGATGGCAATAGCAGTGATAATACCCTACATATTGCCCGGCGTTTTCCCTGTCGAGTCATTAGAGGTGAAAGCGGCAGGGCCAAACAAATGAATCATGCCAGCAAACAGGCAAAAGGTGAATGGATTTTCAAAATTAAATTAAGATTCTCAACCATTTTTCGCGTAATCCCGCGTTATGCTTTGGGAGCACCAATACCCCCCCCCCCTTATTTTATTTTGATAATAAGGCTAGGGTGGGTT
>JAAENK010000136.1 GCA_024224415.1 Gammaproteobacteria bacterium | reverse complement strand
CTATCCAGCCAGGTTTGACTATTGGGTATTTAAGCACCCACAAAGGGCGCTCCTACGGTTTGGAAAAACGATTACTTGTAAGGGCATCCCTTGTTAGTGCCTAAAAACAAACCTGGTGATGTTTTCGATAAGCTATAAATCAGACATCAAAACTAAGCAAAATGAACAAACTCGATCACATTGTAATAGCCGCCGATTCGCTGAATCGAGGTGTCGAATACATTCAAGACGAACTTGGCATCGATATCCCCAAAGGTGGTTTTCATCAAACCATGGGCACCCATAATCATTTGATGCAATTGGGTAATGGCAGCTATCTGGAGTTAATCGCTATCGATCCACAGGCAGATGTCCCCAAACATCCACGCTGGTTTGCACTTGACGAGGCGCTGATGCGCGAATCACTCCGTCAATCCCCAAGGCTCATCACCTGGATGATGAATACGGCGGATATACAGGGGATAAAACAGGCTGCTGAATATGAAATTGGTACGCCAACCGAATTAAGTCGAGATCAATTGCGTTGGCAAGTTGCACTGACTGACGATGGGCGTTTGCTCGGCAACGGTCTGTTGCCTTATGTGATTCAGTGGCATAGCCAGCCGCATCCATCGCGGGGCATGGCGGATTTGGGTTGTCTGCTAGTTTCGCTGACGTTGTTTCACAACCGGGTTGAGTGGCTGGAATCGAAATTGAACTCGATTGGGGCCGGGCATCTGATCGAGATAAAACAAATAGCGGATTCTGAGTCACCTTATTTATCTGCTGCGATTGAAACGCCGGGTGGCGTTAAATCGCTATCCAGTCGGGTTTAATTGTTGGGTATTGGGGCACCCCCTCGTTGGTGCCCATATACTCATTCAAACTCGACGCAGGCGTCCTGCATCCATAAACCAATATAATCGGCAAAACTACGGCGAATAATAATCTCGAAACCCGAGCCATCGCGTAGTGGCGCTATGGTCATCCCCGCTTTGGCGAAGCGCGTCTGCGCGCATTGACCTGGTTTAAACACCCACGGGTGCAGGTCGAGCGGGCAATCACGATTGAGCAGTTTGGTGGCGTTTTCGCCGGTGATTTTTAGCAAAGTTAACCCACTGGAATTGTCCACTATGGAACTAAATACGTCTTTCAGTTCCGCATTCAATTCAGACTGAACCTTACCCGCCTGACCGGTCGGGGTGATTACCAGCCATTCGTCTGGGCCGAGCCAGTAAATCCGATAATCACCAGACTCAACCATGGTATTGGCTGTAGTTGGCGGTTCCACGCCGAGCACCTTCAACACCGCAGCGACGAATGCCATATTGCTGGTTTTCCCTCGCAGGTTGAGGTACCCAAGAAACGGAGTTTCTTCAATGGTTGGTGCATTATCCTGTAGCTCGCCAAAGTCTATTTGCACCAGTGGACTATGTTGCTGGAATAAATCAGGCATTGGCTTTGGCTCCTTCTTTATCGTAAAAATTGGTGTCGGTAATGGTGGCTTTGATCACGCGATCATTCGCCAGCGGTGCGTATACAGTTTCACCCGTACGATGATGCCCACCCTTGACCAGCGCCATCGCAATCGAGTGGCCACAGCAAGCGCTGTAGTAACTCGAACTGACATGCCCAGCCATCGGTACCGGCATCGGTGCGCCCGGGTTATCAACCAGTTGCGCACCTTCTGGAATCACTGTTTTCGGATCTTCAGTAACCAGACCAACCAGTTGCTTGCGGTCTTTACGCAACGTATCCGGACGATTCAGCGAACGCTTGCCGATATAGTCTGTCTTGGTTTTCGACAATGCCCAGCTCATGCCGAGATCTTCCACCGTGACCGAACCATCGGTATCCTGGCCGACGATGACGTAACCTTTCTCGGCACGCAAAACGTGCATGGTTTCGGTGCCGTAAGGCGTAATGTTGTACTCGGCGCCCGCCTGCATGAGCTCTTCCCACATGTAGCGACCATAATTCGCCGGTACGTTCACTTCGTAGGCAAGTTCGCCGGAAAAGCTGATACGGTTCACGCGGCATTCAAGATCACCTATTTTGCCGACTCGTGAATCCATAAATTTGAAGTTATCGGCGCTGAAGTCGATACCATCACAAACTGCCGAAACCACCCTACGGCTATTCGGCCCAACTACTGCGGCGGTGGCCCAGTGATCAGTCACCGAAGTCAGGAACACTTCCAGCTCCGGCCATTCGGTTTGCAACCAGCGTTCCATCCAGGCCAGCACACCCGCCGCACCACCCGTGGTGGTATGCATATAGAAATGGTTTTCGGCAATGCGGACAGTGACACCATCGTCCATTACCATGCCGTCCTCACCGAGCATGAAACCATAGCGCGCCTTGCCGACTTCAAGCTTCATCCAGTTGTTGGTGTAAATCATTTCCAGGAACTTCGCCGCATCACGACCAACTACTTCAATTTTACCAAGTGTCGAGGCATCGAGTATGCCGACACTTTCACGTGTCGCCAGACATTCGCGATTCACCGCTTCATCGAGCGACTCACCGTTTCTCGGATAATACCAGGGTCGTTTCCATTGGCCGACATTTTCAAATTCCGCACCGTTTTCTTCGTGCCAGGCGTGCATCGCGGTTTTGCGCACCGGATCGAATAATTCATCACCAAGATTTTGTCCGGCAATCGCACCGAAGCTCACTGGAGTGTAGTTTGGACGATAAGTTGTGGTGCCGGTTTCGGCGATACTTTGACCCAACGTTTGGGCGAGTACCCCCATGCCGTTGATATTGCCGAGCTTACCCTGGTCGGTACCAAAACCCATCGCAGTATAGCGTTTGACGTGTTCCACCGAGTGGAAACCTTCGCGTGCAGCAAGTTGGATATCGGCAACGCCGACATCGTTTTGCATATCGACAAAAGCTTTCGGTCCGCGACCCGACGCATGAATCGATGGCACTTGCCACAACGGCAGTATCGCTTCACTCGCTAGCGCTTCGGCGCTGGGTGCAGCCATATCAGAATCGAAGCCACAGGCTTTGGCAGCGGCATTACCCGCCAGCGCAGCTTGATGCAGGCTGTTTTTCAAATCGAGCGTGCCATTAGCCGCGCCGACCGAAACCTGCGCCTGGGTCGGCGTACCAGGCAGGAACATGGCTTGATCATCGTTCCATATCGCCTTCGCACCCGATTGCGAACTCAGGTGCACCACCGGACTCCAACCGCTAGAAACCGCCAGCAAATCACAGCTAATGTTTTTTACCGAACCGCTCACGGACTTACCATCCGCCGCGAGATTCATGACCTTCACCGAGCTAACATGCTTGCCACCAGAGGTATCGACCACAGCGCTACCATTCAACACTTCGATACCCGCGCTACGCACGGTGTTGGCTAGCTCACTAGACGATTGCGCACGTGCATCGACCACTACGGCTATTTCGATGCCCGCCGCTTTGCAATCCAGCGCCGTTTGGTAGGCGCTATCATTGTTGGTAAAAATCACCACACGGTTACCCGGTTTTACAGCGTAACGATTAACATAAGTCGATACCGCCGAAGCCAGCATCACGCCGGGGCGGTCATTGTTGGCAAACACCAGCGGACGTTCGGCAGCACCAGTAGCCAGCACCACCTGATGCGCACGAATCTGCCAGACCTTCTCGCGACCAGATTTGCGTTCTGACAATGGCAGGTGGTCGGTCAGACGCTGATTCACGGTGAGGAAATTATAATCATGATAACCGAATGCAGTGGCTCGATTGAGCAGGGTGACCTCTTCCATGGCCTGTAATTCAGCCACGGTGTCTTCGATCCACTGCGATGCAGATTTACCCTCAATCTGTGCATGACTGTTCAGCGTCAAACCACCAAACTCGGCTTGCTCATCGACCAGCATCACACGGGCGCCAGCGCGTCCGGCCGCGAGCGCTGCGGTTAAACCGGCGATGCCTCCGCCGACTACCAGCAGGTCGCAATGCGCGTGGGCGTGTTCGTATCTATCCGGATCGTTTTGTCGCGGCGATTCACCCAGACCCGAAGCCTTGCGGATGAAATGTTCGTATTTCATCCACATGGATTTTGGCCACATGAAGGTTTTGTAGTAAAAACCAGCGGGCATCATGCGTGCAAATTTACTGTTGATCGACATCAGGTCGAAGTCCAGGCTGGGCCAGCAATTGACGCTGCTGGCATCAAGGTTGTCATACAGTTCAACCTGCGTCCCACGTGCATTGGGCACGGTGTATTTGCCCTTTTCGAGCTGGAAGATTGCATTCGGTTCTTCAGCCCCTGCGCTTAAAATACCGCGCGGGCGATGGTATTTCCAACTGCGTCCAACCATGTGTACGCCGTTGGCGAGTAACGCCGAAGCCAGTGTATCACCTGCGAAGCCACTATAACTTTTACCATTGAACTGGAAATTAACCGTATGCTCACGGTTAATACGACCGCCTTCTGCGAGTCTATAATTCTTGCTCATGACTGTTCACCGATCTTATAAGTCGATTTGACTTTGTAGTTAACCGTGTCACGTTCGGCATTGAAGTAACGGCGACACCCGGCGGCGTGCAACCATTGTTCGCGGTGCGCGCCTTTCGGATTTTTGCGCATGAACAGGTAGTCCGCCCATTCGGCATCGTTAAGTTTTTCGGTTTCCAGCGGGCGGGCGATATGCGCTTCACCGGCATAGGAAAACTCGGTTTCATCGCGTTCGCCGCAATAAGGGCATTCGATTAATAGCATTTTTTATTCTCCTAGTGCGCCACGCCGGCAGCGCCGTGTTCGTCGATCAGATGACCAGTGACAAACCGGTCCAGCGCGAAGGGTCGATTGAGTTCATGCGGCTCGCCGGTGGCGACATTGTGCGCAAAGACCCAGCCCGAACCCGGTGTCGCCTTAAAACCACCAGTACCCCAACCGCAGTTGAAGTACAGGCCTTTCACCGGTGTGTTACCGATGATCGGGCAGGCATCGGGTGCGGTATCGACGATACCGCCCCACTGGCGGTTCATACGCACGCGGCTGAATATCGGAAATAGTTCGACGATGGCCGACACCGTATGCTCGATGCCGGAAAAGCTACCTCGCTGACCGTAGCCGTTATAACTGTCAATACCAGCGCCGATGACGAGATCACCCTTGTCCGACTGACTGACATAGCCGTGCACCGCGTTCGACATCACCACTGTATCTAGAATCGGCTTAATCGGTTCAGAGACCAGGGCCTGCAGCGGATGACTTTCAATCGGCATGCGAAAACCCGCCATGTCGGCCAACACCGAGCAATGCCCAGCAACTACGACACCGACTTTTGGCGCCATGATTTTTCCACGGCTAGTTTCCACACCGGTAACCATGCCGTTTTCCTGCAATATCGAAGTCACTTCACAATTCTGGATGATATCCACCCCGCGCCTGTCTGCACCGCGCGCAAACCCCCAGGCTACGGCATCGTGACGTGCGACACCACCGCGTGGCTGAAACGACGCGCCGAGAATCGGGTAACGGCAACCCTGATCGATATTGATATGCGGAATCGCCGCCTTGATTTCCTGTGCCGAAACTACGTGCCCGTCAATGCCATTTAAGCGGTTTGCATTCACACGGCGCTGGATATCGCGCATATCCTGCAAAGTGTGGCCGAGATTGTAGACACCGCGTTGACTGAACATAACGTTGTAGTTCAAGTCCTGACTCAGGCCTTCCCATAACTTCATCGACTTTTCATAAAGATGCGCCGACTCGTCCCACAGGTAGTTGGAGCGCACGATGGTAGTGTTGCGGCCGGTATTACCGCCGCCTATCCAGCCTTTTTCAAGCACTGCAATATTGGTCATGCCGTGCTCTTTGGCCATGTAATAGGCAGTCGCCAGGCCATGCCCGCCGCCGCCAATAATAATGGCGTCGTATTGTTGTTTGGGTTCGGGACTGCGCCAGGCTGCGGCCCAGTTCTGGTGATAGCTCATGGCGTTGCGCGCGAGCGAGAAAATGGAGTATTTACTCATGGCCTACCCAGTTAGATTGACGGTGAACAGCAGCGAAGTATAAGCCTTTCATAGCATTCAATCTAATATAAATAATTCGATAGCATATCACAAATAATGATAGTATCCATTGCCATGCTTCAGTTTCGACAAATTCAGGCCTTTCATACCATCATGGATACCGGCACGGTAACCCAGGCCGCGAAACGCCTTGGTATATCGCAACCAGGGGTCAGCAACCTGATCGCCAGCCTGGAGCACGAACTGGGGTTCGAGTTATTCACGCGCATTAGTGGGCGCTTGCAACCGACACCGGAAGCTTATCGCCTGGCAAATTCAACAGAATCGGTAATAACCGGCTTCGAACAGGTTAATCGTCAGGCCGCGGCGATCCGCAATATGGATATCGGTAAACTCGATATTGCCGGTTTACCCGAATTATCCATGGCGTTTATTCCTCAGGCGATTCGACAATTCGTAATCGACAAGCCCGATATCAACATCGCCTTCCAGACACGTTCATCAACCACGATCCAGGAACTGGTGGCTTCGCATGCGGTAGAAATAGGTATTGCCGAAACACCCCTCGAGCACGACAACCTCGCCGCCGAAACATTCTCTTACGAATGTTTTTGTGTGTTACCCGCAGGCCATGAATTGGCGGCGAAAACCGTGATCACCCCAAAAAATTTGCATGGAGAACCGCTCATCACGCTGGGTCCATATCACCTAACCTATCACCGCCTGCGTGAGATTTTTAGTGCACAACAATGCGTCTGGAATGACCGCTGCCAGACCCGGCTATTTCATACGGCATTAACATTTGTGCAGGCTGGACTGGGTGTTGCGTTGATCGATCCTTTCACCATCGATTTCCATACACTGGAGAATATTGTGGTGCGCAAATTTGAACCGGCCGTCACATTCGATCTCGCTATCATCTGGGCCACAAACAGGCCACTCTCAACGTTGGGTAAAGCATTTATTAAACAATTAAGTGCTCAAATGACAGAGGCAAGCACATCGTTTAGGAATCTCTGACCAGGCTTATGTGAATTCACCCATAAAATGGTGGCAATCGACCATAAACGGACGCTAGCATCAGTTAGGCGTATACTCTTTGCTGCCCTATTTTTTTGCTCCTTGTTGCTGTGACACGGGGTACTAAGGAGGATTTAATATGAGCAATATATCTGCCCAAGAAGTTCAGCAATATCTGTTTGAACACGACTACCTGAGGCCTGACGAACTGGCTAAACGCACGGGCACGACACCTGATCAAATACTGGCGCTAGAAAAAGCACAGTGCATACCCGCGGCTTCTTATGTCGTCGACGGAGAAATGAATGTCACGAGCAGCTTCGGCACCTATCAATTGCCAGTAACACCGGAGCGCTACTATCATCCATCAATCGAAGGATGGGTTGCCAAGGCATTGTCGCTGACTCAGACACGTAAACTCAGTAGCGTCGCAAAAATAGTACGCGCCGAGTTCGACAAGCATTTTGAAGAGGCGTTGAATGGTAATCCTCCGCCGTGGCCAGGCGGCTCGGATTATGCCTGGAACTACATGATCGATGGCACCTGGGGGATTTGCCTGAAGAACATTGACATGAATCATTTATTAACCAAGGAATACGCGCGCGCCACCATTCGTGAAATCGTGTCCACCGACGCGGTTGAAAAATTGAGCTCCGCCGAACGGGAGCAACTAATAGCGGCCATTCTCGCCTACAGACAGGTTACGATGCCGTTTGCACCGCACGAGTTTGACGAAAGTTCCACGCAGTGTGAAATTAATCCGGCCATTGAAAAATACAATATCAAGCAGGAAGAACTTGTCTCTTGAGTCGGTTAAAGAGCCCGTTTTGGGTCAAACCCGGCGGCTCTTGTATTTGCAGTCATTCGTGATACCAATCAACAACAACTGATAATCTCAGCTATCGACCCTAAGTAGACAATTTGAAAGGAAAGAAACTAAGGGCCACTTCCCCGCATTCACAAGTATTAGAAACTACAACACCGCTAACCATCAAGGGATCTATTAATTATCTTCAATGCATGAGCCGGAGCTAGTCGATGGAGTACACTCAAGAAAAGCGTGCGGCCAGTGAAAATCTCGATGTTACCCTTCTCTAATTGAGTTAGTACCTGAACAGCGAAGAGACCAGAGTCCATTTTGGATTCATTTTGTCTGTGATGTGTCATAGGCGTATCAACAACATCTGGAAACACTTCAATAATCTGTACGTTGTCTTTTTTTGCCTGATGTCTGAGAGATTGTACATAGTTATGCAATCCAGCTTTTGCAGCGGAGTAAATAGGCACACTATATTTTGGCACGATTGCTAATGCTGAACCGACAAATATAATTGCTGGATTGCGGTTCGAACTAATCAATGTATACAAGCGGTTAGTGATGCTTATATGCGATATTAGATTAGTTCTGATCTCATGTGTTACCGCATGATCCGTAGTTTGGCCGCCGGTTAAATTGAGTTGATTCTGAACTCCAGCGTTGTTGATTAGAGTATCAAGTTGCGGGTATCTTCCAGCTAATAATGACACTAATTCATTCAAGTCGTTGGGATTATTGATGTCACATCGGATGGTTTCTAATGCCGGTAAATGTTCCTTAACCTTGTTGAGGTTATCCCGACTCCTTCCGCAGACAATAACCTTGTTACCATGTGCAACAAGTTGCTTCGCCAGTGCAAATCCTATTCCGCTTGCTCCACCTGTAATAAGAATGGTTCGATTGGTGAGTTCCATAATGAAATCCTCATATTTTTGGGACTTCAATTCTGTACGTAAAATATGCGTTTCTCATTAAACCAGTTTAATGAGGGCAGAAATCAACGTCGACGGATACGGCTAAGCATCACCGGGGTAATGCCAAGGTAACTGGCCACATGATATTGAGTAAGCCGATCCTCCAATCCAGGATAGTTTGTCTGGAAGTTGAGGTAACGGGTTTCAGCATCATCAAGCAAAAACTCAGCTTCTCTTGTTTCTTTTTTGATATACAGTTGTTCGGCTAGCAATCTTCCGAGCTTTTCCCAGCAACGATGCTGATCAAATAGATTGACTACTAGTGCAAGATCACATATCAGCAAATGGCTTTTCTCAATGGCCTGAATACTGAATCTTGCAGGCAAACGTGTCAGAAATGCACTATAAGCTGCGGCAAATTGATTCTCTGTTATGAAGCTTTTATTGAACTCTTTCCCATCATCTGTCTGGTAAAAGAAACGTAATAATCCCGAGTTCATGAACCCCAGCTCAAATGACCGATCTCCGCTACGGACAAAGTACTCCCCCGCTTCCAGTGTCCTTGTTTTGAATAGTTTCAATAAGTTTTCCAACTCATCATCGGGAGGTGCTACCAGGCATTTCAGTACCTGCCTGATCGACAAAAAGGCTGGGGATGCTGGTTTCATTTGGTTCAAGGTAATCCCTCAGTTTGAGCGTTTATAAAACTAGTTTAATGAGTCCCAGACAATTTTCAACGATATTTGTTTTACCCAACACAACCAAACGGAGAAACTGATGATCACTATGAACCGCACACTTGCGCTGACAATGTTTACTTTCAGCGGCCTGATGCTAGCTGCTTATTTTGGGCTGGTAACGTACTTCGAGTTTCCAGATGTACTTCGACTAGAAACTACTGAAATGATGAAAATCTTTATTAGTCATCAGTCTGAAATCATCTTCTTTTACTACCTGTTTGTATTGTCACAGATTACCTTCATTCTCCTTGTATTGATGCTTGGCCATTACTACAGGGAACAGCCATCGTTGTGGCTGACCTTATCGACCGGCTTGGGAATTCTTGCTGGCTTGTGTCAAGCCTTTGGTTTCCTGCGGTGGCCATTTCTTGTCCCCTATTTAGCTCAGATCGTCCAAGATCCTGCAACTTCGGTTGCTTCTAAAGAAGCTGCTCTGGTCGTGTTTCAATCAATCCACAATTTTGCAGGCATGGCCATTGGTGAAAACCTGTTTTTTTTGCTCGAAGGTCTATGGGCAATATCTTTTGCTATCCATCTGTATCAGAACCAACTTCTCTCAAAAAATCTTGTACTTATACCCGGATTAGCTGGCGCAATGATCTTAATTTATTCATTAGAACAGTTTGGTGGCGTATTTTCGGTATTAGCACCCCTCAACATCGTGGCACATGGAGCCCTGGTTTTCTGGTTTATTGCACTAGCCATAGTCCTAATGAAAATCAATCACAAAACTAGTCTGGCTTCACAGCCTGGCTGGATAACTACCAGCTTACTATGGATGGCATACCTGGTCATCGTATTACCTGGATTGGTTGGATAAGGGGAAACTATTATGAAACTAACGTCACAGTTAATTAAAGCTACAGCACTAGTCGCTGTCATTTTTTCAACAGGTTGTTCAACCATAGCAATCAGGACGACGGTCGAAATAGATGCCCCTCAGGATGAGGTTTATGCCGTCCTGGCAAACCTTGAAGCCTATCCTGAATGGAATCCCTATCACCGAAGGGTCGAGGGTAAATTCGAGGTAGGGTCTGAAATGACCATTTACGTAACACGTCCGGATGGCAAAGAAGTCAAGGTACCTCCTCACATGATGCGAATTGTTGAAAACAAAGAAATTACCTGGGGCGGTGGCGTTCGAGGTATTTTCTATGGTGTACATAGTTTTTTACTAGAACCCCAATCCAATGGAAAAACCCTGTTGAAACACAACGAAGACTTCTCCGGGTTCGCAGTTGGTTTTGCTGATTTACCACCCGATGTCATTGCTGAAGGCTATCATCAAATGAACATGGCATTGAAATACAAGTTGGAGAGATCAAAATGAAAATCCTGATTCTAGTGCTGCTAATGCCAGGCAGCTTTCAGGTAGTAGCTGAAACCGAAAAGCTGTTCGTAGGTTTAGGTGAGATTCCATTTTTCGCCGACAGCTTCAAGCCATCGGTTGGCTATAGCAAGCGATACGGTGACCTTGAGTACGGATTCTATCTGCAACTGGAGGATAACTTACAACGAGACAATGAGTCATTTAATGCAGACTTCGGTCAGGACGGATTGGTTTCATCCAAGTAGACAACAGGAATTCGATCCATGTTGCACGGGCGCTACTATCCCTTTGAGAATCCTTTCTACTTAAGCTTTAGTTTGTTGTTCAGCACAGTAAAGCGTATTAGCGGCAGCGCAGCGCGGCGATCTTTTTCTCACTAATCAACGCCATAAAGATTGCCACGTCGCTGACGCTCCTCGCAATGACAGCAGCCAGTATTCAATTCGCCAATACCTGACTAAAATTTTTTGAAGTCAAAAGCCTGCTGGTTTGCGCTATGCTGAAATTTGGTAAGGAAATTGGCAGCACTTATGAAAATCGGCCCCAGAAAAATCACTACCGCCTATCGCCCCATTCCACTCGAAGTACCCGAGGGCATGAAAGCCAATGAATTCTTTAATAGCACCGAAAACCTCAACGACCTGATGCATAACAATGGTCTGTTACGGAATCCCGAAGACCTGTTGCTATACCGCAAGGCGCTTGGGCATTCGAACCTGTTCGATGCATCGATTATCTACAATACTTCACAATCCATTCTCAACCCATTAGGTCGACCGGTGCGGCGTACCCAGGTGCCCGAGCATGTACGTAACGTCTGGAACCGCATGAACCAGATTATTATCGATTATATGCAACAGAGTTTCCCAAATCCCGACTCGCATTTAATCCTTTGCGGAGAGGCCAGTCTCGACGCGACCTGGCCTTTGACTTCTCCAGGCGTACCCAGCATCCGCATGTTGCATAACCATTTTATCGTTTTCGATAAACTGTCGTTAGCCGACGCTGAACTCGCTGACGCCAATTGTCCAAACCTCACAGACGGTGGCCAGCACAGTTTGTTTCAAAGCTATATGCACGATGTTTATCAGGCATTTTTCGATGCCCTCAATCTTGAAATATTAATCCCGGTCACTGGCGAGAAATCTCAGGTTAAGCTCACCGGTTATCCCCAGGGCCTGCCCTGTTGGGAAATCGTCGGCGGCATTGACTCGATTCACGAAGTCCAGTTCTGGTCTGAATACGATACGTTATTGAAGGGATTCCTGGATTTTTACAAAACTTTCTTTTCGCAAGTTTCGAGTCGCAATGCACCTCTGGTAAGTAACCTGCACTTTCCAGAACAGGTCACACAAAAATTATTGTTAAGTAACAAATTCCTCGCCACCGCCAAAATCGTGCGTGACCAGTGTATTAACGATGCCAGATACGCTAACGCGATTCGCTGGCAACCCGCCTTCAAGCAATTGATTTATCGCAACGATGACAACCGCTGGATCGTCACCATCAGCCAGAATTCGATTGGTAACGCCATAACCGAACTACTCGGCGTAGTGGTCAACCGTGTTGCCGATACCGACGCCTATGCACAGGCCGAACCGCAATTGATCGAACACCTGTTGAAGGTCAGGGAAAAGTTAGTGGCAGCGGATTTGGGTAATGAGATTGCTACGGAGTATTGGGCTTAGGCAAAGATAATGTATAAGATGCGGTAGTCTTTTTTTCTATACCCGCAAAATCCTCTAGAGAATATGAACCAGAAAACAAACTGGACGGTGGTCATGCTGGCCATTAGCAGCGGTGTTCTAGCCGCAGCGGCAATCGGTAAAGCACCACCCTCGCTCAACCTGCTACGCGAGGAATATTCGCTGAGTCTGGTCTATGCGGGCTGGATTGTTTCAATCTTCAGCGCCCTGGCCTGTTCAACCGGGGCAGGATTCGGGATTGTGGCGGATCGATTTGAACCGCGCTCGATTCTTCTGGCCGGTCTTTGGCTGCAGGTGTGCGCCGGGGTGCTGGCCGTTTTAACCACATCTCCTTTAGTCCTGTTGATCACTCGCTTGCTGGAAGGCGCCGGTTTTCTTAGCGTGGCGGTTGCGGCTCCCGGAATCATTGTCTCGGCCAGTTCACAACGTGATCGCTCCTGGAGTCTTGGATTGTGGAGCATTTATGTTCCCACGGGTGTGTCGATGGCAATGGTCGCCGCGTCTATTTTTCTGGATACCATTGGCTGGCGAGGGCTCTGGATCGTGTTTGCAAGTTTGTCGGCTTTGCTGGCGATTACTGGTCACTGGAAACTGCCGCCTGTCGTTAGGTCACAGCCCCATAAAACAGCAACAGGAAGCTTTTTACCACTGTTCAGGCGCCCGGCTCCCTGGTTTCTTGCCTTGAGTTTTACCAGCTATACCCTGATGTGGATCTCGATAATGGCATGGCTTCCCACCTACCTTATCGAGCAACGAGGAATCGAAGTAGGCAACGCTTCGTTGCTGACAGCACTGGTGATCGCGTTTAATGTCCCCGGCAACCTGATTGGTGCGTGGCTGCTGCACCGACAGTGGCGCGGTGGATCCATTACTGTGCTTTCAGCATTAATTATGGGGCTGTCTATTTATGTTGTTTTTGACGATCAAACCGGCGATTTGATGCGTTTTGTCTGTTGCCTGCTTTTTTCCTGCAGTGGCGGATTGCTGCCTGCGGCCATTCTTGGCACTAGTAGATTGCATGTACCCGATCCTCAGCGCATCGGCATGATTAACGGTATTATTGTCCAGGGTTCGCACCTGGGCCAGCTGCTGGGGCCGCCGATGCTCGCGATGATAGTTACTACTCAGGGCAGTTGGGAGAGTGCCCAGTTGCTGATGGTGGTTTTTGCAATGGCGGCCATGGGGTTTGGCGCAGGATTGTATCGTCTTGAAAGAATTCAAATCGATAAGGGTTAAAAAAGGAACCCGGTCGAGCTTCGACGGGGTTCCTCTGGTCTAAAATCAGGAGGCGATATATTGCCTCATTGCTTCTGCCTCCAACTGCACCTCGGCAATACGGCACTTCACCAGATCACCAATGCTGATAAACCCTACCAGGTTATCGTTATCAAACACGGGTAAATGACGAAAACGCCGATCGGTCATCATCGCCATGGCCTGTAGTACGGTGTCAGATGGTGAGCAGCGAATCGGGTCAGCAGTCATCAGCTCAGCCACACGAACATCGTGCAGATTGGCGCCATGTTGACTCAGGCCTCGGACGATATCGCGCTCAGAAATAATACCAACAACCTCAGTATTCGCATCACCAACCAGTAAGGCACCGACTTTATTGTCGGTCATCATCGTTGCGGCTTTAGCTATGCTGTCATCGGCGCCAATTTTGAGTACCTCTTTGGTACCTTTAATTCGTAATAATTCTCCCAAAGTCATTTTTAGCTCCTCATTCTTGGTTGGAAGTAACAAGTATAATCCTGATCAAACTACCTGAATCCCGGCCAGTATAGGCTAATATTCATAAGGATTGAATATCTTGGACATCTTCCTGTCGCCCAATAAAAAACCCCACTGCAAGCTTTCGCTCGGCAGCAGGGTTTTATTTTCCTGGAAGCAGGTGCTAAAGCGCGGCGTCGAACTCAGGCACAGCATCGAAAAGATCAGCTACCAGGCCGTAATCGGCAACCTGGAATATCGGTGCTTCGCTGTCATTGTTGATGGCTACTATTACTTTCGATTCCTTCATACCCGCAAGATGCTGGATGGCGCCAGAAATACCCACTGCGATGTATAAATCAGGGGCGATAACTTTACCGGTTTGGCCGACCTGGAAGTCATTCGGTACGAATCCCGAATCTACCGCGGCCCGTGAAGCGCCAACAGCGGCACCGAGCTTATCAGCCACTGAGTGCAGCATGGCGAAATTATCACCATTTTGCATACCACGACCACCGGAGACGACAATCTTTGCCGAAGTCAGATCGACCTGGTCTGTATTGGAACCAGCTGCCGATACCCAGCTGGACAGGCCACTATCAGCACCACCAGTTATCGCTTCGACTGAGGCCGAACCACCTTCTGCAGCAGCAGGTTCGAACTTGATTGTGCGTACAGTAATCATCTTGATCGAGTCAGACGATTGCACTGTTGCCAACGCATTGCCTGCGTAGATCGGACGTATGAAAGTATCGGCTGAGACAACTTCGACAATTTCAGAAATTTGTGCTGTATCGAGCAATGCAGCGGCGCGTGGCATTATATTCTTGCCAAAAGTGGTGGCTGATACCAGTACGTGGCTGTAATCACCCGCAATATCGACAATGAGCGATGCCAGATTTTCCGCCAGATGATGACCGAACATCGCATTATCGGCGACTTTGACCGTACTGACTCCAGCTATCTTTGTGGCTGCCTCGGCAGCTGCTCCACAGTTTTCGCCAGCAACGAGCAAATCTATATCACCACCAATTTGTTGAGCGGCAGTGATCGCGTGCAATGTGGCGGCAGCGACTTCATTGTTATCGTGTTCTACGACTATTAAGTTACTCATAACTAGATCACCTTCGCTTCGTTACGCAGTTTTTCGACCAGCTCGCTAACGCTTTCGACAATAATACCGGCAGCGCGACCTTCGGGTTCCTCTACCTTCAAAGTAGTCATGCGATTAGCAGTATCGAGGCCCAGGCTTTCGAGCTCGATTTTATCCATTGGCTTGCGCTTGGCTTTCATTACGTCTGGAAGTTTGACATAACGCGGCTCATTCAAACGCAAATCGACACTGATGACCGCAGGCATTTTCACTGCAATAGTCTCAAGACCAGAGTCTACTTCACGTATAGTTGTAGCAGTATCACCTTCGATTTTCAAATCAGAGACGAAAGTACCTTGTGACCAGCCCAATAGTGCGGCCAGCATTTGAGCTGTCTGATTAGAATCGTCGTCAATCGCCTGCTTACCAGCCAGCACCAGTCCTGGTGCCTCCTGATCGGTGATAGCTTTTAATACTTTGGCAATTGCCAGCGGCTCAAGCACATCTTCGGTAACAACGTTGATCGCACGATCTGCACCCATCGCCAGACCGTGGCGCAGCGTTTCTTCGGTTTTACCAGCACCGATGGACACCACCACAATCTCTTCAGCCGTACCTGCTTCACGCAGACGCAGGGCTTCTTCGAGCGCGTTTTCATCAAATGGGTTCATGGTCATCTTGGCATTTGCCAGATCGACACCAGAACCGTCCGCTTTGACGCGTGCCTTGACCTGAGGGTCGAGGACGCGCTTCACACAAACTAGTATCTTCATTATGCTCGTAATTTCTCGTTTGCGGGATCATAAGTTCGATCACCGTCGCTATTGGATTAATCGCCGAGTACTCCATTTTCCAACTCAGCCCCGATTTTGTGCCACCCGGTATCAACCTCACCCGGCTTGAAGCTGGAGTATTCTATCGTCATTCTGGGCGGAATCAAGCAATTGCATATGATCAGATGCGACACAATTAGACGATGCCGCGACCTAACCTCCATCACTTTTTATTACATGGTATTACAGTCTCTCCGTTTCCTGTTTCGTGTACCAGGCCAGAACATCCTGCTTTTTAGCCATCCCCATATGCACCGTCATAGCACCTTTGGCGTCATAGAAGTGAATTCGCGGTAATTCTCCCCGCCATTTGGGGTCCACGGCATTGCGTATCCTGGCTGGAATCGGGTCAGAAAAAGCCCAGTTTTCAAATCTCTGCATATCTTCCTGCTCAAGAACCTGACTAATGCGAGGTTTATTTTCGATCGAATCCGTTGTCACCATAACTAGCTCAAACTCCGGGAATTCCTTTTTAACCTGTCTCCAGACTTCCATCTCACGCACGCAAATACCACAGTTATAAGACCAGAAAGCCAACACATAGGGCTTACCAGCTTTACTTGTAGTGATCTCTGCGAGAGTTCCCTTCATGAAAGGGTTGATAGCTAGCTCTCCGGTATTTTTATCGTCCCAGGATTTCACCACCAGTGATGCAGCTGCACCAGCCATTACGACAGTCAATAACAGGCCCCACAACAGTTTTTGAGAAGTCATGATTTTATTCTCCAGTTATATCGAAGATACGAAAACCCGCATCCGCAGTACGCCATGTGGCAAAAACCCGGCCATCTTTAGCTACCAGTAACGGATGGTCAGATTTGTCAGCAGAAGTAGCAACTACTTTTGCGGCTGACCATGACATGCCCTGGTCGCTGGAAGTCATAATCCGGAAGCGAGTCTTATCATCGCCGAAGTCCTTCCATGCAGCATAAACGATGCCACTTTCTGACAGAACAAAAGGATGCTCAGCCTGTGCGCCATCGGCCCCAATTTCTACAATATGGTCGAAACTTGCTCCCTGATCACTTGAACGGGCATAAAAAGGGCCCTGACGTACAGTCCCCGAGGTGAACCAGGTGAGGTGATAAATATTGTTGTTATCAATACTGATTGAAGGACCATGATGCGGACAGCTTTCAATCGCCCAGTTATCGACGCTGGTACGTTGTAAATTTCCTGGTAAACCATTGTCGTCAAAGCGAATCAGTGCGTGATCACGGGCGCCATCAAATATATGCCTCCAGACAATAACTGGGCGTATGCGCTCATCAAGATCGATAGCCGTGCGACAACATTCACAGGTATGGTGTTCTAGCAGGCTGTTGGGAGTGAAGCTCTCTCCGCGGTCATTCGATTTAATGTAATAGATAGCTGACCCGGGATAAGGGGTTTTTGTTGCCTTAGCCTGGAAAAGATCTCGTTTGTCGAGCCATACAATAATGATTTCTCCAGAGTCGGCTACCGCTATTGACTCGAAGCGCAGACTGCTTTTACTCTTGCCGTCGTTGATTGAACGAGGTTGCGAGAAGCTTTGACCACCATCAATCGAGCGGCTAAACAGTACGTCACCGGTATATTTCTTCTTCGCATGTATGGAGTAGGTCAGGTAAATATCACCCTGTGGGCCGATAGCCAGTTTAGGGCGGTTTTCACCATTGTTATCGATGGACTGCGGCTGAGTATTTACTTTCACAGGAGTACTGAAAGTCTTGCCGTTATCGGTGGTCGAGTTGACATATACGTGGCCATCATTGGGCCAGGCAAGCCATAGTCGACCATCTTCCGCAAAGGTGCCCGCCACGGTGGGAGCGCAATGTGGAGATGGTTTGGTGGTTCCGGCTGGACAGCTGTGAACGGCTATCGCATCCCAGGCCGGTTTGTCCTTCTTTTTGCTATCAGAGGCAACGGCTGTCGTCGAACCAAAGCTCAGGGCGGCTAACAGGATAAATGAAATTCGAATAAATTTGTTTTGAGTCATGAGTAATTTCTCGGTATTACAGTTGTGAACGGGATTCGATCCCGAAGGATTAAATCCAGATAAAAAGTGAACATGTAAATCGTGTCTCTATAGTGGCGGTAAATCGATCGATACGCCGCTGAGACACTTCGAGATCAGACCGGTGGTGCCCTGCTCTGAAACAGGAGGAACAGGTGGGGAGAGGAGAATGCGTATGAGGCTGTGCCCGTTTTGCTGCCGTCGAATATATAACGGGCATCGACTTTTGGGGTAAAGTCTGTGACCAGTCCCTTCAGGTTTGCCTGAATCAGACAGACGGCGCATTCGAGACAATCAAACAGCCTGTCTTTTTGCTGATTATCAACAGGGATAAAAATTGTATCGAGACCATACATGGTACAGATGGTCTGAGTGTATCCTTCAGCGCTGGACGAAACCTTTCCCTGGTAGGCAAAAGCAAGCGACTGCGAGAAGAATAGAATCGCAGCTAGTGTCAGCGAAATTCGCTTTTTTTGAGTTTTGGAAAAGCAATGGCTCATAGCCGCAGAATTATATCTTTGGTTCGGCCCTGGGTAAATGACCAACATCAAGTATACAAATGCGACACAATTGGATAATGCCGCGACTTAAGCTTCCAAATTGGTTGGAGATGTTAAAATTGGGTGTTTATACTTCGTGATCTTATTTTGAGCATAACTTTTGGCAGAGCCGGCGAGAGCCGACCGCCACCGGGAGAATAATCATGGCACAGTTTCCAGAAAAATCTAATGTGGTCATCATCGGTCTGGGCGGTATCGTCGGTGCCTCGGTAATGCATCACCTGGTCGAACGTGGCTGGGACGATATTGTCGGCATCGATATGACATCGGTTCCGACTGATTGCGGCTCGACTTCGCACGCCTCCGATTTCTGCTATGCCACCGACCACAGCAAGTTCGTCTGCTACACCACCGGCTACAGCATCGATTTCTTCGACAAGATGGGCCATTACTCCCGTATCGGCGGGCTGGAAGTAGCGCGTGTCGGCGACGACAACCGCATGATGGAACTCAAGCGCAAGGTCGCTTCCGGTAAGGCTTTCGGCACCAACGTGAAAATGATTAGCGCGGCCGAAGCCAAGGAAAAATTCCCACTGCTCGAAGAAGACATGATCCAGGGTGCAATGTGGGATCCTGATGCTGGCCTGGTGAAACCACGCTCGCAAACAGTTGCCGGAATCCTGGTCGATAACGCTGTTAAAACCGGCAAGGCGAAATCCTTTGCCAACACCACGGCGACCGGGCTCGATATCAAGGACGGTCGCATCGTCGGTGTGGAAACCAGCCGTGGTTATATCGCCGCCAACCACGTTATTGTCTGTACCGGACTCTGGGGTCGCAGCATCGCCGAAATGGCCGGTGAAGATTTACCCGTCATGCCGGTCGACCATCCACTGACCTTTTTCTTTCCCTATAATGAATTCGAAGGCACCGGCAAGGACATCGGTTACCCGCTGATGCGCGACCAGGGCAACTCGGCTTATATGCGCGATACCGGCGACCCGAAAACGCCCGAAGGTGGCCAGATCGAATGGGGTTATTACGAGGAAAAGGAACCTCGACTGTTGCACCCGCGCGACCTGCCCGAAAAAGGTGAGACACACTGGTCGCCATCACAGCGTGATCTCGAACTTGAACAAATCATGGAGCCGCTGGAACGCGCCATGGAACTGACCCCGATCCTCGGTGAAATCGGCTACAACGAAAAGCACTCGTTTAACGGCCTGCTACAGGTGACGACTGACGGCGGTCCCTCGGTAGGCGAGTCATCATTAACCCGCGGACTTTGGTACGCCATAGCTGTCTGGGTCAAAGACGCGCCCGGCATCGCCAAGGTACTGGTCGACTGGATGACCGACGGCGTCGCCGAAATGGACTATTTTGGTATCGACACCGCACGTCATTACCCAATCCAGAAAACGCCTTCTTACATTTACGATCGCTGTTACGAATCTGCGTTCAAGATTTACAACCCCGCCGTGCACAACCGCGAACCTTACTCCAAGGGACGCAATGTGCGTCGCAGCCCATTCTGGTCCCGCGAGCAAGAGCTAGGCGGTTACTTCATGGAACTGTCAGGCTGGGAACGTGCGCATGGTTACGCATCCAACGAACACTTACTGGAAAAATATGCCGATAAAGTACCGGTGCGCGAGCATGAGTGGGACAAACGCCACTTCTGGCGCGTCTCCAACGCCGAGCAGCTGGCGATGTCAGAAAACGCCGGTATGATTAACCTGTCACATTTCGCCGTTTACGATGTACTGGGCCCCGATGCTGAAGCATTGATGGAATTTGCCTGCGTCGCCAAAGTTGGTGGCGACACTGCCATAGGCAAGGGTGTCTACACCCATTTCCTCGATAAGCGCGGCGGCGTACGCGCCGACCTCACGGTAATTCGTCACGCACAAGATCGCTTCCGCGTTATCGATGGTGCCGACGCCGGTCACCGCGACTACATATGGTTGAAACGCATGGCCGAAGACAATGACTGGAATGTTTATATCGATGATCGCTCAGATCACATGGCATGTCTTGGCGTCTGGGGACCAAACGCGCGCAAAATAATTAAATCCATCGCCGACGATCCGGCTGCCTGGGACGAAGAAAACTTCCCGTTTGCAGCGACCCGCAACTTGACTCTGCAAGGAATTCCTGTTGAAGCTTTCCGCATTTCCTATGTCGGCGAACAGGGCTGGGAATTGCACGTCCCGTTCAGCTTCGGCCTGTCGCTGTGGGATCTGGTCTATGCCCAGGGCGCAACACCCGTCGGTATCGAAACCTACGCCAATAGTCGCCGCATGGAAAAGAGCCTGCGTCTGCAAAATGCCGATCTGCTAACCGAGTACAACCTTTACGAAGCCGGTCTGGCGCGACCAGTAGTCAAACAGGCCGACTTCCACGGCAAGGCTCCCTACGTCAAACAACGCGAACTCGAACACCAGGTGGCGTATCTGTGCACCTTTTCAATGACCGATAATAAAGATTCGAACGGTATTGCACGCTTTCCGGTCGGCAATTGCCCGCTAATCAATCCAGAAACTGGCGAAGTCCCAATCGATGCCAAGGGCCGTCGTTCGTATCTCAGCAGCATCGCCTATGGCCCCACCATCGGCAAGAATATCGGGCTTGGTTACCTGCCCCATGAGCTGTGCCAGGAAGATCGTGAGTTCATTACCGAATATCTCGGCGAGCAGTTTACGATGAAACTGGAATCGGTGGGTTATAAGCCTTTGTACGATCCTGAGAACAAGCTGCCGCGAAGCTAAACTCGAATCAGTCGCTCTCTCTGATGAAAGGCGACTGTTACACATTAGCCTAGACGACGGTTACTGTGGCACTGCCGCATTCGATGCAAACATCGCATTCAGCCTCGTCAAACCTTGACTATTACGAGGCCTTCGTTTACACCGGTGTATCCAATCAAAAAACGGAGCCTTTTGTGGAAGCTGACAGCCTCAGTATATCTACCATCATCAGCATTATCGGCGGCATACTTGCTGTGCTCATCAAATTATTCGATGTGATCAATGGCTGGAAAAAATCTCGTGAAAACAATTACAAACTCGAAAAAGGCATACAGCACAATATCGAGGCGGTGTCCTTTATTAACAGCTGGGTCGAGGCGGTTAACAGCTCCGCCACTGACAAGGAGCGCGACACTAGACAGCAAGTAGCACTGCAACACCTTGATCATTTAATGGAGAATTACCAAAAGCCACCTGGCACACAGACTGCTCTCGACGAGAAAACAGACCAGAAAAAAGACAACAAATTATTCTACGCCATGAGTGTTTTTCTGTTTATGGCAGTGGCGGGCTTATTTGTCGATGACGACGACAACTGGTCGGCCAGTTATTTTGTTGAGAACCTGGATTCTGATACAGCGCTCGGATTCGGTCTATTCTTCGCGCTGTGGGTATATTTTTTCGTCAATAGTAATTGGTATCAAAGACTCATGGTGCCAAAAAGCTGAACCCCGATGAGATTAACGGAGCTACCCAACCCGGCGTAAAATACGAGTAAGCAATGCAATGATGCTATTGAACAGTAAATAATCAAATTTAAGATCGCTCGTAAACCTTCGCCCCAGGCTGTCCCGGGAATTCAGATATTTGTATTGGGTAACAGGTATACTGTCCTCGGAATTCCGTCTATTTATTTCCTGAATGTCTACAAGGACTATCACTAAAAAATCCCTGGATGTTGTCGTACTTTATTCCGCTGGTCATCTGGGTAGCGCGATGATTATGAATAAGCTATTGGGCATGCCCGAGATAAATATTGTTGGTGTGGTAAAAGCTCAGCCATTGAAACTGTCAATTCGTGGTCGATCTCATATAAAACAACATCTCAAAAAATTTGGCTGGCGGTTCGCAGGTATGCTGTTTTGGCAACGCTGTATTCAGGGTCTGGGCTATTTATTGACGTTAGTTTTTCCGTTCCTGCAAAAGCGTTTAAAACCAGCATGGAAAATTGCCAGTGACCACAATATCCCCGTTTTTCGTTGCCGGAATATTAATGATGATGCCAGCAAAAACTTTATTCAGAATTTGAACCCGGAGTTACTGGTATCAGCCTATTTTTCACAAATTCTTAAGTCAGAAGTTATCTCAATACCGAACATAGGAGTGCTCAATATTCACCCGGGATGGCTGCCTGCCTATAAGGGTGCAATGGCATATTTCTGGGTTTTGAATCATGGCGGAGACAAGGGTGGCGTGACGGTCCACTGGATTGATGATGGGGTTGATACAGGAGACGTGTTAGCACGACGATCATTTCTGTTAAAACCCCAGGCGACACAAGAGACTGTATTAATGGTCACAGCAGTCATTGGCGCGAGATTATTTCGACGGGTCACCAGACGGTTACTCGCAGCTAAGGATGCGAGAATTACAATTTCAGCTGAAGAAACCGATGCTTATTATCCGATGCCGGGAGATAAGGACTTCGAAACTTATTTTAAACAACACCGATTTTTTAGAATTCGAGATATCCTGGGCCTGATAGTTATGAAGAGATATCGATAGCCTGTGGATTCACACATAGCCCACAGGGAAAGCACAAAGAGGACGGAGGGATTAAATAATGAACAATTTCACCGGTCGGTTGGGGAATAATCTCTCCGTTTCCTCTAATTCGACAGTGTATGAGAATAGTTTTCATGTACTTCCGATCCCTTACTGGTTGGTCCCTTATTCATTTTAGCGGCCAGTTTTATTTTTCCAGTTCGCCCATGGATCGCTGTCACTCTCTTCAGAGGTGCTTGCTGATTTCGGTAACGCCTGGCCGTCCTGCTTACTGTGCTTATTGTTTCTCTTGCTGTCACTCCCACTGGAAGGCTTTTTTCGTTTGGTGCTAAAGTGCTCGCCCGAACGTTGTCCTGCTTCCCAGGCAGCTGATTTTTCTTCTCGCTTCTCTCGCACAAACTCAGCATCCTCAAGGGTCAGTTCGGCGGGCGTACCCGGCTTTTGATCATCTGGTACAATTCGATTTCTGGGAGGTAGTAAAAACTGCTCTGACGATGCTTTAGGTAAGTTTTTATATTGGTACAAATAGAAAGCCTCGACCTTTTCACGCGCCCAATCTGTTTTCTTAAGAAACTTCACGCTAGATTCAATGCTCGGGTTATTCTTAAAACAATTGATGTTTAAATAGGCAAAGAGAATCTCAAAACCATAGTGATCCACTATTTCTATCAACAGGCTTTTTAAACCAACGCCATTCAGGGGATTGCTCAGGTAATTGATCTCGGTGCTCATACTAATGTCCAGTTGAAAGCGCAAATTACATTATTATACCTGTCAAGAGACGGACAAAACATAGCGGTGCGTAAGCTATAAATCAGCCAAAAATGTAGCTCGCCAGGGAATCCGTAAATTTATTTTTGGCATGGAGAAATGGGGTAGTTACAATGCAGGGTGTTTTTAGAGATGTCCTTCATATTACAGGTCGCCACGCAGGATTACTTATCATGACAGGAAAAATTCAGGCTTTAATAGTCGCTACCCTTATTGGATTTTTATTATCGTCCTGCCAGTCGCCCGAAACGCCGCAACAGGTCACGCGGTATTTCTGGCAGGCTGTTATTGAAGACAAACCGGACGAGGTGGTTAAATACTCGACGCTGGTAGATGTCAAAGACTACGATAGACTTTCTACGAACTGGAGCGGTTTTCAGCCGAGCCTGGGTAAAATTACCATCGAAAATAATAATGCCAGCATGGTATCTCAATTCTCGCCTCCTACTGGAACCGATTTGAAAGAGCGGAAGTTGACCACCTACCTGGTGATGCAAAATGAAGAATGGAAAGTCGATTACCAGAAAACCCGCGATGCAATGATAACGGATAAAGCTGATAGCCTGTTCGGGAAATTGAACCAGATCGGTAAAAAATTACAAAAACAGCTGGAAAATTCTGCGGATGAATTCAACTCTGAAATGGAACAACTCGGGGAAAAATTACAGGAACTATCCGATCAGGTAGGCAGTGACGCCGCAGAAGGTGTTGAGAAATTTGCCGATGAGCTAGATAAAAGCATTAAGAAACTGGAGGAATCTATTGACCGTGCTTTGAAGAATGACCGGAGGCAGGTGCCCGAGCAGGGAGAGGGGGATTTGCAGGGGGCTTAGGGTAGGGACCTTTGGATAATAGTTATACTGTCCCCGGATTCGGATTTGCGGATTTGCGGCATAAAAATCACAGCCCAAAATGGGATGTCATAGTAGATGCAGAAGTAACCGTCCGGTTAGAGAGTCTTATTCGTTAATACCTATCAGCTCAACTTCAAAGATCAGCGTTGAACCGCCCGGGATATCACGACCTGCACCCTTATTGCCGTAAGCTAGTTCCGCAGGGATAAAGAAGCGCGTCGTCTCACCCACCACCATCAACTGCACGCCTTCCGTCCAGCCCTTGATCACCTGATTTAAACCAAATGAAATCGGCTCACCACGCTCCACTGAACTATCGAACACAGTCCCATCCAGAAGCTTGCCTTCATAGTGCACCTTCACCTTGTCTGTCGCCGAAGGATGCTGACTACCCGTGCCGTCTTGTAACACCAGGTACTGTAGACCTGAACTTGTCGCTTCCACCCCCTTCGCCGTTTTATTTGTTTCCATAAACTCGGCACCGGCTTTCTTGTTTGCAGCAATCTCTTCAGGCCTGGTACCACTTGAATTGCGTACCAAAAAGTAACCCACCAAAAGCACAGCAATAACTATAATAACGGTTTTTTCCACAGTACCTTCCTAAAACATCAATTACAGAAATAACAAATAACGGTTTTTAGCACACCCGTCTTCTTTAATTCAGAGCACCCTCAGGCAACCGGCAAAGTAGGCACATGGATATCCGACATATCATGCATCACTCGAACAACCTGGCAGCTATATCCAAATTCATTGTCATACCAGACATAGAGAACTGCACGATCGCCATCCACTATCGTTGCTTGTGAGTCAAGCACACCGGCATGGCGAGAACCCACTAAATCTGTAGACACTATTTCGGTAGATGCGGTGTAATCGATTTGATTTTGTAATTTTGAATTTAGCGAAATTTGACGCATGTAGTCGTTCAGTTCATCCTTATCGGTGGCACACTTTAAATTTAAATTCATGATGGCCATCGAAACATTCGGTGTCGGAACTCGTATTGCGTTACCGGTTAACAGTCCGGCTAATTCTGGTAATGCTTTAGCCACGGCCTTCGCTGCACCCGTTGTACTGATCACCAGATTCAATGGCGCGCTACGCCCCCTACGAGGGGCCTTATGATAATTATCAATCAGGTTTTGATCATTCGTGTAGGAATGCACCGTTTCAATATGTCCATTACGTATGCCAAATTTATCATTTAATGCTTTTAAAATAGGTGTAATAGCATTAGTCGTGCAACTGGCCGCTGAAACAATATTATCTTCAGCTGAAATCATGTCTTCATTACCCCCATAAACATTATTTTTAATATCGACTTTTGCTGGTGCGGTAAGCAGCACTTTTCCAACTCCTTTTGATTTTAGATGCTGGGAAATCACTTCTTGATCATTCCAGATGCCGGTGGTATAAACTACTAACAGATTGTTTATACAATACGTCGTGT
>JAAENK010000135.1 GCA_024224415.1 Gammaproteobacteria bacterium | reverse complement strand
ACGTAGGCTGTTCGTGCCAGGTTACCCAGGGAAAAACGCCCCCAGAATAGCCAATTAGTATTCGAGATAACTACTCGGTCAGCTAAAGATGATATATCAACCAGTTTGTCCGGGCTGGCGTTAGTCCATACCCAAATCTCTGCTGGCGGCCGAGACTGCGCTCGAATAGCCCTGATCTGCTCTGCCAGGTATTCCACCCTGCGATATGCAATCAAGATTACGGTAATCCCCTCACTATCGGGATCTGATAGCGGTGGCGCCATTTTTTCAAACTCAAAAGCCGTATCCGGAACATCAGAACTGGGGTTCAGCAGCCTCTTCAATCTAATATTGATTAGTCCCAGCACTCTGGTACTCCACCACCACTTCAGTGCTTGCTTGAAAGTTTTTCTGTGAGGTCCACGCACGATTCAGGATAGTTATAGAGGTTATTTTGAATTAGAAGAAAACGCGACTGGCATGACATGCGGATGGCGACCAGAGCCGGCATCATAACAAACTCAATGGGCTAAGCCAAAGTAAATTGTCGGAATGAAATTCTTCAAGATCGACTAGTTGAGCTCTACAGAAATCGAATTGTTAGCGACCAGGTTCAATAGTACTAACCCATCGTCACCAATTTGATCAATCCTGACCTGTGAAATTTCTGAAGCCCTGGTGTCATTGTTGTAAGACATGACCCGATGATAATGTGGTGTATATCCAAGCCACTGCCCGCCGTTGATTGACTGTTCCCACAGCACCGATGCCCAGGTGCCAATATGCTGCTCAAGTTCCTTTCTTTTTAGTGTCGCAGCAAGTTCATGCATTTCCTTACTACGGGCTTTTTTGGTCGAATTGCCAATTTGCTCAGAAAATGCGGCTGCCCTGGTTCCCTCTCGTGGTGAAAATGGAAAAACATGAATATGACCAAAGCCAACGCTTTCTATGTAGCGCATCGTTTGCTGCCACTCCTGCTCAGTCTCACCAGGAAAACCGGCAATGACATCGGTGGTAATATTAAACAAAGGAATAGCATCACGGGCTCTTTCCACCAACCGAGAGAATTCTGCGGTTTTACACCGCCTGGACATACGCAGCAGTACGCTGTCACAACCACTTTGGATTGGCAAATGCATATGCGGCATTAATCGCTGATCTCGAAACAGCTGGAAAAAATTATCTGGCAGATCCCAGGGTTCAACAGAAGCCAGTCGAATTCGGGGCACTTCGGTGCGGGCCAGTATTTCATTTAGCAAGATATACAGACTGCTTCCTTTATCGCTGCCATAACCACCGACGTGCACTCCTGTCAGGGCAATTTCCTGCACTCCACTTTTGTGGTAAAAATTAATCTCAGCCACAATTTCACTGATGCTACGACTACGCTCGGCACCTCGGGCAATGGTGACAATACAATAACTACACCGATATCGGCAACCATCCTGCACCTTAATGAAAGCACGATGTCTGCCACGCAAAAACAAAGTATTATCGACGTACTTTGCATCTTCGACTACTTCTATATTGAATTTTTCCAGCAGACGATCAACCAGTGTTTCCTTATCTGCATTACCGATAACCATATCAACACCCAGATAGTCCTTAACAGCCTCACTATTCAGGCTAGCATGACAACCAGTTACTACCAGTTTCGCATCGGGATTTTTCCGTTGTAATCGATTGATTTGTTGCCGTGACTTACGGTCGGCCTCGCTGGTAACAGCGCAGGAGTTAAATACCACGATATCGGCATCTGCACTATCGCTAGTTACCTGATGACCAAATTTCATAAACTGGCTCGCCCATGATTCCAGTTCAGCTTCGTTTAAGCGGCAACCCAGTGCCTGAAAATTAATATTCACACGACGATCTGTAAATAAAAGAACGTGGATGATAGCAAGTTTCTATACCAGGTGATTCGTTAGCATAATCTAAATAAAAAACCCGGCCGTAGCCGGGTTTCAGAAGTTAATACATATATGGAATTATTTCCGGGTCGCCGGGCCGTTCGCCTCCAGACCATTCCCCATATAAGTCAGGAAATATTCCAATGCTTTGTATTCATCGCTCTGTGCCTTAAACGGCTTAGCTCGAACTTGAGAATTACACCCGGCAAAACGACGATGTGGTGTGCCGAGATTTCCCCATTTCGCCCGATACTTCGGAAAATGAGTCATGTGGCCAAACGCTGGGCCCAATCGTTCCGCACGGAGCATGTTACCTGCATTTGTCCAATGGCAATCTGCACAGGCCATGTTTAGCTGGCCACGTTTCGAATACCAGTGACGCTTTCCACGATTGTAATGCGCCAGGGCTCGTGGATCGTTGGGAATCTTGATATCAAAGACATTGCCACGGGACTCATAGGCCATATAAGCAGTTAACTCGGCTATAGTGCCTTTTTTGTACTTGAGTTTCTTTTCACCGGCTGCCTTGCGACAATCATTTATCGCACTTTCAAGGGTAACTATTTTACCCGTTTCACTATCAAATTGCGGATACAAATGACGAACACCCGGTTCGCCGAAACAATCGTTATAGGTACCGCCATTGGCAAAAGGCTTATGATATAACTCTTCACCTTTTTCGATATCGATTTCATATGGTGCAAATTCCTCGATAGACTCGAATGTCTCCCGAGCAGCAGCATCAATGGAGTACACGCCATTATTGAAATCACTCTTTGGCGTATCTGGGAACCGATCCATATAATACTGCTGAAATGCTTTCAAGTCTTCTGTTGGTGTCGATGCTAGTGCAAGCGTACCGATCATACTGGTAATTAGTGACACCACAATCGTATAAATGGTTTTACGCATTATGATTACCCCTCATTTTCTGTAATTATAATCTTAATCGTCTATTTGACCTTCGCAGACTTTGAAGCAGACCCACCCTGATTATCTATCCAGGATATTGTCAGCATTTCCCCTTTAGCACCTTTATATTTGAAAGACATATAAGGGTTCTTGGATACACCACCCGCCCAGAAAGCTTCCAGTACGGTCTTATCCCCAGCTTTTGCAATAACTTCCTGAATAAAATGTGCCGGAATCTTTTTCCCTGTTTTCTTGTCCTTACGTAAACCAGTTTCCATTGGGTGGCTCATTAATACCTTGGCAATAACGATGCCGTCTTTTTCTTTTGCTCTAATCTTAGTTTTCTTAGCCATATCTATTCTCCTCTGTTAACCGCCACAGCCACCGATGGTGACTTTGACCTCTTGCCTGGTGGCATGCAAAGAACCACCCGCTTTGACAACAGCGAGAACATCGCTGGTCTTACCCATTTTGATTCTGGTAGAAACAAAACCTTCCGAACCATGCATATTAAACGAAGCAATCATTGGCGTAGGATTGCCGCTTACGACGATAGAAATTGATTCGATATTGGCAATCGATGAGGAAACCTGAACCGGTACTACCGCCCCATTTTCTGCAATTTCAGGCGCTTTAATTTTAATATCACCAGATTCTGCATAGTCACTCGTGCCAAACATATCGTTTAATGCGCCGGCTGCGTCTTTATTTTCAAAGGCGGCCTTTGGGTAGGCAGCCATTACTCTGCCCGGTATGACCGAGCCAACGGCCATTACTACGCTTGCCGCCAGGCTAGTCTTCAATAATGTTCTTCGTTTCATATTAACTCCTAAAGGGTATGAATATATTCGGTAACCAGGTCCACTTCCTTATCGGTTAAAATCCCATGTTTACCAAAAGGTGGCATCGACGTCTGGGGATTTTTAACTGTTGCGTCAAATATTTGTGCACGTAAGGCACTCTTATCGGGAAAGCGAGCTTTCATGGCAATCAGCGGAGGACCAATATTGCCCGGCAACTCACCACCTACTATCATATGACATGTCAGACAGTTACCCAGCTTTCGGTTAAATGCTATTCTTTTACCTTCCGCTATTTCTTCATCGGTAGCAGCAATCGAGGTTCCGAGTACCATACCAATTAAAATTGCGATCGATGTAACAGTAGTAATGATGCGAAAACTCATCCGCAGTACCCTCCTCTACTTATTTTAATGAACGCCGACAATTTGAAGTCCATAAAATGGATTGCCGACCATCTAGTACTAGCGAAGAATACTGTAACCTAGATTAATATCAAGCGCTTGATTAGGCACTATTTATATTTTGACTGGCAGCTATTTATATGGAGATACCAACCCATTCTCAGCTTATTTAAATAGGGGTATATAAAGCAGGGTAAATAAAACCGCTTGCTTGACCTACGTCATATTCAACAACTGGATCTAATGCTTTAGCTCGGCCAGCTTTTCTCTTGCCTTTGATTCAGTAGCTAGATCGACGTCGGATAATGCCAGGATCTGGCTGTAAAGCTTGATCGCAAGCTTCGGTGACCCGGCTAATTGATGATATTCGGCCTGCGCCATCATCTTCAGCGTAGTTTGATTGAGCTGTTGATAAATCTCGACCAGTTCAAAGAAAACAGCTTTGCGCAGCGGGTAGTGAACCTCTAGCCGACGCGCAATCAACAGCGCATCGTCTAAGCGATCAGCGGCTTTCAACATCCGCATTAAGTTAAACGATACAACGAAATCATCAGGATAAATCTGCAATAATTGTCTATAAACTCCCTCAGCCTCGACCTGACGACCCAGGAATTCAAGGTTCTCAGCGTAGGTAAATCCGTACCAGAGATTATCACTATTTTGCAAATAAAGTGTTTTCAGCAATTCATTTGCCGAGCCCTCATCACCAGATTTGA
The DNA here is from genome assembly GCA_024224415.1 of Gammaproteobacteria bacterium. Classification (GTDB taxonomy): domain Bacteria; phylum Pseudomonadota; class Gammaproteobacteria. The sequence continues at coordinate 18,720 of JAAENK010000135.1, read as the reverse complement.
TTCTAGATAGCGCCTGGCGGAACTGACTGCCCGTGGGGCTAAAACTGTCACTGTTAGTGTAGAATAGATAGTCCTTGAATATAGAGAAGTAATCCGGCGCTGACGATTTGCCGTTTGATGGTTTTAATCGTGCCTCCGCCTCAGAGATTCGATTTGCAGATACCGGATGAGTACGCAAATACTCGATATTCTGCGAATTGGAATTGCCCGAAATTCTACCTAATATTTGAAAAAACTCTACCATACCTCGACCATTGAAATTGGCGCCCTGCAACAGGTTAATGCCGAGCCGGTCGGCCTCGTACTCGAAATCTCGTGTATAATTGATCATAGATTGTTGCCCGCCGGCCGTTCCACCATAAACCAGCGCTGCACCGAGGTCCGTGCCTCCGCCAACGAGCAGTCCAGCTAGTATGGTTAAAAGTGTTGCATTGCTAACACCTTCGGACTTTTCCATCAATTTAAGCCCGTGTCGTAAGCGTACATGTGAAATTTCGTGCGCCAATACCGATGCCAGTTGATCCTGGGTTTGTGCCCTTAAAATCAATCCAACGTTGACTCCAATATACCCCCCTGGCAGAGCAAAGGCATTGATACCGCCATCTCGCACAATAAAAAAACGATAATCCCTGACTCGATGATCGACAACGGCCAATAAACGCGCACCCAGTTCGTTTATGAATTGATCCAGTAAGGGATGTGTTTCTATCAGCCCTTTGGATAACAACTGCTGATATACTTTTTCCCCGATCTCGACTTCCTGCTCAATGTTAAAAACCGCATTTTCCCCCAGAATCGGTAACTCTTCATCAGCACTGAGAGGTTTTAAAAAAACCAGATAAACCCCGAGCAGTAATAAAACCAACTGGTAGCATCGACCACATGTTTTGAAACGCAAATTTTGTATTGAATGAATCATGCTACTGGAATTATAACTGACATCACCTTAATATTGGGCCTGGGGATTAGCAAGCAAGCTTTAATATTGACAATCCAGTAAAAACTTAGTTTCAATAGTTTAGAGTACTCACAAATGTCTCGCATCAAGGAGATCAAGGCCTCGGAACTATCCGAGTTAATTGAATCCGATCGTCATTTCGAAATCATCGATATCCGCACCCAAACGGAGATCGAACGTGGTGTCATACCAAATTCCAAAACTCTGGCGATGCACCTCGTTCCACTCAATCTCAGTTTTTTTGCTCAATCCGAAAAACAGGTGGTGATTTATTGTCGTACTGGTAGCCGTTCCGCACAGGTTTGCCGATTCCTTAACAAGCAGGGCATTCACAATGTTATCAACCTCCGCGGCGGCATCGTTAAGTGGACAAACTCTGGCCTGCCGCTGACCGCAGAACCAATTGCGGCAATCGCCTGATTTTGAGCTTAGATGACACCCAACTATTGCCTTTTGAAAAGCCGTGGCTTATAAAGGATCCCATCAAGTAATTTTTGAATTCGTATCACCTTAAGTTTAAATGGAGGATAAATCATGAGCGACTATGACCGTGAACTCGACGCTTCTGGCCTGAACTGCCCACTACCTATATTACGGGCAAAAAAAACCCTTGGAGACATGCAATCAGGACAAACATTGTTAATCATTTCCACTGACCCGGGATCGGTAAAAGACTTTGAAGCTTTTTCTAAACAAACCGGTAACGCCCTGCTTTCATCTGCCGATGAAGGCAATCGATTCACTTTTGTGATGCAAAAATCATAAATTCCCCGCCAGAGCATGATAATTAGTGCAATTAGCCGACAACCATAATAAAATTTCCTGTCCGGCGATGCCTTTGTGCATAAACTGCTGGCTTACAATCCAGAGACTAAAACCAGATACCGATGTGATCTGGTTTTTTTAAATCCAGGCAAGAAACAATTTAGAGGTATATTGTGGAATTATCGGGTTCTGAAATCATCATTCAGTTTCTAAAGGACGAAGGTGTCAAACATCTTTTCGGCTACCCAGGTGGTGCCGTGCTGCATATTTATGATGCGCTACATAATCAGGATGATGTTGAGCATATTCTCGTACGCCATGAACAGGGAGCCACCCATGCTGCGGACGGTTATGCCCGAGCAACCGGCAAACCCGGAGTGTGTCTGGTCACATCGGGACCGGGAGCCACCAATGCAGTCACCGGCATAGCCACCGCCTATCTCGATTCAATTCCACTAGTAGTCCTGACGGGTCAGGTGCCCAGTCACGCAATCGGCAGCGATGCCTTTCAGGAAGTCGATGCTGTCGGTGTCACCCGCGCCTGTGTTAAACATAATTTCCTGGTCAAAGATCTCAACAAACTTGCTGAAACCCTAAAGAAAGCATTTTTTGTCGCCACCAGTGGTCGTCCCGGTCCTGTCGTGGTCGATATCCCCAAAGATATCACCGCACCGCATATCAAGATTCCATATGCTTATCCCAAGACAGTCAATATGCGTTCGTATAACCCAAATGTTAAGGGGCATCCAAGGCAAATCAAACGTGCTGTCGAGTTACTACTCAGTGCTAAACGACCGATGATATACTCCGGTGGCGGCGTAATCATGTCAGAAGCTTCTGATGAGTTGCGCCAGTTTGTGCGCAAACTCGGCTACCCAATTACACAAACCCTGATGGGGCTGGGTGCTTTCCCAGGTACCGACCCGCAATTCATTGGCATGTTGGGTATGCATGGCACATATGAATCCAATATGGCCATGCACGACTGCGATGTATTGATTGCCATTGGTGCACGATTTGACGACCGCATCACCGGTGTCACCAGTAAGTTCTGCCCTTATGCACAAGTCATTCATATAGACATAGACCCTGCTTCAATTTCCAAAACTATAAATGCTGATATTCCAATCGTCGGTGACGTCAAGGCCGTACTCCAGGCAATGAACAAATTACTAGACAAGCCCAAACTACCGATAGACAAGGCTGCTCTCGACAACTGGTGGAAAAAAATTAGATCCTGGCAAAGCCAGAATAGTTACGGTTACGAAAACAAAAGCGGCCTAATCCAACCTCAGGCAGCAGTAGAAGAGTTGTATAAAGTAACCGGGGGCGACGCATATATCACTTCCGATGTCGGCCAACACCAGATGTTTGCCGCACAATTCTACCCTTTCGACGAACCACGTCGCTGGATCAACTCCGGAGGCTTAGGCACCATGGGCTTTGGGCTACCCGCAGCTATGGGCGTGAAACACGCCTTTCCCGATAAAGACGTGGCCTGTATCACAGGCGAAGGTAGCATTCAAATGTGTATTCAGGAGCTGACTACCTGTCTGCAATATGATACCCCGGTAAAAATCATCAATCTCAACAACCGCTACCTGGGCATGGTTCGGCAGTGGCAGGAATTTTTCTATGAAAAACGTTATTCGCATGTAAACATGGATGCACAACCAGATTTCGTCAAGCTCGCCGAGGCATACGGTCACGTTGGCATACGCGTCGAAGATCCGAAAGATTTGCACGACGCCATGAAGCAGGCCTTTGCTTTAAAAGATAAAACTGTATTCCTGGATATTATCACCAACCGTGAAGCCAACGTTTACCCAATGATTTCTTCGGGAAAGGCGCATAACGAAATGGATATCTCGCCAATGCAACAAAAAATTCAGACCGCCATGAAGGCCAAAGGGGAGGCAATATAATGCGACATATCATCTCCCTGTTAGTTGAAAATGAAGCTGGTGCTCTGTCGCGCATTTCGGGCCTGTTTTCGGCACGAGGTTACAACATCGATTCGCTCACCGTCGCATCCACCGAAGACCCAACTTTATCGCGCATGACGATTGTATCGGTAGGTTCGGACCGCATCATCGAACAAATCACCAAACAGCTCAACAAGCTGGTGGATGTCGTCAAACTACAGGATTTCACTGAAGGGAATTATATAGAACGCGAAATGATGTTTATCAAGGTCAAGGCTCAAAGCGAGCCACAAAGAGCTGAAGTCCATCGTCTTTCTGGAATATTCAGAGCACGAGTGGTTGATGTCTCTGAGACCACATTCTGTATTGAATTAACTGGCTCAGGGGATAAACTCGATGCTTATATCAATGCACTTCAGGAAAACGATGTCATCGAAGTCGTGCGCTCCGGTTCAATGGGTATTTTACGTGGAGAAAAGGCTTTAACCTTATAGCTCAGTAAAAAAAATCAGACTATTTTCAACCTTAAACCAAGCCACCCGGCCCAAACTATGGACGACAGTAACCCAAAACCAAGCCGAAAGACTCTGCGCAAAGGCATATTCCTGCTACCTAACCTGTTCACTACGGGTGCACTATTTGCAGGCTTTTACGCGATTATTGCGGCGATGAAAGGTAATTTCGAGATCGCCTCGATGGTCATTTTCCTCGCCATGATACTCGACGGTCTCGACGGTCGTGTAGCGCGAATGACCAATACGCAATCGGCATTTGGCGCCGAATACGACAGTCTTTCAGATATGGTGTCATTTGGAGTGGCGCCCGGACTGGTAATGTATCAATGGTCGCTGGTTCATCTTGTTGATGTTTCCAATTTCTGGGGCAAACTCGGCTGGCTCGCGGCATTTATCTATACTACCTGCACTGCTCTGCGTCTGGCGCGCTTTAATACCCAAATCGGCATCGCCGACAAACGCTATTTTCAGGGATTGGCCTCACCTGCCGCCGCTGCGGTGGTGATGGGGGCGGTCTGGGTCTGTGAAACGTATTCCATAACCGGTGAAGAAGTAAAATACCTGGCACTGGTGCTAACTATGCTAGCCGGCAGTCTGATGGTCTCGAATTTTTCCTATTACAGCTTCAAGGACCTGGATTTACGTAAAAAAGTACCTTTTGTAGCCGTGCTGGTGGTCATGCTGGTATTTGTGTTTCTCTCTATAGAAGCCGCCACCGTGTTATTTCTATTCTTTGTGACTTATATGTTTTCAGGGCCAGTGATCTCTCTATTTCGCTGGAACCGTAAGCGCCAGCGAAAACTCGCCAGCAAAGAACCGCCCACAAGTGAGTGATGTTTAAGCAATGCTAAGCCCCAGGCAACAGCATTGCCTGAAAGCTATCGGCATTCGTCGCTGGGTGGAACGTGCCTCCGTAACTGAATCAGCTGCTATAGCTCCTGCACCACTAACAACCGAATCACCTGCTATTGTTACCGCATCGCCCGCAATCGAAGAGCCAGCATTGCCCCCCGCCACCCTGGATATTTCACTCGATAGCTGGGATGCCGTTAATCATTCGATTCAACGATGCGAAGCCTGCCAACTCACCAGTAACTGTACACAGAAAGTGCCCGGTGTGGGAGATCAAAAGTCTGACCTAATGATCATTGGCGAAGGTCCGGGGCATGACGAGGACATTAAAGGCGAGCCTTTTGTGGGTCGTTCGGGGCAACTACTCGACAAAATGCTAGCGGCAATTGGATTATCACGCTCGCAGGTATTTATCACCAATATCGTCAAATGTCGCCCCCCCAATAATCGCGATCCACATGTCGATGAAGTTCAGGCCTGCAATCGCTTCCTGCGGGCGCAGATAGACTTGATCAAGCCGAAGGTCATCCTCTCGTCGGGTCGAATCTCAGCACATAGTCTACTCAATACCACACAACCGGTTGGTAGATTGATCGAAACAATGCACCAGCTACCCGATAGTCAGATACCTGTTAAAGTGACATACCATCCGGCTTACCTGTTACGCAACCCTTCCGCCAAGGCAATCGCCTGGCAGGACCTGAAAACTTTATATCGAATTCTTCACTCATGAAGCAGGCAGAAATAAGCTTTCGTCGCATGGATATTGGCGACATTGATACTGTGATACTGGTGGAAAAACAGGTATATGAATACCCATGGACCGAAACCATTTTCAACGATTGCATCCGTGTCGGTTACGATTGCTGGCTAGCGAGCATTGAAGACAAAATCATCGGTCACGCAGTCATCAGTGTCGCTGCTGGTGAAAGCCATATTCTCAATATCTCCGTGGCAAAAACCTATCAGGGTCAGAGCGTTGGCAAGCGTTTCATCGAGTTTTTAGTCGATATCGCAAAAACAAAAAAGGCCGAAGTCATCATGCTTGAAGTACGACCAAGCAATGTTAAGGCAATTCATTGCTATAATGCCGCCGGATTTAATGAAATCGGCTGTCGAAAGGATTATTATCCTGCCGGCGAAGGCCGTGAGGATGCTTTACTGTTTGCCAGGGATATTGGTTAACTATCAACTTCACTCAGAATTTCAAAATATAGATTAATCAGGAATCAGAACTTGCGCAACCAGAAACGTGATTATGATTTTGGTCGGGATCAGTGCAAGGCCAAAGCGGCCATTCTTAATCCATCCTTCGATCTCATATCTTCTGTCCAATACGGTACCCCAAGGTTGAAAGAAGACGAAGTGTAACTGGTTTAGCAATAATCATTTGATCCTAAATTGGGATCTTTCTGGCTTCCTTTGATTCTCGACTGGCTATATACACCACACTTACCGTAATTATCGTACCGCCGATCCATGTCCAGAAATCGGGAACTTCTCCGAAGATCAAAAACCCAAGTAGAGCCGTGAATAATAGTCGGGAAAAATCAAATGGGAGGACAACAGTGGCATCTGCCGCAGCGAAGGCGCGGGTAACACATTGCTGAATGCCGAAAGATGCTACTCCCATCGCGCTCAGCAAAGCTATCTGGTCAAATGTCGGCCAGCTCCAGTAAAACAGGGCCGCTATCAGCGAAAACGGGGCCATCAACAGGGCGCCAATAAAGACAATAGCATTGGATGTTTGCGTTCGCGAGAGCCCTTTTATGGCCAAAACTGAGCAGGCCATCCCCAGGGCAGCGCCCAGGGCCATCAAGCTAGCGGCTTCAAAATCCCCAATGCCTGGACGTAGTATGATCATGGCGCCGATGAAGCCGACGACTGTTCCCAGTCCGCGACGCATGTGAATGGTCTCATCAAGGAACAACACCGCACCAATAGTGGCGAAAAGTGGTGCGGTAAACGTCAATGCGGTTACATCGGCAATGGGCATTACAGCAAAGGCCGAAAAGAGCAGCAACGATGCCATGACCCCCGAGCCGGCGCGCGCAAAATGAAGGCGCCATTGTTGAACCTTCAATACCCGCAGGCTAGATCCTTTCCACGAAAGCATGATCAGTAAAATAATCAGCGACCGAAAAAAGACTATTTCAAAGGGATGGACTTCCTTCGATATATGCCGCACCAGGATTCCGACCACAGCAAAAAACACACAGGCCAGAAGCATCCAAAGGGCCCCACGCGTAGGGGCAGAAAGTGATATCAATTTATCCAATTTGACTGCTTAGCCTGGTTATATGGATATCAAAGCTCGATAACATCCAAATCTTCAGCAACCATAATATCGCCCTTGAACCTGGCTGACATTTCCTCGACCATACGCTCGTGAACACCATCTTCGTCCATATGCGGACGCAAATGGCTCAGAACGACCTTCTTTACTCCTGCCTCTGCAGCTGTTTCGGCAATTTCCATGTGACCGGATGACCCGGCAAACCATTTGCTGCCGGGTGATTCACCTGAAAGCTGGAAACACATATGCACAAGAACGTCGGCACCTTTTGCTAAACGGGTTAGAACTTTTGATGGCCCACTATCACCGGAAAAGACAAACGAGTGCCCTTCACTATCAAGCCGGTAGCCAAAGCAATCCAGGAACGGTTGGGCGTGGGGAACCACGACTGCCTTTACGCTCCAGTTTTCTCCTGTCAGTTCAAATCCCTTGGATATCTCGGTAACATCTGGCTTTGGCCAGGGGCGAGGGAGCTTACCCCCACGGGCTGCATATATTTGCTGAGAAGGAACATCTTCTGTACGGGTCTTCAGATCGAATGCCAATGCCCCTTCAGAGCCGAACAGCCTGGTCGTTATCAACTGAATCGGGGCTGGGCCGAATACTTTCAAATCATCCACCTCATGACCGTGGCAATCCCAACGGGCATGGACCAGTCGGGCGTAGTCGATCATGTGATCGGAATGAAGATGACTCAAGAATAAATGGCTTAGTTTGGAAAGGTCGGAACCGGATGCAAGGAACCTGTCAAAGGATCCGCCACCACAATCAAACTGAATGGATTCATCCCCTGTATCGACCAGATAACCTGGCGAGGCACGACGGGCATATGGTTCCGGCGAACCGGTTCCCAACATTGTTATTTTCATTTTCCTGGTTTCCTCAATAATGTTTTCATTGTTTTCCTTCCGGCGCCGGGGTCGCCCCCGGTGCACCTAGTTTCGCAGCCGCCTCCTTGCCGCCATAACGTTCGATCATCGCTTCCTGATCGGCATGTGCATGGGCGTCAGCAGCCTGAGGGTTGCAGATGGCTGTCAATTCCTGATGCAGGTCCAGTAATATCCTGGCGAATGACGGGTCGTTCGCTAAATTTGTCATTTCTTCCGGGTCAGATTGAAGATCAAACAGTTCAGGTTGATGGCCGATGTAATAATTGTATTTCCACCGTCCCTTTCGAATCATATAAGCACCGGTCGCCGAACCAACGGCGTGATATTCCGAGAATGTTACTTTTGTTTCGTCATATGGCTGACTCATGGTGTGCAGCATAGATACACCCGGTCGCACAGCGATATCTGTATCTATAACTCCGAAGTTCTCCAAAATTGTCGGGGCAAAATCAATGAGGCTGACCGGTGTTTTGCAAACTCCAGTGTTTATGCCGGGACCACTAGCAACTAGCGGAATCGCCACTGATTCTTCGTACATATTCGACTTTCCCCACATACCGCGGGCGCCCAAATTGTCGCCGTGATCACTGGTATAAAAAACCCGTGTATTGTCTGCGAAACCTGAATTCTGTAACCCCGCCAGAATTTGCCCGACATTGTGATCAAGAAACGAAACCAAACCAAAATAAGCAGCGAAAGCCCTAAGGCGCTCTTCCTCGTTAACGAACTGGTTTTCGCAATCCATGAAGTCGGCTTGTGCTTGCGCCCATGGATGTGAGATATATCCGTCGCGCGGGTGCAATTTGGCTGGCGGTAACGTATCCAGCGGGTAAAGGTCGAAAAATCCTTGCGGTGCAATCAGTGGGAAATGCGGCGCAACAAGGCCCACATACAGGCACCAGGGCCGATGGTCGCCACTTTTTCGCCGTTCTTCAAACCAGTCGATGGTTCGCAGTGTGATTGCCTCATCATACTCGGTGTATTTTGATGTTCCTGGGCCGATATAATCACCCAACATGCGTGCGTGGTTTTCCTTCAACTGAGGGGGATTGCGGATTGATCCCCAGACCATGCCCACCCCGTCATGTGCATTCATAGGAATATGCTCGACATCGAAACCAGCCGGGTCCTCATCCTTGCGATAGTGAAGTTTGCCTATCGATTCGACAGGGATGGCGGCGTCTTGCAGGCAGTGCCCCCAGCCACGAATTTCGCCAGCGTAGGGCATGGCGTTATCCCAATGGTGGATATTGTGCACATAATCCCCGGTTGCAAAAGCCGCTCGTGCCGGAATGCAAATGGGTGATGGGGTATAGGCGTTCGAGAACTGCATGCCACTGGCCGCTAGCGCGTCAAGATTGGGTGTCTGCACCACAGGATGCCCGGAGTAACCATTGATCGTCGCCTGATGCTCGTCCGACATGATGATTAAACAGTTGGGGGTACTCACTGATCAAACTCTCGCAATTCAGCGGCTCTTTCCAGTTTATCGAGAATTTTCCAGATTGACTCCTGATCACGAACTGAAAGTGATGACAAAAGTGAACGCTGGCGATCCATCATATGTGGAAATGTCAGTTCAAAAATTTTTTGACCAGCATCCGTAAGGGTTAAAATAACCAAACGTCGGTCATCTTTTGAGCGTTCCGCCTTAACAAGGCCATCATCTTCCAGTGTGCGAAGAGTACGGCTAATTATGGCCGGATCCATATAAGTAAACCTGGCTATATCTCTAGATGTGAACGCGGTGCCCAGGCCCAGAAAGGATATGACTTTCCATTCGTTCTGACGCAAACCACTAATACTTTTAAGTATATGCATAGCTTGCCTGTCAAGCGCCGCGTGGAGTCGGAAAACTCGGTATGTAATAATATTTTCCAAATCAAAATCATCATACAAATTTTCGGAATTAGGCATATCCACTGATCCTGGTACAGTTGTGTCGTGTTGCATTATTATTGGCTAATAGAAACATGTTTCTATTGACTAGTCAATAGTTGACATATCAACTATTGTATGCCAACATAAACTCGAGAATTATTACAAAATAACTTTCTAATAGGAGGGAACAATGTTCTATAGATTCATCAAAACAGGCATCGTCATAGCAACTCTTGCTGCAAGCATTACTGTCACAAACGCTACCGAGTGGTCTCCTTCAGGGCCAATCAAATTAATGATCGCATTCCGAGCAGGCGGGGGGGTTGATACCCAGGCACGCCTGATTGCCGGAGATCTGCAGGAACGTCATGGCTGGAAAATCATTCCTGAAAACCTTGCCGGCAAAGGCGGCGCCATTATGGCGCGAACGTTAAAAGCTGAACCAGCTGATGGCCTGACTATAGGCATGACCGTTACCGAAGCGATAACCTACAGCTCGATTGCCTCGCGGAATGCGGGCTATTCGGTGGACGATTTTACTATGCTGACGACAACTACCGGATCTCAAATGGGGTTGTTTGCCAAGACCTCGCGCGGCTGGAAGACACTTCCTGACCTGATCGCAGCAATCAAAGGCGGCCAGAAAATCACCCTTGGTGCGATGTCGCCCCGCCTGGCAGATGGCGCTTATATACTCGCCAGAGAAAATGGTATTGATTTCACGACTGTAATGGTAAAAGGTGGAAAAGGCGCGCTCAACGGCGTGCTTGCCGATGACCTGGACGTTGGCTGGGGTGCTGGCCCACAAAACAAATCTGTGCTCGCTGGCGATCTGGTCAACCTGGTTTCCGGTGAAAGCAAACCACTGAAAGTGTCACCCGATGCACCTTTGCTGGCTGATTTCGGCGTGCCCTACATCATGGGCGCAAAGTTCATGTTTGTGGCACCCGCAGGTCTTCCGGAAGATGCTAGAAAGGTTCTGACAGACGCCATTATAGAAGTCGTGAGTGATCCAAACACAAAAGTGAACGCAATGATCAACAAAGCGTTCTCGGGTGTCGAAACGATTTCCGGCAGCGATCTGGACAAGTTCATGGCCACACTGTCCGCTCAGGACCAGGCACTGCTAGATGCGAGCTCAGAATAACCAGTAACAAATGAATGGATAAAGGTGGTGGCGGTGGCGCAACGTCATCACCCCCGTATTCCATTTTCCTCAACAGGGGCATTGACATGGATATTTTTCGTTCAACCGATCAGATTACGGCACTTGTTTTGGCCATCCTTGGCCTCATGATGCTGGTATTCTGGATTCCAAATGATATTGACACAGGACTGGTTGAGAAATTCCGACGACAAATCTTTATTGGCGACGCGCTAATTCCGACTATTGCGGCATCAGCAATACTGTTATGCAGTTGCCTGCTTTTTATTTCGGGACTACGCAACAAAACAAACAAATCCCTTCAGGTCAATCCTCTTGATCGCGAAGGCCTGGGATTCTTGCTTGTCGTAGCAGCGATTATCACCTTCTCGATTGTTGTAATGTTCTTCCTCGGGCCGCTCGCTGTTGCTGTATTCGAAGATGAGAGTAGTTACCGGATCATGCGCGACACGGTACCTTACAAGTACCTGGGATTCCTCGTAGGTGGCTCAAGCCTGATGATTGGCCTGATAAGGTTAATCGAAGGGTCGATCCGTCCGCAGCGAGTGGCACTAGCTGTTGCTACGGTTGTACTGCTGATCGTCGTTTTTGATGTACCGTTTGATACGCTACTTCTACCACCCAATGGAGACTGGTAATGAGTGTCTTTGAATACGTCTGGGCGGGAGTTCTGGCTGTTTTTCTGGGTCCCGAGGCTTTCAACATCTTCGGCTTCGGTATTCCGATCACGGTTTTGATGATCATCTCCGGGTTTCTGATCGGTATCTTCGTCGGGGCGACCCCGGGATTAAGCGGGCCGTTTCTGATGGCCGTGTCATTACCGATTCTGATTTCGGTTTTTGGCTTCACACCCGATGCATTGCTCCCGGTGTTTGGTTTTCTGGTCGGAGTCATGAAGGGTTCGACAGTCGGTGGCGCTGTGCCTGCGATCCTGTTCAATACCCCCGGCACACCCGATGCATTAATGACCACGCTAGACGGCTACCCGATGACCAAATCCGGACAGGCGGGTAAAGCTCTGAGGGTTGCACATTTCGCTTCTGCTTCGGGTGATACATTTTCAGATATTGTACTGTTCACTTGCGCACCGTTTCTGGCAATTGCGGTTGAAAGTTATCTGGGATTCACCGAAAAAGCGGCTCTGATTATCCTGTCTCTCAGCTTTGTCGCAGCCGTTGTCGGGGCCTCGCCCCTCAAGGGATTGATTTCTGGGGCTTTCGGTATTTTCTTCGCTTCAATTGGGACAGGCGAAGATAACTATTCCCGACTATCTTTTGGAACTGATTTTCTGGCTAATGGCATCCCCCTGATCAGCGCCGTGCTGGGCGTCCTGATACTGGGCGAAGTGTTCGTATCATTCGAAGAGATGTGGCATGAACGTCGCGATGCCAATGCTCCACCAGAAGTTCCCCAATCGACCGACAATAGTCTGAGTTTTGCCGAACGGCGCAAGTTACTGCCTTATATAGGCGTATCCGCTTTTTTGGGTACCTGTATAGGTGCTCTGCCAGGTATTGGCTCAACACTTGCTGCAACACTGGGCTATGCAACAGGACAAAAAATGCACAAGGGAAAGATTCCCTTTGGAAAAGGTGCACCCGAGGGAGTAGCAGCCACCGAAGCAGCCAACAGTTCAGTCTCTGGCGCTAACCTGATTCCGGTTCTCAGCCTCGGTATTCCGGGGAACGTGGGAGCGGTATTTCTGATTCTTGCCGCCGATAGTATCGGTGGTTTTAATCCCGGTCCTTCGGTATTTCGTTTCACCACGGAAGAAGTAAATCCCGAACTTATAATAGCCTTTGGGTTGTTCGCGTCGATGGCCTTCGCCAATCTCCTGAACTGGACTATTGGCGCACACTTCATGCGTATGGTCGGCATTATGACCAAAGTGCCAAAACCGGTGCTTATGCCTTTTGTGCTGCTGCTGACGCTCACCGCAATTTATGTGCAGGAAACCACCTTCGATGCAGTCTATTTTATGCTGTTTTTTGGAGTGATCGGTTACCTTATGCGTAAACTGGCGATTCCCGCGTTGCCATTTGTTATTGCCTTCATCCTGGCCAAAACCCTTGAAACGACTATCAGGCAGGCCTTCGCCGTGTCCGACGCGGACCCGTTTTTTCTATTCAAAAGTCCACTATCTGTCGTGTTTCTGGCTTTGTCGATATTTGTTATCGTCTTTTTCTCACGGGGAAAGAACAATGATTGAATTTGCCCTGCAAGTAACAGAAATCAGGAGTCTTGAATATGGCAATCTGTAACATACTGATCGCTTACAACGGCAGCGCCTCTTCCGACGCGGCTCTGAAAGCTGCGTTTTTCATGCACAGGAAATACGGCACTCATGTAACAGGTTTGATGGCGATGCCATCACGCGTGGATATCCAGGGACGACCATGGTTACCGGACACGATTCAAAAAACTATCGTTGACCTGGACCGGGAACACACAAAAGAGGTCGAATCCCAGTTCCTGGATCAGTGCAAGGGCAACATTGAATCGGAGAAGACCCACTGGATTGCTCGGCGTAGTGCTTTCGATGCAACAGTTAGCGAATATGCCCATATGTACGACCTGACCATTGTCGGACGGGGCGATTCAATAGTCGAAGAAAAACGACTGGAGCTACACCCTGACCGGATTGCATTAAAAAGCGGGCGACCGGTCCTGGTAGTTCCGCAGGGCTGGTCCGAACAACTGTTTTCCGAACATGCCCTGGTAGCCTGGGATGGTAACCGTTCGGCAACTCGCGCACTTGCCGATGCAATGCAAATTCTGGAAACCAAACAACTAGTGACAGTGCTGTCTGTCGCAGGTCGGAATCTCGGTAAGGAGTTAAAGGGTATCGATGTGGAAACAGTACTCGACCGCCATGGAATCAATACTGATTGTATATCCATTAATGCCGGCAAAAAAAGCATCAGTGACATTCTGATCGAAGAATGTACAAGTCGTAACGTTGGTTTGCTCGTCATGGGGGCTTATGAGCATAGTAAATTCAGAGAAGACATTATCGGAGGCGTTACCAATCAAGTGCTTAGACACTGCCCTATCCCTGTTCTGCTATCACATTGATAAACCTGATTTGTGTGAGTAGATGGCCAGATACTTGTTAGTGCCAAATAGTTATGTAATATGGGTTTTGTAGCTTTACTTTGCCTAAATCTAAAATCAACCTGACACCAGACCCTGATCAGCGCTAAAATGGCGGATTTTTTAGCGCCCCATGTCAGGGCATAAGTAGATTCATAAGTGTGTACATATCTGTGTACATATTTGGAGTACAGAGTTTGTCAGACAGCAACAACATCAATGAAATGAAGCGTAGACGCACATTTGCTATCACTTCGCACCCCGATGCCGGTAAAACCACCGTCACCGAGAAGCTATTGCTATTTGGCAAAGCGATTCAGATGGCGGGCACGGTAAAAGGTCGCAAGGCCGCGCGCCATGCTACGTCTGACTGGATGGAGCTGGAGAAGCAACGCGGCATTTCGGTGACTTCTTCGGTGATGCAGTTTCCGTATAAAGACTGCATTATCAATCTGCTGGATACGCCGGGGCACGAAGATTTCTCAGAGGATACTTATCGCACCCTGACCGCAGTGGATTCTGCCCTGATGGTCATTGACTGTGCCAAGGGTGTCGAGGAACGTACCATCAAGCTAATGGATGTTTGCCGTTTGCGCGATACGCCGATCATCACTTTTATCAATAAACTCGACCGCGAGGGTCGTGACCCGATCGACCTGATGGATGAAGTCGAGGATATTCTGAAAATCCGTTGTGCTCCGATTACCTGGCCCATCGGTATGGGTAAGAACCTGAAAGGCGTGTTTCATTTACAGAATGACTCGGTGCACCTGTTTTCCGCCAGTGATGCAGACAAGATCTCCACAGGCGTAGTCATCGAAGGCCTCGATAATCCACGGCTCGACGCAGTACTGGGTTCGATGGCGCAGGAATTCCGTGAGGAAATCGAACTGGTGCGTGGCGCATCGCATGAGTTTGACCTCGATACCTATTTAAAAGGCGAGCTGACGCCGGTATTTTTCGGCTCGGCGATAAACAACTTCGGCATGGCCGAATTGCTCGACGCCTTCAACCAGTATGCTCCCACGCCAATGGCACGACCAACAAGAACACGCCTGGTGCAGCCCGATGAAGACAAGCTCACCGGTTTCGTTTTTAAAATTCAGGCTAATATGGACAAGCAACACCGCGACCGTATAGCTTTCATGCGTATTTGTTCGGGTAAATACAACCGCGGCATGAAGGTCAAACATGTGCGTATCGGCAAGGACATGAAAATCCCCGATGCACTGACTTTCATGGCCTCGGACCGCGACCATGTTGACGAGGCCTACACCGGCGATATCATCGGTATCCACAACCACGGCACCATCCGTATCGGTGACAGCTTCACGCAGGGCGAAGACCTGGCCTTTACCGGCATTCCCAATTTTGCGCCAGAATTATTTCGTCGTGCTCGCCTGAAAGATCCCCTTAAAATGAAAGCCCTCCTCAAAGGTTTGACGCAGCTTTGCGAAGAAGGCGCTACACAATTATTCAAACCCCTCGCCAACAATGATTTGATTCTCGGTGCAGTAGGCGTATTGCAGTTTGACGTCGTCGCACATAGGCTCAAAAATGAGTATGCCGTGGATTGCCTGTTCGAACCGGTCAATGTCAATACCGCTCGCTGGGTAATTTGTGACGATGAAAAGAAACTTAACGAATTTAAAAACAGGGTACGCAGCAATCTGGCGCTCGATCACGCTGGCGATCTGACCTACGTCGCACCATCAAGGGTCAACCTCACCATGACCGAGGAACGCTGGCCAGAAATTGAATTTCTGGCGACCCGTGAACATGGTATTTACGACAATGCATAGAATATCCATCGCAGGGCTAGCCGCCTGTCTGCTTAGTCAGGCGCATGCAGCCAGTTTCGGCTTGAATACACGCGATCAAAACCCGATGCTACAGGCTTACTACCTGCCCAGTATCGACATGCAGCAACATGAAGGCTGGCATGTTTCGCATTCGGTGTATGTCACCAATACCTTCCAGCAGGAAAGCAGAGGTAACGAAAACCTGATAATTGATGTGGAAAACTATCGCTATGATTTATCTCTGGCTTATCAAACAAAGAATTGGCGAGTAAGCACGAAACTGCCATTCATTGCCAATGAGGGTGGTAGTTTCGATGACCTCATCGAGGATTGGCACGATTTTTTTGGGTTGCCCGAGGGTGGTCGAAATTCGAACCCGAATGATCAAATCAACATGTCTTATACCCGTAATGGCAATACGATATTTCAGCAGAATCAATCCAATAGTGATATCGGCGACATCGCGCTCGCCTTCAACTACCGTCTGAGCCATGACGAACATGGGTCAACCGAAATAGGTTTAGGCCTGGAACTACCCAGCGGCTCGATAGACAGTCATAGTGGCAATGAAGCAATCGATATTGCATTCTGGTTTGGCAAAGCCCGAAAATTATCTGAACACGCGGCCTTTTATGGCTTGTTTGGCGTTAGCATACCAGGCAAAGGCGGCCCGTTTGAAGACTATTTGAAGGATCATATCTGGCTGGGCCAGTTTGGTGGTGAGTACAATCTTTACCCAGATATCACCGGAATACTACAACTCGATATGCATAGCGCTACCTTAAGAAATACCGAACTCAAAGCTTTTGGTAATTCAGTACAAATGCAATTTGCGCTACAATTCAGCAACTGGTTCGACAATTTTCATATCGATTTATTTTTTTCGGAGGATATTTCGGTCAAAACAGCACCTGATATAACTTTTGGGCTGAGGTTGAGTTCTGTTGACTTTAAATAAATTACTGCTATTTGGTGTAATAGAACACGATACTCGAATTTTTCAATCAATTTAACATTGGAAAAATTAATGGATAAAAACG
The DNA here is from genome assembly GCA_024224415.1 of Gammaproteobacteria bacterium. Classification (GTDB taxonomy): domain Bacteria; phylum Pseudomonadota; class Gammaproteobacteria. Next base: position 1,538 of record JAAENK010000135.1, on the reverse strand, counting down.
TCAGCAGTCGAAGTACACTTGATAAGGCATTACGTATCAATCTTGACCAGAATAAATACGGCACTATCGTCGAAATCGGCGCTGGGCAGGAGGTAGCACGACAGTTTTTCAGAAGCGGTGCGGCAGCAGGCACCATCGCAAAGACTATGTCCGCCTACGACATGAAATTTTCTGACGCCATTTACGGTGTCCAGGAAGACGGGCGTTATGTCAGCCAGAATCGTGTCAAGGCAATGACTGAGAAAGAATTCGATCTTGTCATTACTCGTGTAGGCACCTCGCGTTCAAAAACATCGCGTTATTTTGCCTACGGTGCGACAGTAGCGGCAAAGAGTTACAACCGTGATAACGAATGCCACGCCTGGTGTGGCATCCGTGTGCAAATGTACCCAGGTGCAGTACCCTCGGATATTATCGTACATGTGCGCATGCTGGATGATAATGCTGACCACCAACAATCTGCCCTGGGTATCTTTGGCGTCAATTTAATTTATGCAGCCTATTATTATTTTGAAGATCCAAAAACCATCATCGATTCGCTGACCGATAATCTCCAGCATCGCCGTATCGAAATAGACTCTATCGAATTCAACGGACCCTATTTTGAGGAGATCGACAATCGGGCTATCAATCTGCACCTGATTCGTAGTTGGAAGACACGCGCTATCATGTTTAAACCAGATGGTTCAGTGATTGTCCCGGCTGAAATGCTCTACAAAAAAAATGTATTGACGATTCGGGGTTCATTCCGACCTATAACGCGCTTAAATGCCGACATGATCGAACAAGGGTTTAAGGCTTTTACCAAACTGGAAGGCGTTACTCGTAAAAACAGTATCGCCTTGGCGGAAATTTCGCTAAACGACAGTCGTGGTAATGATTTACAAGTATCCGAGGAAGATTTGGTCGAGAGTGTTAGTCTGCTCAGCTCTCTGGGCTATAGCGTAATGATTTCCGATCATACGCGTTATTTCTCATTGCGCGCCTATTTCAGACAATTTACCAAACTTCAAATCGGCATCGTGGTTGGCATCGTTAATATCGGCGAGATTTTTGACGAGCAAACCTACCGTGGCGTAGAAGGCGGCATACTCGAGGGCTTCGGTAAACTCTTCCCAGACCATACACGCTTACTGGTATACCCCGAGATCGACCAATCGGGGGGATATCGAGATTTCAATAACGTGAAGTTACCCGACAATCTTCAGTTTTTATACAAACACCTGATCGAAAATAATTTTATTTTTGGCATCGAATCCAGTGATAAGGAATTGTTTAAAATATTTTCACGTGAAGTGCTCAATCAACTACCCAATGGTCGCGGTGATTGGGAAAAGTGTTTACCAGAAGGTATCGCGGAGCAAATCATCAAGCACAAGCTATTCGGCTACAGAGATTGAACCACCGATAGTAAGTTTTACCATCGGCGGGCGGAGTGGCTATGGCGCTATGCTCAGTTCCCTGTTATTTTAGTCGCCAAAACTACAAGTCTTTCGAATGACATTTCAATTTCATCGCATATTGCGTTGGCTGTTATT
>JAAENK010000134.1 GCA_024224415.1 Gammaproteobacteria bacterium | reverse complement strand
TGTATTGCATTAGTTTATCTCGTCAAATTAAATCGACATGTATTATACAGCCGGTAGTGCGGCCACAAAATGATGCAAATCATTCTTTGGGAAAATACTTTTACCGTATCTGCCATTCTCTCTTGCTTATATTCATATTAGACTTGTGGTAAATCAAAATGCGCCTGGGAGGTGGCAATGGAATATCACGACATTTCACTATTATTGCGCTCACACACACCGATTCTGATCCTTGAAACCCACGAAGAAAGGCGTGCAGTCGATTTACTAAAAGATATCGCGATGAATATAGGCTTGCCAATATTCAAATGGTCGGTTACTTCAGGCATGAAGCGCGAAGATATCGATCTCGACCCACAGGTGCATTTAAAGGAACCCGCGCAAGTTCTGGGACACATCAAGGCCTCGAAACTGGCTGGCATTTATATCCTGCTCGATTTTCACCCTTATCTGAAAGATCCGCTTCAGGTTCGTCAAATTAAAGAGCTGGCGATGATATTCGATAAACAGCAAAGCAAGCTGATATTAATAAGCCACGCAGTCGAAACACCACCCGAGATCAGAAAGCTGTCGCATAACTTTGAACTGAAAATACCTGGGGATGATGAACTGGAAGCATTGATACAGGATGAAGCCCGCAAATATGCCCAGGTGGCTGGCAGATCGCAGGTAAAAACCAGTCGGAAAACCATCGACCTGTTGATCCGCAATCTTAAAGGTCTGGCGCTAAACGATGCCCGCCGACTGGTGCGAGCAGCCATCGTAGACGATGGCGCGATCACCAAAAGCGACTTACCCGAAGTCATGCAAACCAAGTATCGACTGCTGAACCAGGACAATGTGCTGACTTTCGAATTCGACACAAGTAATTTTGCCGACCTTGCCGGCATGAAAAACCTGAAGACATGGCTATTGCAACGCGAAAAGTTTTTCCATCAAGACGTCGACATGCCGGGTATGGCATGCCCAAAAGGGATTCTACTGCTGGGCGTGCAAGGTTGCGGTAAGAGCCTGGCGGCAAAAGCGGTGGCCGGGGTCTGGAATGTACCGCTGTTGCGCCTCGACTTCGGTCGTCTTTACAATAAATATTATGGTGAAACCGAACGCAATATCCGCCAGGCCCTACAAACCGCTGAAGTCATGTCGCCCTGCGTACTGTGGATAGACGAACTTGAAAAAGGTATCTCGGTGAATGAAAATGATGACGGTACTTCGCAGAGGCTGCTAGGCACCCTGCTTACCTGGATGGCGGAAAACAAGGCGCCGGTATTTATCGTCGCCACTTCGAATAATATCGATTCACTGCCCCCCGAATTGATTCGCAAGGGTCGGCTCGACGAAGTCTTCTTCGTCGACTTGCCGGATCGGGCCATTCGCGCGGAGATATTTAGAATTCATTTAAACAAAAGAAAACTGGATAGCAATAGCATCGATATTGATCAGCTTGCAGTACTTTCCGATGGGTTTTCGGGATCTGAAATAGAACAATTGGTGGTATCCAGTATTTACGCCACGCATGGCAAACAATCGATGACGACGGAAACACTCGCTGAGCAAACCGCGACCACCAAACCTCTGTCGGTGTTGATGGCGGAAAAAATTGCGGCCCTACGTCACTGGGCCAAAGGTCGAACCGTGTCGGTCGAGTAAAGGTTTACTGGATTTTTTCTGCCTTTCTAAAATCGAGTCGGTAACGAAACATGGATATATTATCGTCCTGCCCGCCGGAGCTGGCATATTGATGATGAGCTAGCAGGGATTCAAATAAACCTTCTTCGAAAAACCGGAAAGTAATTTTGCCGCGTTCACTAACAAGGTAGCCTTTTTGATAAAGTACATTCGGCCCACCCATTTCCAGTTTGTAAACCCGCTCCTCGTTCATCGCAGTTCTAAATAGTAGTTCACCAATATTCTCACTAGTAGGTAAAATTTTCACGTATAAACTGGTACTCAATGTCGGATTGGCGAACTTGTAGACGACATTGGTTTCGATGCTAGCTTCCTGCAATGGGCTTTTGCTGGCGCAGGCTCCGAGGGTAACTACAAGGCAAATGAGTAGAATCTTCTTCATCGTTAAAGTCCTTTGTACAACTGATCCAGACTCTCTTTGGCATCCCCAAACAGCATCCGCGTGTTCTCTTTGACAAATAGGGGATTATCGACCCCGGCATAACCAGCCGCCATGCCGCGCTTTAGTACGATGGTAATCTCACCCTTCCAGACTTCAAGCACAGGCATACCGGCGATTGGACTGCTTTCATCGTCGAGTGCCGACGGATTGACGGTATCGTTGGCACCGATAATGATCGATACGTCGATATTGGGGAAATCATCATTAACTTCATCCATTTCAAATACGATGTCGTAGGGCACCTTGGCTTCGGCGAGTAATACGTTCATATGCCCCGGCATGCGCCCAGCCACGGGATGAATGCCGAAACGCACATTCACGCCCTTTTCAATCAGGCTTTTTGCTATATCCGAAATCGCGTGCTGCGCCTGCGCCATCGCCATGCCATAACCGGGCACAACCATGACCTGCTTGGCGGATTTGAGTAACTGGGCGGTTTCGGCTATATCGATAGTCGTCACATCGCCCTGATCACCACCAGCGGCAGCACTAGAGGAGCTTGTCGCAGTACCAAAACCACCAGCGATGACGCTGATAAAGTTACGATTCATAGCGCGACACATGATGTAACTCAATATCGCACCACTGCTGCCGACCAGGGCACCGGTAACAATCAATAAATCATTAGACAACATAAACCCGGTCGCCGCGGCCGCCCAGCCTGAGTAACTGTTGAGCATCGAAATCACCACCGGCATATCCGCGCCACCGATTGCGGCGACCATATGTATGCCAAAGACCAGGGTGATCACCGTCATAATCAGCAACATAGTCTGTGCCTCGGCGTGATTTACTGCGCTGACAAACTGAATGCCAACGATAACCACGGCGACAAGCATCGCCAGGTTAAGCCAGTGACGCGCGGGTAATAACATTGGCTGGCCACCAATCATGCCGCCGAGCTTGCCATAAGCGACAATCGAGCCGGAAAACGTCATCGCACCAATGCCAATGCTGATGAACACTTCGATATCGTGTATGGTTCTTTCCACACCATTGTAATGAATGCTGGTATCAAGAAAATTAGCATAGCCAATTAATACTGCAGCCAAACCAACCAGGCTATGCAATATCGCCACTAACTCGGGCATTTGGGTCATCTGTACGCGCCGCGAAAGCACAAAACCGAGAGCACCACCACCGACCATCACGATAATTAGCGTACTATAATTTTTAGTGACAAACGCCATTACCGTGACCAGCACCGCAATGGTCATGCCGATCATGCCATAGAGGTTACCTCGACGCGCCGATTCATTATTTTTCAAACCACCCAGTGCGAGAATAAACAACGCCGCTGCGCCCAAATACGATACCGATATCAAATTTTCAGTCATCTCGATTACCCCTTAAACATTTGCAGCATGCGCTGCGTGACTGAAAATCCACCAATGATATTCACGCTGGTAATAAACACCGCAATAATCGACAAAATCATAATAATCGAGCTATCCGAGGATAACTGCGTCAATGCACCAAGCACGATAATGCTGCTTATTGCATTGGTGACGCTCATCAACGGAGTATGAAGCGACGGCGATACATTCCAGATCACCATGTAGCCAATGAAACAGGACAAAACGAAAACGGTGAAATGCGACATAAACGAAGCTGGCGCAACCTGCCCTAACCCAAACAATACCAGTCCGGCGATGAAAACAGGCAACCACGCGCTTTTCGCCGCAAGCGCCACTCGTGATGGCTCTTTCTGCTCCGCCTTTGTGGCTGGCTTTGACTCGACTTCCATGGTTTGCCCGCTGTACGATGGTTTTCGCGTCGAAACTTCAATCGGGGGTGGTGGCCAGGTGATTTTGCCGCTATTCACGACCGTGGCGCCACGCACCACGACATTTTCCATGTCAACTTCGAGCTCGCCGTTTTTCTCCGGACACATTTCTTCCAGCAGGTTATAAATATTGGTGGCGTATAACTGGCTCGACTGCGCAGCCATGCGACTCGGCAAGTCAGCATAACCCACAATGGTGATACCGTATTTCTTGACCACTTTACCGGGAACAGTTAATGCGCAGTTGCCCCCTTGCTCTGCCGCCAGGTCAACAATCACACCTCCATCGCGCATGCTTTTCACCATCGCCTCAGTCACCAGTTCCGGTGCTGGTTTACCCGGGATCAGAGCTGTGGTGATGATAATATCGACCTCTTTCGCCTGTTCCGCAAACAACGCCATTTCGGCTTCGATAAATTCCTTACTCATGACCTTGGCGTAGCCGCCTTCACCGCTACCGTCTTCTTCAAACTCGAGTTCGAGGAATTCAGCATCCATACTCAGAATCTGATCCTTGACTTCGGGACGGGTATCGAAAGCCCTGACAATCGCACCGAGCGATTTTGCGGTACCGATAGCCGCCAAACCCGCAACACCGGCGCCGATCACCATAACCTTGGCGGGTGCAACCTTGCCAGCAGCGGTAATTTGCCCCGAGAAAAATCGTCCAAATTGATTAGAGGCTTCCACCACGGAACGATAACCGGCAATATTCGCCATCGAGCTCAGCGCATCGAGTTTTTGTGCGCGAGATATCCGCGGGATACTATCCATTGCGAGCGCCGTGATGTTGTGCTCGGCCAATTGCCTGAGCAAGCCTTCGTTTTGTGCCGGCCAGATGAAACTGATGATATTGCAGCCGCGACGTATTAATTCCATTTCATGTGTTGCAGTATTCAGATTTTTCTGCGGCGCACGCACTTTTATCAACACATCGGCAGCATCACAAGTGGTCTTCGCATCTTTGCAAATATTTGCGCCAGCTTCGAGATAGGATTTATCGGAAAAATTAGCAGCTTCACCGGCACCAGCCTGAATAACTACATCGAATCCAAGTTTAATCAGTTTTTCTGTCACATCCGGTGTCGTTGCGACGCGTTTCTCTCCCGCATGTATCTCCTTCAAGACCCCTATTTTCATTTTTTCACCCCTTTAAGTCAGCTACCAGACCAATTTAACCGGTACGATAATTACAGATCTTGTTGTTGATTTGATGTAGTACAAACCCTATTCTGCACTAATTAAAACGTCCAGACCAAGTGAATAATTCTTTTATGAGCATAAGTAATTCTAACCCCTCTTTGCCTGAAATTGTACTCGCAGAAGGGGATGACCCCCGCATAATAGAAGCAGCGATACGGGCGAACGCCGACGGAATAGCCCATTGCATTCTAGTTGGTAACCGTCAGGATATCGCATCTGCAGCTAATCAATCGGTCGATAATATTCAGATTGAGGATCCGCAAACCTCAAAACATACTGAACACTATGCCCAAAACCTGTACACCCTGAGATCAAAAAAAGGCCTCTCCAGAGAGCAGGCCAGCAAACTGGTTCTCAACCCCCTGCATTTCTCCGATCTCATGGTACAGGCAGGCGATGCCGATGGTTCAATTGCCGGAGCGCGTTATACAACTGGTGACAGGGTGCGTTCGGCATTACAAATAATCGGTGTCGCACCTGGTTTCAGCACAGTATCGAGCTTTTTCCTGATGATTTTCGAAGCCGCTTTTCATCAGCCAAAACGTCGTTTACTCTTCGCCGATTGCGCTCTGGTGGTTGACCCCACTGCCAAACAGCTCGCCGAAATAGCCAAAGCCTCGGCGGATAACGCAATGAAAATTCTCGGTGAACCAGCGCGAGTCGCCATGCTGTCATTTTCCACCAACGGTAGTGCCAGTCACGAAAAGGTCGATAAAATTCGCGAAGCCACCGCATTACTGCGTAACGAAAAGCCCAGGCTTGTTATCGATGGTGAGATCCAGCTCGACTCCGCGATTATCCCTTCGATAGCAGAACAAAAATTCCCCAGCTCACAAACCAGGGGTAATGCCAATGTATTGATATTTCCCGATCTTAATGCCGGCAATATTGGTTATAAACTCGCTGAACGTTTCGGTGGCGGCAAGGCCATCGGACCGATATTGCAAGGGCTTAACAAGCCCGCTAACGATCTGTCCAGAGGCTGCTCGACCAGCGATGTTTATGAGCTGATTCGATTGACTGCCAAGCAAGCTACCGCTTAATTCGACATAAGCTTCGAAACGGTCTTTGATTTGGCGCACGTAATTCACTGGCTCCTTACCGTTAACAAATCCGTATCGCGCCTTTTTGGCGTATTGCTTTTTCGATAGCAGCAGCATCGCCTGCTCGGTATTTTCAAACCAGCGGTCTGGATCGCGGCCCAGGTTTTTCGCCAGACGACGAGCATCGTGCACATGCCCTACGCCTGCATTATAAGCCGCCAGGGAAAACCAGAGCCGCTCGGCAATCGGTAATTCATTATCAAAACGGTCACGCAACCAGTCCATGTACCTGATCCCACCCAGAATACTATGATCGGGATCATCAATCTTTTTAATCCCCATCGATCGCGCCGTACGAGGCATAAGCTGCATTAGCCCCCTCGCGCCGGTTGGCGACTTCGCTTTCGGGTTGAAACCACTTTCCTGGAACATCTGAGCTGCAATCAAGCGCCAGTCGAAGCCATATTTGTCGGCATATTTTTGCACCAGGTTATCAAAAGGTGAAATCTTGCCAGTCAAGGTATCGACCACACGTCCACGCGCGAGTTTTGCCACCGAATTTCGACTCTTGAAATACTTGCTATACAGCACATTATAGAATTCGCTTTTATATACGCGTTTAACAAACTTATCGAGCGCCGCCTTCAATTCCCGGTTGCGACCACGAAACGCTATTGCATTGGGAACCTGATCGGCCAAAACAAAACCTGATTTGATCTTAAAACCTTTCGCTAAACCGATGTCGAGAATCTGCTCGTCTGCTACTGTGGCATCGAGTTTACCATCAGCCACCTGGCTTATTAGCTGTTCGATTTCAGTTTTATCATCGGCTGCCAATAGTTGAAACCCCGCTCCCTGACGCTGCAAAGACGAGAGGGCTTCCCAGTAACTACCGCGTCGTTTTACCGTAATATGGTGATTAACCAAATCGGATATCATGCTAACACCACTATCGGTCGCCACAACAATATGGCGCCGCGCGTAGTGATACGGCTGCGAGTAGTTTATACCCAACAATTGTTTTGCCTTGTCAACTTCGAGAAAACCCATAGCAATATCTGCTCTACCTTCGAGTAACCAGGTAGAAAATGCTTTATGGTTTGGCGGTACTACCACCTGCAGACGCAGGTCATGATAACGTGCGAATTCCTTCATCAACTCGTATTCGAAGCCCAGCAACTCACCACGATAGAGAAAATACGAAGCGGCATTATTTGGTAACAATACTCGTAAGACTTTACGTTTTTTAATCCTGCCAAAATCACCGGTATAAACGGCATTAGATTGATTAGCTGACATTTCAAACTGCAAAAATCGATTGATTTCACTCACCAGGCGTGGCGCATCCTTGCGGATACCCCAGGCTATATCACGCTGCCCACTAAAATTTGCGGCAACCTTGATATCATTACGATAGGTCTGAAAAATCTCCATCAGATTACTGTCCAGAATAGTGGCATCGATATCACCATTGGCGAGCAGATCGAGTATTTGTTCGCGCTTGACATGATCGGGCGCCGGTAACAGATTGATCTCTGGATACTTATTATCCTTCAGCCACTTCAATGCATGCCAGAAGGTTGAATCCCGATTCACCATCACTGTTTTATCGCTTAAATCGCGCACCCGGGTGATTCGCTTGTCGTCACTGCGAACTATTATCTGCTCCTTTACATGATCTACCGGTACCGAAAAGCTGATTTTCTTAAGCCGTTGATCGTTAATAGTCAGATTATTGATAATGATATCGCCTTTACCAGCCTGTAGGGCAGGTATCAGTTCGGCGAAGCTCTTAACGAACACAAGTTCTGGCTTTAAACCATGTGATTCTGCAAAAGCTTCAGCGATACGCTGCTGCTCAGCAAGCGGTGAACGACGTCGAGGCAAGTAAGTGACACTGGTAAAGTCCTGTGGCAGCAGGATACGCAAACTGCCCTGGCGCAGAATATTGTCGAAATCACCTTTTAGCGACTGTGATTCTTCGAGTGTAATGTAGCTGGTATTGAAAAACGCGTTAGATATCGGTGCGTAAGCTAGCGTAAACAGAGAAGAAATTGCCATCACAAAGCTGTAAAACGACCGAATTTGACTTACTCTGAATTTGCGCATAACCACCAAAAAACGTGAATTTTTCACAATACTAACAAGATCAGGCACCCTTACTCAAACCCAGTGGCGTCCAGTGAATCCAATTTATATAAAAATCTGCTTATCAATTGGTTGAATTTACGATAATATGCACAGGCACAGCACAGGCACATAATAGAGAGATCAAAATGGCAGCAACCGAGCGTATTCCGGTACTAATGACACCGGTAGAAAAGAGACGAGTCGTCGCAAAGGCAAAAAAAGCCGGGCTAAAAACCAGTGAATTTATGCGTCTTGCAGCATCGAATTATCATCCCAATGACGATGAAAAAGCATTTGAAGCCATGATCACACATATGAATAAAGTTACCGCCAATACCAGCAGGGTAATCGATAAAGCACTGGCAAAAGTAGAAGCTTCAAATAAGCGTATCGCCAAAATGGAAGCCAGGGCGAGCAAAGCTTAATGGGCGCATTGGAAAAAATGCTCGACGGTATTACTCGTGTCGTCAAAATGGATTCTAAAGTTGAAGGCCTGGCATCGACAATCGTCGATCAACAAAAACGTATTGAAGACTTGACTGGGCGTGTTATCCGGCTGGAGACCGCGCTTGAAATTGCCTTGATTGCGCAGGGTAAACAGCCAAAGCAAATTGGGAAAGATTAAGCCAGTGCCTGCCGGGCTTTTTGCTGCCTGACCTGCCATCCCAACAACAGAATGATAACAGCGGTAAAACCGACCACCGGCATGGTGTATTGATTCAACCTTTCCCAACCCAGGGTGTGGTGTAAATAACCCGATGATAAAGCCGTCAACGCTGTCGCCGAGAATACCAGGAATTCATTAATACCTTGAACCTCACCTTTTTCCGCAGGCAAATACACTTCGGTTAACAGGGTCGTGCCACCGATATAGAGAAAGTTCCAGCCAATGCCGAGCAACATCAGGCCGACAAAAAAATGCCAGTAGAGTTGTCCGGATAACGCCACCATTCCGCAGGCGATTAACATTAGCGCACCGGCAAACATAATCTTCAATACGCCGAAGCGGTGGATCAGATTTCCGGTGAAAAATGCCGGAGCAAACATGCCAACTATATGCCACTGAATCACCACCGCGGTGCTGCCAAAATTCATACCGCGATGATTCATCGCCAGAGGCGTTGCCGTCATCAACAGGTTCATGGTGCCGTAGGCAATCATTGCACAGAGTACAGCAACCAGAAAGGTTGGGCGGGTTAAAATAAAACCAAGTTCTCTTTTTTCTCCCTGTACCTCTTCTGCGGATGGTTTTGGTATGCGTACAAATAATTGCACGACTATAATTCCGACACAAAACAATGCCACCGCGGCATAAGACGCTGAAAATACTGCTCCTGGAACTATGTCACGAGTAACACGGGCGACATTTGGTCCGATAAATGCCGCCACCAGACCACCCACCATTACCCAGGAAATTGCCCGACTCTTATACGAGACATCGACAATCTCCACCGCGGCAAATCGATAATACTGCCCAAAACCATTGGCGATACCAAAAATTGCCGAGCCTATACAGAACAGCGTAAAACTGTCCTGATAAATACCGTAAGCCGCCGTTGAACCGCCAATCGCCCCCACCACGCCACCAAGCGCAAACCCTACTCGTCGGCCAAAATGCTTCATAAATAACGATGCCGGAATCATCGTCAGCATGATGCTCAAATACAAAAGCCCCAATGGTAAGGTTGCCAGGGTCGGACTAGGCGCCAGCACAACGCCGACCAACGCCGAAGTCGTCATGATGAGAGAGGTGCAGGACAACATCAGACCCTGGCAGGTAGCGAGTAATAACAGGTTTCTACGAATCATGGCGCGTTGTAGCATTATTGGGTTTATCTGAAAAGTAAATTTATTCAGATATGATTTTCGGCATGAATGCGGTACAAAATTTTATGCCGCACGAAGTGGCTCCCTCTACTCGTCCCGCAAAAACTTAACATGCTTCAGCCTTACAGTTTATTCAGGTTAATTGATACATATCAATATTTCCTCACCAACATTTGATTTCAGTTAATATCTGCACCAGACAAAAGCAAAGGCTGGTTATTTGATCACATCCCGTTTACCCATCGAAGACTGTTTAGACAACCTGAAGCAGGCCCTGCGCAAGCACGATGAAGTCGTACTTGAAGCGCCCCCCGGTGCGGGCAAAACCACCCTCGTACCCCTGGCATTACTGGATGAACCCTGGCTCGCCGATGATAAAATCCTGATGCTCGAACCCCGACGCATCGCCACCAAAACGGCCGCTGTTCGCATGGCAAGCCTGATCGACGAATCCCCCGGTCAAACCGTCGGCTACCGCATGCGACTCGAAACTAAAACCGGCAAACACAGCAAAATTGAAATTATCACCGAAGGCATCCTGACGCGGATGCTGCAAAATGACCCTTCACTGGAAGGCGTCGGCCTGGTGGTTTTCGATGAATTTCACGAGCGCAATCTGGACTCCGATCTTGCGTTGGCCTTATGCCTGAAAGGCAGGTCGCTATTTCGTGACGAAACCAGTCCGTTGAAAATACTGGTCATGTCGGCCACGCTCGACAGCAACAGCATTGCACAGTTGTTGGGCAATGCACCCATCGTCAGGAGCGAAGGTAAGGCATATCCTGTCGATGTGATTTATGGCCGCACCCGACAACCGAAGGAAAACCCGGTCGAGCGTATGGCTGCAACTATCAAGCAAGCGCTGACCGATAATCCTCAAAGTAGCCTGCTCGCATTCCTGCCGGGTCAGGGAGAAATTCGACGAACCAATGATGCGCTTGCAGACTGGCTTATCGAACGAAAGATCAACGGCGTTCACTTGCGACCCTTATTCGGTAATTTATCCATTAAAGAGCAGCAGGTCGCCATCGCCCCGCTATCGGGACGCGAATCGAATGATCAAAAAGTCGTGCTCGCCACCAATATCGCCGAAACCAGTTTGACTATCGAAGGCGTCGACGTGGTAGTCGATTCCGGCCTGGTGCGCGAAGCCAGATTTAATCCAGCGACTGGCATGACTGGTTTACATACCGCGAAAATTTCCAGCGCTTCCAGCATTCAACGCATGGGGCGCGCTGGTCGACTCAGACCGGGAAAGTGTTATCGACTCTGGTCGGCCGAGCAACAGCAACAACTTGCGGCGCATGGTCCGCCCGAGATACTAAACGCAGACCTCGCGCCGTTGGCGTTACAACTCCTGCAATGGGGGGTCGACAATCCAGACGAATTGCGCTGGCTCGATCCACCACCCCGAGGTCCGTGGCAGCAGGCCATCGATTTGTTGAACTCACTCGGCGCAATCGAAACAAAAGTAAAATCTCAGGTACTGACCACACACGGTGAGCGCATGTCATCATTGCCCACCCATCCACGACTCGCGCATATGCTCCTCTGCGGTGCCGAAATTGGACAGGTTAAATCCGCTTCCCGTTTAGCCAGCCTGTTATCTGATCGTGACCCATTTGCGCAGGACAATCCGGATATCAATCACCGCCTGCAAATGCTAAACGGTGAAAGCCCCTGCCCAGCGAAAGATCGTGGTTGGCTACGACGCACTTTAGACCTGGCACAACAATTCGAGGCACAGTTAACAAAACTCAAAATAACAAAAACGCTCACCCTGGAACAACTGGCGGGATATTTACTCGCCTGCGCTTATCCGGACAGGATCGCCCGTCGCCGACATTCCGGCGGCTATCAACTCGCAAATGGTCGCAGCGCCAACCTGACCGGACAGCATTATCTGGGTAATAGCCGATGGCTCGCGATTGCTGAGATCAGCAGCATTGAGGGCGGCAAAGGCGACAGGATACGAACTGCGGTACCACTCGATGAAATGCTGTTCTCCACATTATTGAGTGATGCTGTGCATAAAGAAACCATCGCTGCGTGGGACAAAAAAACCGGACGCTTCGTCGCCGAGAATCAACAGAAAATCGGCGCTTTGATCCTGCAACGCAGCAAGCTGGAACAGATACCTGCGGCAACTAAAACAGCAGCATTGATTCAACATATTCAGCAAGAGGGCATCAAGTTATTATCCTGGAGTGAAGAGATACAGCAATGGTGTGCACGGGTCTCACTAGTACGCGAATTCGAAGGTCACGATTGGCCCGATGTCAGCCAGCCTGCTTTGCTTGAAAACCTGGACGACTGGCTCGCGCCATATCTCGACAAGGTAAGCCTGTTGCAGGACTTCAGGAAACTGCCACTGAAAGATATTCTCAGCACCCTGCTGACCTATCAACAGCAGCAACGCCTGAATCAATTGGCGCCCACAAGGTTAGCAGTACCTTCGGGTTCATCCATCGCCATCGACTACAGCGAATCACCCCCGGTGCTCGCGGTGAAACTCCAGGAAATGTTCGGCTGCGAGCAAAGCCCCAGCGTGGTAGCGGGCAAAGTACCGCTGCTGGTGCATTTACTCTCCCCCGCCGGACGACCGCTACAAATCACCCAGGATCTCGCCGGTTTCTGGCGTAGCTCTTATCACGATGTCAAAAAAGAAATGAAAGGACGCTACCCAAAACACCCCTGGCCAGACGATCCGCTGGTGGCGGTGGCTACACGCAAGACCAAGCGGTATAGTTAATATGAAACATTTGGCAGTCATTCGATTCTGGTACGAAGGAAATACTTTTTCGCCTATCAAGGCCACGCAGGAAGCTTTCAAGGCTCGTGAATGGGTTACCGGGGCAGCAGCAAAAGAGTTTTATAGAGGCACCAATGTAGAGACAGCAGCAGTTGAAGCATTCACGCGAGATAATCTCGGCATAGAAGCACACTATATTTTCTGTACCGCAGCCTACCCCGCCGGGCCGATGGAAAAAGGGTTATTCCACGAAATACTCGGTCGTATCGAACAGGGACTGGGCAATCGCCAGTGGCAGGGTGTTTATCTATCTCTACATGGTAGCGCGGTGACCATGGATGCAGCGCAAGCCGAAACCGTATTGTTAAAGCGCGTTCGCGAAATTGTAGGCGCAAATACTCCTATTGCCGTGTCGTTTGATTTACACGCAAACCTCAACCCCGCAATCGGTAAGCTTATCGATATTGCCTGTGGATATAAAACTTATCCCCATATCGACATGCTGGAAACAGGTGCTAAAGCCTTGAAGTTGCTAGGCAGGGCAATGGCCAACGAAATAACACCTGTCACCACCATCATCCCCGTGGGCTTCGCACCCACCAGCTTCAACATGCGCAGCAGCCACGCACCCATGGCCGACATCATCGCGCAGGCCGAAAAAGCCGAGCAGGAAAATAGCTTTTATGATGTAAGTGTTTATGGTGGGTTTGTCTATGCAGACACAATAGATACCGGTGCATCGATCAGCATTTGCGCCGATAAAGCAACCCTGACCGAGGCACATAACCTCGCCAGTTTTTTTCGTGCAAGAGCGCCCCAGTTTGACGTCAGGTTGCCACCCGCCACGCAAACATTAGCTGCGACTAAGCAATCGCTCAAACAGAGCAATATTAATCTTCCCATCGCAATCGTAGAGCCGTCGGACAATATATTTTCAGGTGGCGGCGCTGATACACCGGGGCTGTTGGCAGCCGTGCTCGAATCTGGTATTGAAGCACCCTCGCTGTTTGCATTTTTCTGGGACCCGCACATCGTTCAACAGGCAATAGATGCGAGTGTTGGTGGCAACATTGATATTAGAATTGGTGGTCGGCTTACGCCAGTATTCGGTCCCCCAATCGAATTTTCGGTACAGGTAGAAAAATTCACCGATGGCAGGTTCACCAATCTTGGCCCGATGGAAAAAAACCTGCCCGTTGATCTTGGCACAACCGTACTGTTAAAAATCAACAAGCTTTACATTATCGTGACCAGCAAGAATGTCCCGGCTAACGACAAGGCTTATTTTGATTTACATGGTTTAAAGCTGAATGATTTTGCCATTGTCTACGTTAAAGCAAAAAACCATTTCAGATCTGCATTCGAAGATCAATTCAATCAGATTATTGAAGTAGAAACACCAGGGCCGGCCGCCTCTGATCTCACTACTTTTTCTTTTACAAACCTGCAGGTCAGTCTCTTGAATTCAATGATTAAAATTAAAACAGCCACCGTCGATGACGCCGACACCATCGCCGCCATCCACACCTCAAGCTGGCGTGATGTTTATAAAAGCATCCTGCCAAAAAAATATTTAGCTGATCAAATCGAACAGGAAAGAAACGACTTCTGGCAGCGCAAAATGCAGAACAAAGATGAAACCGAAATTATACTGACAATTAATTCGGGCAATAGAATTTTGGGTTTTATCTGGATAACAGATGTTGGCGAGCCCGGTTACGATGCCGTCATTGAAGCCCTGCATATCGATCGCAACGCCAAAGGCTGCGGCTATGGGAAAAAGATAATGAAGGAGGTGGTAGAACAGTTAGTCAGTAATGGAGTCAAGTCCGTTTGCCTGCGGGTTTTCGATGCAAACACCGCTGCTTTAAAATTTTATCAGCATCTGGGTGGGGTGAGGGATCAGAGTGGTATCGATGATTTTGCTGGCGCTAATGCTGCCGACAGCCGAATTGGCTGGAAGGATATTATGGTTTTACTGGCGGCTTTGGAATAGCGTGGGTTTGTATACTTAATTTCTTGCATCATCCCTGCTAGCACGCCATGCATGATAAATAGAGGTAACATCAGCCCGCCATACCGGACTGACGATAGTAATCAACAGAGCCTCAATATTAGTAAGGGCAACCGCTACCGCAGCGACTCGCAAAGGCCACAGCGACCATTCGGTGAATAATGCAATCACCGCGACAGCAGTGACAAACCACGAGGTCTTGGCGGCCCGGGTGTGGTAGCTTGGCCAACGTTTATATTTCCAGAACCCGGCCAGCGTCGAAACTCCATAGCTGCCCACTGCGGCTGCAATCCAGACCAGCTCGGTGCGCAGGGTGTCACCATAAATCACAACTACTCCGAACAGCAAAGCTGCGTAGAGTGTGGCATCCGCCCAGCTATCGAGTCGCGCTCCCAAAACCGAACGTTGATCCAGGAGTATGGCTAATTTACCGTCAAACCAGTCGGTCATAGCGAGGAAAACAAATGCCCAGAGGAAAACCTTGTTATACCCCTGTAACGCTATCGGAATCAGAACAAACGAACCGAGTAGCCGGATGATACAAAGGATATTTGGTATCGTCAAAAGTCGATTTGAAACTCGGACTCCTGAATTGGTGTCAGAGTCATTTTTCCTGGGGAAATCTTTCATGTCATCCACCAACTTATGAAGTAAAGGAAGAC
>JAAENK010000133.1 GCA_024224415.1 Gammaproteobacteria bacterium | reverse complement strand
TACTATGGTATTATTCTCACTATTTAATGATGCGTATGGGCTGTTCAGGGGTAAAAGTAATCCTCAGGGAAATACGGTTTTCCTGGTAGCCTTGATCTTCCTCGCTTGAATCGAGCAAACGATAATCATAGGAAACGGTGGCACTGACATAGCGAACGCGATTATAGCTGATGGCGACACCACCAAGGGTAGTGGTATCTTCGCGTTCATCGTCCGTATTTAGAAATATATCCCTTCGATATGACCCAGAAATACTGGCTAATATATCTTCGAGGATTTCATAGCCGAATATGGCACCACCTTCATAATAAATTAGCAAACCCAAGTTGTCCTGGGTGAAAAAATCCTCGTCATATCCGCTTGTCGCATTAATACTAAAGGATCCGCGCCGAAAAGGCCAGGTTTGGGTAATTTCGCTGGATAACAAAACCCCCTCTTCATCGTCCTCTTTTTCGCGTTCAATCCACAAATACCCGACCGAAACGGAAAGGCTGGTATCCGCACCGCTTTGATAGAAAAGATCGAGGCTGGGATAGTCGATGTGATAATTGTTGTCTTCAACCTGATCGAAAAATAGCGCCGTGTGTTCATAGGACACACCAGCAGCGACATTACGCGTGGCCTGCCAGCGCAATTGGAGACTGCTAACGTAGCGCTCGAAGTCGTCGGCCACATCGAATTCACCGCGAGTGAAGGCCAATCTTCCTTGATTAATGACGCGGTCTGATAGCGCGTATTCCCAACTTATAGATGGCGTGTGTTCCTGGCTATCTTCTTCCTGGTTGGCCTCGTCTTCATTCTCCAACACTGCATATTGGTATGCCAAGGTCACCACATCGGCGGGACCGAAACGATTGGACAGCGCGATTGTAGCAGTGTTATTGTAAAAAGGCTCCCTTCCAGTCCGATCGTCTGAAATATCTACTGTGTCCAGACTATCGAGGGGTTCCTCGGTGTATAGAAATGTATCTGTGATATCGATGCGGGCATTTCGGGATAAAAGGCTATAGCCGGTCATGTTGGCACGGTGACGCAGGGTGTCGTATTCGGCATGGTTTGCATACCAGCTATAGGCTGGGTCGTAGGATATGCTCAGGCCTTTGGTTTGGCCAATAGCGGACAACGTAAAGCCTGGTTGAATGGTTGTAATGAAATCTGATTCTTCGTCCGATTCGCTTAGGTCGACATTGTCGGTGTATTCTTCGGTGACAGTTACTCTCGGCTGAAATGTTACCTGGTAAGCATGGCTGGCATTGGTAAAAATGGCAGATATGCTAATTATCGTAATCGCATGGCAAATCGGCTTAAATAAATTCATGTTTTTTCAATAGTTAGACAGGATTTACCCAGTTATTAACCTGGCAACTAAATAAGCAAACCCGTCATGCCGTACTTGATCCGGCATCCAGTGTCTTTCTGGATTCCCGCCTTCGCGGGAATGACAGCCTT
>JAAENK010000132.1 GCA_024224415.1 Gammaproteobacteria bacterium | reverse complement strand
GGTAGCGGTATGCACGTGCATATGTCGCTCGGCAAAGATGGTGATAACCTGTTCGCTGGTGACGGTTACGGCGGCCTTTCTGAAACCGCCCTGTTTTATATTGGCGGAGTGATTAAACACGCACGCGCCATTAACGCTTTCGCCAACGCCGCAACCAATAGTTACAAGCGACTGGTGCCTGGTTTCGAAGCACCTGTTATGCTGGCTTATTCGGCGCGTAATCGTTCGGCTTCGGTACGTATTCCGTATGTTAGCAACCCTAAAGGACGTCGTGTTGAGATACGTTTCCCGGATTCTACTGCTAACCCTTACCTGACCTTCAGCGCATTGTTAATGGCTGGACTGGACGGTATCAAAAACCGAATTCACCCGGGCGAAGCGATGGACAAGGATCTTTACGATTTACCACCCGAAGAAGAAGCCGAAATCCCACAGGTTGCATTCTCATTCGACCAGGCACTGGAAGCACTCGATCAGGACCGTGAATTCCTCAAGGCTGGTAGCGTGTTTACCGACGATGTCATCGACGGTTATATCGCGCTCAAATATGAAGAAGTACAGCGTCTGCGACTTGCGACAAACCCGGTCGAATTCGACATGTACTACAGTTGTTAATAGCTCTGTACTAACCGATAAAAAAGGCTCCTTTCAAGGAGCCTTTTTTAACTGCCCACAGTGATTCAGACCTTTCTCGATAAACTCAATAGCACCATCCTTTGCCTGGATTCAGAGCTTCGCATCCTGTATATCAACTCAACCGGCGAAGAGCTATTCGACGCCAGCATTACTGCGTTAGTCGATAAATCATTACCGCAATTGTTAAGCCCGGTAGAGGCTAATACGTTTACGACAAAATTGCAGCGTTTTAGCGAGCAACAGCAAACCATCACCGAACACGAAGCCAGCCTTACACTAGCCAACGGGCGTGTGGTGATCGTTGATTACAGCATTTACCCGCTCGATGACGAAGACCAGGGGAGGTTACTGGTGGAAATTCGCCCACTTGATCTGCAGGTAGAAATTGCGCTAGATACATTAAACCATTTACAGAAACAGGCCAGCCAGCAATTCGCCAGAGGCGTCGCACACGAGATAAAGAACCCACTCGGCGGCATTCGGGGCGCCGCACAATTGCTGGAAAAGGAAATGCCCAAATCCGAATTGAGGGAATATACCGATGTCATTATCAGCGAAGTGGATCGACTACAGGTACTAATCGATAACATGCTCGGGCCAACAACCGGCATGGTAAAGAACCCGGTCAATATCCTCGAAATCCTCGAACATATTCGAAAACTACTGGAAACTGCAGAACCCGACCGCTTCCAGTTCCACCGTGATTATGACCCAAGCATACCCGAGTTTCAGGCAGACAGAGGCTTGCTGATACAGGCCTTTTTAAACATTGCGCTTAACGCAGTCCAGTCGCTGGAAAAAAATGGCCAGATCACTTTTAAAACCCGCATAGGACGCCAAACAACCATCAATAAGACCAAACACCCGCTGGTGGTGCAAATTGATATTATCGACAATGGCGCAGGCATTTCAGCCGATGTCGCCAACACTATATTCCTGCCCATGGTCACCAGCAAGGCCGAGGGTTCGGGCCTGGGTTTAGCTATTGCCCAGGAAATCATTTCCCAACATAGCGGCATCATCAAGTTTACCAGTTCCGCTGCAGGTACTGTTTTCAGCGTGATACTGCCACTGGAGCAAACATGAACGGCAAGCTGTCAAATAGTCAGGCTGTCTGGATAATCGATGACGACCAGTCGATACGCTGGGTACTACAGAGAGCATTGCAAAACACCGGGTTTACGGTAAGTGTTTTCGAAACTGCATCGACCGCACTTAGTCAGTTCAAACGCACCGAGGTCGACAGTCGACCATCTTTGATCCTGAGCGATTTTCGTATGCCCGGCATTAACGGCTTCGAGTTACTGAAACAAATCAAACATATCGATCCACTACTGCCGGTAATCATCATGACCGCCTACGCTGACCTTGACACCACGGCTCAGGCCTACCAGGAAGGTGCTTTTGAATACCTCGCCAAACCCTTTGATATCGATGATGCAATCAATCTGGTTAAAAAGGCCTACCAGCAACAACGTAATGCAAGACATGACCAGGAAAAGCTCTCTCAAGCCACTGCTTATCCAAAACAAGCCGAATCTGACACTCTACAATTTGAAAATAGCACCGACTGGCAAACCGCTTTACAATGCTGGGCGAGTGAAGCTCTAGCTACTGGTAAGTCCGATATACTAACCGAAGCAGTTGTAGAATTTGAAAAAGTGCTAATCGATTGCGCTCTCAGCGCAAGCAAAGGCCGGAAACAGGAAGCCGCCAAACTACTCGGCTGGGGTCGAAACACATTGACGCGAAAGCTAAAGCAATATCGCTAGCCCACCGAAATGCATTTCATGTAAGCCTCTTCGAGCGTTTTACCGCCATAGGTCTCGATACAGGCTGCCGGGGTACCGACAAACTTCATTTCACCCTGATGCAAAATACCGAATTGATCGCAGATTTCTTCGGCATCGGCGAGCATGTGGGTGCTGTAAAAAATGGTTCGATTGTTGTTGCGCTCTTTCAACAAAAGCTGTTTAAAAAGATAACGGGCTTTCGGATCTAAACCTGCCAGCGGTTCGTCGAGAATTATTAACGGTTTGTCGAGCATAAAGCAACTGATCAGCCCCAGCTTCTGCCTCATACCTTTTGAGTAGTCAGCCGTCTTATCACCCAAGCGCCCACTATCCAGGTCCAGCTGTTGGCAAAGTGCCAGCACAAGATCTTTATCAAGCTTTTGGTAATACATGCTAAAAACAAGGTTTAGGTACTGCCATCCGCTAACTTCACGTTTTAAATCAAATTTTTCGGGGAGATATGTGAGCTTCTCTCTACTGGTTTTATCTCGATTTGATAAACCAAATATATTGATTGATGCGTCGTTTGATGGGCGTATCAGATCCAGTATC
>JAAENK010000131.1 GCA_024224415.1 Gammaproteobacteria bacterium | reverse complement strand
GTTCATTCACTATTGCAATGTCGCGATGTATTCATCCAGCTTGGGTTGCCGGTTATAACGTACTGGAAACAGGCCGATTAATTGCTTGTGGCTTTGCTGTATCCAGTTATTGTACAAACCCTCTTTCACTCGCGACAAGTTAATCTCAAAAAATTCGATTGATTTGTCCTCGAAAGGAAATGCCTGATCCTCGAGTAAAATCTCATACTGATCCAGCTCTTCCTGATTTAGATTATCGGGACGGTCGGAGGCCAGCAATGACTGACTGAAGTCCTTGTAAATGCTGGCGATCGAATAGGTGGCCTCGGTTGTAATTTCATAATTCTTGTTTACCGAAGCCTTACCAAATAGCTTCACCGCGTTCTGCATCGCCGCTTTTTTCTTGGTCAGGCTGTTCTTCAGCGGCAGCGTCAGTTTGATTTTATCAAAGCGGGTATGTTCGTGCCTGGCAAGCGCCAGATAGGCGGTCGAGGTAATGACCCGACTTTGTTCGGTACGTGCGTTGTTGAGTGCTTTTTCGTCTGCCTTGATGATTTTTTGATACCAGTCACGACTCGGTCTGTCGGCTTTATTGCTCTGGTGCAACTGCGCGACCTTGTACATGGCCTCGAGCCTCTGGGTGTAAGGCTTGCGGAAATTTTTGGCATAATCCTGGTAGGCCTTAATTGCGTCGTTAGATTTATTTTCAGCCTCGTACAGTTCCGCCGCCTTCCAAAGAGCGGCCGCCTTGACATCGTAATCGCTATCCGTGCGTGCCAGTTTTTCAAATTCCTGCGCTGCTTTTACGCCCTGATCGGAATTCAGGTAGGCGACTGAAAGTTTCTTCGAAACATCGGTGTGATATTTATGCCTGGGATAAAGTTGCTGAAATTTTTCGATCGATGCAATTGCTGCATCCCACTGACTGGCTTGCATGTACAAGGCAATCGCATCGTATAGTCCGGTAGCGCCGGTTTCGGTGTTCGGTACGATCGTCGAAATGCGAGTGAATAACGCGATAGCCGTTTTCATGTCATTGTTTTTTAAAGCATTTTCCCCCTGGCGGTAAATAGACAAGGCAAGGCCATCCTGATATTGCTGACGCTTTTTCGCGTCTTTAATCCCGGACTGGATC
>JAAENK010000130.1 GCA_024224415.1 Gammaproteobacteria bacterium | reverse complement strand
TGATATTGAGATCAATGAAAGCGACCCGCATGTATTGTCCGAAACCATTGAAAGACTGGAACCAACCTTTGGTGGTATTAACCTGGAAGACATAAAGGCACCCGACTGCTTTTACGTGGAAAAATACCTTCGCGAACGAATGTCTATCCCTGTTTTCCACGACGATCAGCATGGTACCGCGATTGTTGTGGCGGCAGCCATGAAGAGCGCGCTGTCTCTGGTCGGAAAGGATATTTCGCAGGTCAAGCTGGTTGCTTCGGGTGCAGGCGCTGCGGCCATTTCATGTCTGAAGTTACTGGTATCGTTGGGCATGGACATGAATAACATTATTGTCACCGATTCCAAAGGCGTGGTTTTCAAGGGACGTACCGAGGAGATGGATGAATATAAGGAAAGTTTTGCGCGCGATACCAAAATGCGCAGTTTGAGCGAAGTAATTGTTGGCGCCGACGTATTCCTGGGGCTTTCCGCTGGCAATGTGATGAAACCGGAAATGGTAGAATCCATGGCAGATACACCCATAGTTTTTGCGCTGGCGAACCCGACTCCGGAAATTAGTCCTCTCGAAGCCAAAGGTGTACGTCCGGATGCTATCGTTGCTACCGGCCGTTCTGATTTCCCTAACCAGGTGAATAACGTACTGTGTTTTCCTTTTCTGTTTCGTGGTGCGCTGGATGTTGGCGCCACCGAAATCAATGAAGAAATGAAAATTGCCTGCGTAGACGCTATCGCCAATCTGGCTCGTTCCGGCACCAGCGATGTGGTTTCAAATGCCTACCAGGGAGAATCGTTGACATTCGGTGCGGAATACCTGATTCCCAAGCCTTTCGATCAGCGTTTGATTCTGGAAATCGCACCAGCTGTGGCGCAGGCTGCGATGGATTCCGGTGTTGCCTTGCAGCCTATTGATGATATGGAAGCTTATAAAAACAAACTAAACGCCTTTGTTTATCGGTCTGGTTTGTTTATGAAACCGGTATTTGATCGTGCCCGTCAGGTGCAACGTCGAGTCGTGTTTGCCGAAGGTGAGAACCCTCGCGTACTTCAGGCAGTCGATACCATTGTGCTCGAAAAGCTTTGTTATCCAGTAGTTTTAGGCAGGCTTGAGGTAATAGAGAGTTTAATCAGGGAGTATGGTCTCAAGGTCTGTCCTGGCGTGGATTTTGAAGTAATCGAGTATGATGACGACGAAGCCTGGTGGTCGGTTTACCACAAAATTACCGAGCGCGAAGGCAAGACTGTGGTTGAAGCCCGCGAATTGTTGCGTACCAGTACCTCGATTCAAGCTGCGATGATGGTGAAACTGGATCTGGCCGATACTATGATTTGCGGTACTACCGGTCGGTTCCATCGTCATCTAAACCGTGTTTTAAGCGTCACCCGTCAGGGCGATGGCATTGGTGAAGTTGCTACCTTAAGCGGTTTAATCAGTAGTGGGAATGTATTTTTTATCTGCGATACACACGTAACGCCCGATCCAACGGCTGAATCCCTCGCCACCATGACTATCAATGCTGCCGAAGAAGTCAGGCGCTTTGGCCTCAAACCAAAAGTGGCGCTACTGTCACATTCTAATTTCGGTAGTCGTGATTCAGAATCTTCGTTAAAAATGCGTAAAACACTTGCTTTGATTCAGAAAATGGATCCAGACCTCATGGTCGAAGGCGAGATGCAGGCCAATTCGGCCATGTCTCCAAGAATTCGCCATGAATTATTTCCAAACTCAAACCTGGATGGAACTGCCAATTTGCTCATTATGCCTAATCTCGATGCTGCAAACATTACCAACAATATGCTAAAGGAGGTTAAAAGATGCGTGACGCTTGGCCCTATCTTGATGGGATGTCATATCCCTGCGCATATTGCTACATCGAGCACCTCGGTGCGAGGGTTGATCAATTTGACAGCGATAGCCGCCGCCCGTT
>JAAENK010000129.1 GCA_024224415.1 Gammaproteobacteria bacterium | reverse complement strand
GCAAGCATATCAGCACCAAGCGCGATAACGTCTAGTGTCACTGATTTAGTTGCACCACCTTTCCCGCTTAACCATGCGCGTATATTGTATGAAAACGAGCTATTTAATTATTCGTCTATAACTGCAAATGTAGGGAACTCTAACGTCAATTTATCGACGGTCCCAAACACGTTCCAGCGGTGGTCATTTTCGGGGGCGGGAGCTAAAGAGGTGACTATAGTATTGCCGTCAGCGGTCCAAATGGATAGTGTTGCTATATGCGCTCACAATATTGGCGGGTCCACCATAGAAACTAATTACACCGCAACTCTTGGCGGTTCATTTTCTGAGTTTGCGCCAGATAAAGTATCATCATCGGCAAACACTGCAATAATGATTCACAGGACTTCTGGATCTGTATCTGTCAGGGAATTAAAAATAAGGTTTAGCACAGGCGCGGGTGACTTTTACGTAGGATACATAATGGCAGGAGTTGCGCTACAAATGCAAAGACCGTTTTTCGGTGGTCATACGCCGATCACTGACGCGACAGTCACAAAGTTTTATGATTCCTGGACAGAAAGCGGCAACATCATCGGACGATCTAAACGGTCACAAGGCCAAGAAACAAACGCAGATTTCAAAAACATCGACGACGGCTGGTATAGAAACTACTTTCAAGGGTTTAAAGAATCAGCCCTGACGTTGCCTTATGCTTTCGCGTGGAACTTGCTTGAGTATCCTGACGATGTGGGGTTATGCTACACGGACAGCGATATAAGTGCGCCGTATGTGGGTACTAGGGCGCTACGGTCGATCAGCTTTACATTGAAGGGCGCATTATAAATGGCATACGATAACGAGCGCAGGAAGTACAACAAAAGCCCATTCAGATTTATTGATATCGAAGTGGGCGGCATAACGTATCGCTTTGGTGAAAACCTATCGCCTTTACCTAATGGCTTCGAAGGTGAGCCAACATTGCTAGGCGTATCAATGAGCGCGGCACAGATCGACCTAAGCGGCGGATTTGGGTTGCGTGCTAGTGCGTCAGTGTCAATATCAGAGTCAATGACGTTTACCGAATACGGGTCAACCATAGCGAACCCTAGACGCTTTTGGGCGTGTTGGCGAGCGGCTAACCCTAATTATAAAAATCAGCGGATCAGTGTTTATAGCGGGTATGTGCCAGATAATGAATTTGATATAAGCAACTTTATTAGACGTGATTATATTATTGATACGTTTGCATGGGCAAAAGACGGCGTGCAAATATCGTTAGTTGATCCGCTCAAACTGGCAAACAATAACAATGCAAAATACCCGCTAGAATCGACTGGTTTTTTATCTCTTGATATAAACAGCGTAGTTACAACCGCAACACTTGCGCCAATAGGCATAGGTGACGATGAATATCCAGCGGCATCAAGTGGGGACAGTTCAACGTGGTATTTTGTGCGTATCAACGACGAGATAATGCAAGTCACAAACCGCGCTAGTGATACGTTAACCATTATTCGCGGTCAGTTCAACACTATCGCGTCAGAGCATAACGCAGACGATACCGTCCAGTATTGCCTATATTATGACACGCAAACAGCCAGCGAGATCGCTTATGATTTGGTTGTGAATGGTGCGGGTATAGACTCAAGCTATATTAATCAAACGGCATGGGACGCTGAATCAAGTGCTAACTTTCCAAACACTTATGACGCGATTATTACAGAGCCAACAGGCGTTAAGGATTTAATCGAGGAGTTTAGCCAGTCTGCACCACATTATTACTATTACGACGAGCGCGTAAATAAAATTCAATTTGTAGCGTTAAAGCCTCCGCCTGTAGGCGGTCAGTTGCTAACGTATGAAGGCAATCTATTGCGCGGCAAAGTTGCGGCTGGTGATGACCAAGATGCAAGAGTAAGTACGGTTGTTATGTACTTTGGTATATTTAACCCGGTAAAAGACTTAGACGAAACAAGCAACTATCGCCAGGTTTATATCCGTGAAGATAGCGACAGCGTGACAGACTACGGAAGCCGGGCATATAAAGTTATTTACAGCAGATGGATCAGCAACGACGGGAAAACAGCCAGCGTATTGGCTGCGGCTAGGATCGGCCGAAGGTTCGCCAGCGCACCAAGAAATCTATCGTATGAACTTGACGCAAAAGACGCAGAAGTGTGGACGGGTGACGGGGTAAGAGTTACAACCGATTTAATACTAAACGACACAACTTTTGATCCGGCCGAACTGACTTATCAAGTGATCAGCGCAAAAGAAAACATATCAATGAATACGTTTAGCTATAAAGTATCAGAGCACACTTATGGCCCAGCCGTTGCGGGTGATGACGATGTTGAAGATTCAGACGTAAGACTGATATATATAGCGGGCGACCAAGATAGGTTAAAAGACGACAACGGAAACACTCGCACGCTTAGAGAGTTGTACGACGACAGGTATCTAACGATCAGCGCGTCGTATGATGTTAGATTTATCATTGAGCCTAGCGCGGTTGTGGGTTCAAGCGACGGCACTGCGCACGCCATAGAAACGGGCACTTTTCCTGAGCTAACAACGCCGATCTTGATTGATGTCAGGGGAAT
>JAAENK010000128.1 GCA_024224415.1 Gammaproteobacteria bacterium | reverse complement strand
TGGTAAAAAAACCTGTATTCATACTTTATCTAATACTTGGATTGATCGGCGCAATGACCTCTGGTTGGGTTTTCCAAATGTCTGGCGGGACAATTTAAAAATTGACTAATCCAACGCCGACAACCCGATGAAAAGAGTCCTGAGAATTATTTCCTGGCGGTAACGACAAGATCAACCCGCCGATTTATTGCACGTCCTTCTTTTGTTTCGTTTGATGCAATTGGTCTGGACTCGCCGTAGCCGAAATAACCTATTTGATAACCACCACTTAGAGAACCCAGATAAGTCGCCACCGACTGCGCGCGCTTATTTGAAAGTTTCTTGTTTAAATCGGCAGAACCAACCGAATCGGTATGCCCCTGTACTGCTACCAGCTGCGCACCGAGTGATTTAATTATTTGATCGACTTTCGACAACAGTGATTTAGATTGCTCCGGAACGATTGAGCTTCCGGAAGCAAAATTAATTTTTTTCAGTCTGAAAATAAGTTTATCGCTCTGCTGATAAACTGAGGCTTCATCCTCAGAAAATTGTTCCACCGCCTGGTCCATTGCTTTCTGGAACCTGATCTGGATAGAGCTTTTTTCCAGCTCCTGGTTTTGCAAGAGAAGTGCACTTTCTGTTTCCTGCAAATTTGACTGGGTAGACACCAACTCTTGATTTTTTGACTCTAGCTCCTGGTTTTGCAAGAGAAGCTCACTTTCTGTTTCCTGCAAATTTGATCGGGTAGACTTCAATTCTTCCTCTTGTGTCTTTAGAGTGTCTTCAGTTTCAAGTAAATTAGACTTTGTAGTCTGCAGATTTTTTTCCAGACTACCGACATTTTTTGAAAGCTTTTTTAACTCTCGATCTTGATAAACAATTTTTACAGCAATATTTTCCGGTGTACCTTCTGCATTTAAAATAACATCCATAACATCGGCTAACAAAATCGAACTCGCAATAGCCCTATCTACGCTATTCATATGAATAGCAGGTGCACGGGGGCTTTGGGCAATAAAATTCTCAGCTTCATTAACGTCCAGCATCGCAGTTCTTAATGTATTAGGCGCGAGGTCTTCAGCATCTTGACGAGAAGCTTTTTGAATCACTGTTTTCACAGAATTGAGCTCTCTGAATTGCACCGCTCTAATTTCCAGTGAAAAATACATTTTCTGGAATTCAGAAAATTCCTCAGGTTCGAGAAATTCAGTAAAATTATCAGTTTCGTCTCTTAAGTCATCATCAACATCTACCAGATCATCCAGTAAGGCTTCACTATTTTTCAATCCCGCCTGAATCGATGATTTCCTGGCCTGTAACATGCGCGTCACACTGCCCTTCCTTTCCTTCGAATTATTAAGCGCGACAAGAAAATAAGTCTTCGCTATGGCAGTATTGTCCAGAATGTGGTCTGGCTGGGAGACGCTGGATAACCCTTTTTGAGCAACTGCAAGGTGTTTTGCACCTTTCAGATACTCATCAAGAGACAGTAAATCAGACTGCTCACTCTCAGCCTCTCGCATCAGTTCGCTGACCTCGGCAACTGCCAACGTGGGATCATCGGCATTTAACGCCGCTTTCTCTACACTTGCACAGGCAACCAGGCCAAATGCCATGCCGCAGCAAAAAATTAAATTAAATTTATTCATAGCATTTTCCTTTCATTTTGAGTGAGGTGATCTTGTTTTCCCCAATTATTGCCCTAATTATCACACCTTTCCCACGCCCAGGTTACCGTCTTTAACTGAGACATATTTAACGAAATATGTCTCAGTTAAAGGCTTTTAGTGAAGACTTGCAACAGCCCCGTGGTCATCAATCCAGAAATCAATACTGAAAAACCTACCCCCTTCTTGTATAGTCATGCATTCTTGCAAAACCCGTTTACCGGTGTTGGGAATACTATGGAAATTTCTACAATTGTTGTACTGGTCATTATCGGCGCTACCGTGATTTATATTATTTCAATCTTTAATCAACTGGTGGCATTGAAAAACCGTTTTAAAAATGCCTTTTCACAAATCGAAGTACAGCTTAAACGTCGTTATGATTTAATCCCCAATTTGGTGGAAACCGCGAAAGGTTATCTTAAGCACGAACGCGAAACTCTCGATGCTGTGATAAAAGCGCGAAATTCAGCTTCTGACACACTTTCGGCAGCACATCAGAAGCCGGGCGACTCAACCACCATGCAAGGCCTCAGTCAGGCCGAGGGGAATCTCGCCGGAGCCATGGGGCGTTTTAATTTACTGGTAGAAGCCTATCCCGATCTCAAGGCTAATCAAAACATGATGCAACTCACCGAGGAATTAACCAGCACAGAAAACAAGGTGGCCTTTGCGCGTCAGGCATTTAATGATCAGGTCATGCAATACAATACTTATAAACAGTCATTTCCACAAAATGTCTTCGCAGGTATGTTCGGACACGCTACCGATGCAACTTTGCTGGAGTTTGAAGATAGCGCAGAAATCCAGGCCGCACCAAAGGTTTCGTTTTAAATATTTAATCGCCGCTCTATTCACTTGAATTTTTTCGAAGCACAGGACAAAGCCCGAAGAAACACCAGCTGGCTGATATTGCTTTTTATCCTCGCGGTGGCTGGTCTAATTTTACTGACCAACCTGTTATTACTGGGTATTCACGCCTACAGCCAGACCGATCCGCTTGCTCCCTCTCTCTACTCCTGGCAGGTATTTGGAGCTGTATCTATCGGCGTATGCCTGCTGATATTCGGCGGCAGTTTGTATAAAACCATGTCACTATCCGGTGGTGGCGCGACCATAGCAGAAATGCTCGGTGGGCAGCTAATCCCCCAGGCAAGCACCGAACCACAGCAACGGCAGCTACTCAATGTGGTGGAAGAAATGGCGATTGCGGCTGGTATGCCGATACCCAAGATCTATTTACTGGCGGATGATTCGATCAACGCCTTCGCAGCCGGCAATTCTCCTGCAAATGCTGTCATTGGCGTTACCCACGGCACCTTGACGCGCTTAAACCGCGAAGAACTTCAGGGTGTTATTGCGCATGAATTCAGTCACATCGCCAATGGTGACATGCGACTCAACATTCGTTTAATCGGCGTATTACACGGCATCTTGCTAATCGGCATGATTGGTTATTTTATATTGCGGTCATTACGCTATTCTCGACGATCCAGTAATAGTAAAAACGGTGGCGGTATCGCTGCCATTGCTTTACTGGGTTTCGGTTTGATGGTGATTGGCTATACCGGTACTTTTTTTGGCCAGTGGATAAAATCTTCAGTTAGTCGCCAACGTGAATACCTGGCCGACTCTTCCGCGGTACAATTCACCCGCAACAGGAACGGTATAGCCAATGCACTAAAGAAAATCGGCGGCAGCTCCGGCTCGTATATCGATTCCAGCAATGCACCGGAATACAGTCATGCCTATTTCGCCAACGGTATCAGCAGCTTCTGGTTATCGCTGTTCGCCACTCACCCACCGCTTGAAAAACGCATCAAGCAAATAGATCCAGCTTGGGATGGAAAATTTATGGCTTCAAAAGCAAGCCAGGACATTCCACCCGAAGTCGAAAAAGCCAGCACCTCAGATGCCGCAAAAATAGCGCTTAGTGCGGCAATTTTAACTTCAGCCGAGCAAGCCATCGGACAGGTAGGTACCCTCAATGAAGAGAATATCGAACATGTCCACCAGCTTATTATCACTATGCCACCGCTACTTAGGTCTGCTGCACAGGATGCCTTCAGCGCCCGGGCATTAATTTATTCGATGCTGGTCGTGCTGCAAAAAGATCACCAGTCAGCCCTGTCCAACCTGTCTCAAAATGTCGATACGGTCATGTACACCCAAACCAGGAGTTTTCTTGGTGAAATGGAAATCCTGCAGGAAAAGTTCAAACTGCCGCTCCTCGAACTGAGCATCAGTGCTTTGCGCGAGTTATCACCCAACCAGTTTGTTCAGTTTAAAATTGCAGTGGATAAAATTATTACCTCGGACCTTGCCATCAACTTAAACGAATGGATTATTCAACGATTTTTAATACAGCAACTTGACCAGCATTTTGGCTTTCGTAAACCAGCCAGATCAAAATATGCCAGACTCGACCAGGTCAAGAACGAAGTTGCAACCTTGTTATCCCTAATTGCCAATGTTGAGCACCCAGACAGTCACCAGGCAAAACTATCATTCGAAGCTGGCATAACACAGACAGACATCAAGGGTTTAGAATTCCAGACACTGAAATCCTTTAAACTCGATACATTGAATCGTTCGTTGGATAAGTTAGCCCAGCTCAAACCACTGGTAAAGCCGCAGTTGTTGAAGGCCTGCATGGCGACAGTTCTCCATAACGAGAAAGTGACTATCAGGGAAATTGAACTGGTACGTACTATTTCGACCTGCCTCGACTGCCCAATGCCACCTGTCCCTGCGTTCACGGAATCTTAAAGATTCATCACCACTTTGCAGGCGTGCCCGGCATTTAATCGAGCAAAACCAGCTTCAAAATCTTCGAAGTCAATCTGATCGGTAATCACCGAACCGATGTCCAGTCCACTGCTGAGCATGGCGATCATCTTATGCCAGGTCTCAAACATTTCACGACCGTAGATACCTTTTAAACTCAGCCCTTTGAAGATGGCCTGATTCAAATCGATTTGTGGCGCATTCGGAAAGATACCGAGCAAGGCTATTTTGCCGCCATGGTTAATCGTATTAATCAAATCGGACAGTGCGGAGGCATTGCCCGACATTTCCAGGCCAACGTCGAAACCTTCGTGCATGTCGAGTTCATCCATCACATCGTGCAGGTCTTCCTGCCCGGCCAAAACACAACGAGTCGCGCCGAGTTGTCTGGCAAGCTCCAGTCGGCCGGCATTAATATCGGTTACCACAATATGCCTTGCGCCGACGTGTCTGGCGACTGCCGTGGCCATCGCACCGATCGGTCCGGCACCGGTAATGAGCACATCCTCACCAATCAAATCGAATGACAATGCAGTGTGTACCGCATTACCGAGTGGATCAAGCAGTGAAGCAATTTCATCGCAAATTTGATCGGGGATGCGATAAGCATTCTCAGCAGGGATGCAAACATAGTCGGCAAAAGCACCCGCACGGTTGACGCCGACTCCTTTGGTATCGCGACACAAATGCCCACGCCCGGCGCGGCAGTTACGGCAAACACCGCACATGATATGACCTTCGCCAGATACCCGGTCGCCAACGTCCACCGCAGTCACCAGCTCACCTACTTCTTCGATAACCCCAATATATTCGTGACCGACAATATTAGGAACCGGCACATTCTTTTGTGCCCATTCGTCCCAGTTATAAATATGTAAATCGGTGCCGCAAATTGCCACTTTGTTAACCCGAATCAATACATCTTCGGGACCGGGAACCGGTTTATCGACCTCTTGCAACCAGAGCCCCGGTTTACGCTGTGCTTTAACTAACGCTTTCATATCAGCAACCTGCTAAATTAAACTGAGATCTTTGCCAACCGTAACAAAGGCCGCTATCGCCTGATCGAGTTGTTCCCGACTATGCGCCGCACTCATTTGCGTGCGCACCCTGGCCTGGCCTTTGGGTACCACCGGATAAGAAAACGCAGTGACGTAAACACCGTGATTCATGAGTTGCTCAGCAAGCGCTTGCGCCCTGGAAGCTTCGCCGGTCATGATCGGGATAATCGGGTGCTCGCCGTCCACTAGCTCGAATCCCACATCACCAAGTTGCTTCCGAAAATATGCAGCATTGCCTTGCAATTTCTGACGCTGGTCGTCACCCTGTTCAATCATTTCGATAGCTTTTATCGTCGCGGCTACAATCGCGGGTGCTAGTGAATTGGAAAACAAGTAAGGTCGTGCTCGTTGGCGCAATAAAGCTACCAGCCTTGCAGGTCCAGCAATATAACCACCGCTAGCACCGCCTAGCGCCTTACCGAAAGTGCCACTAAATATTTGAACCCGCCCTTCGACATTGCAGTGGTTCGCTGTCCCGGCACCACGACTACCCATAAAACCGACTGCATGGCTGTCATCAACCATCACCATGGCATCGTATTGTTCAGCCAGATCGCAGATTTGCGGCAATTTCGCCACTATGCCATCCATGGAAAATACCCCATCAGTGACGATTAAGCGGAACCGGGCATCGGCAGCCTGCTGCAAACACTGCTCCAGTTCATCCATATCACTGTTAGCATAGCGATAGCGCCTGGCCTTGCATAAACGTACACCATCGATGATTGAAGCATGGTTGAGGCTGTCGGAAATAATCGCATCCTCCGCAGTCAGCAAAGCTTCGAATATGCCTGCATTGGCATCGAAACAGGAGGAAAATAAAATGCAATCCTCGGTACCGAGAAACTCGCTTACTTTTTTCTCCAGTATTTTATGAATATCCTGCGTACCACAGATAAATCGCACAGAAGCCATGCCGAAGCCATGACTGTCGAGCGCCTGCTTTGCAGCATTGATTAACTCAGGATGGTCGGCAAAACCGAGATAGTTATTGGCGCAGAGGTTAATGAAGGGTTTTAATTCATGGCCGACGCGAGTGCTTACCAGGGCAGCCTGG
>JAAENK010000127.1 GCA_024224415.1 Gammaproteobacteria bacterium | reverse complement strand
CAACATACCGGTGTGGGCTACGGGAGGTACGGCGCGTTCTGCATTTGATCCTACATTTAACTTCCATAACATTCGTGGCGGCCATTCCATTTCGATAGGTGATGTCAACATATTACCTGTTACTGTGCCACACGATGCAAGCGAGCCAGTGCAGTTTATTTTCGAAGATCGCACCGGCGGTAGAAAGCTGGGTCTATTGACCGACACAGGACATATTACCAATCATATCGTCGATGCTTACAATGACCTTCACGGCTTGTTACTAGAATTCAATTACGATGAAGTCATGCTGGACCAGGGACCGTATCCGCTTTCGATTAAACAGCGGGTTGCCGGAGACCTTGGCCACCTGTCTAATGAGCAGTCGGTTTCACTACTGCGTCGGATCAAAACCAGTCAATTAAGCTGCCTCATTGCCGGGCATATTTCCGAAAACAATAATTCTCCTGATTTGGTGACGATGCAACTCGATCAACTCAACGATATACCGAAACCGGTTCTCGCCGACCAAAAGATCGGGTTTGGCTGGATCGCAGTATAAAAGATACACTATTGCATCTAATAATTCTGGGGCGGTATCGACGATGAGTCCGCTGATAGCCATTAGTATTATTTTGGCAATCACTTTTGTGTTGTTGTGCCTGCGTTGCTGGAGTCTGATTAAGCAACGTAAATTACTCCGTGCGGGCTTGTATGCTATGCCTGCAGGCATAGCATTGCTCAGTTTTACCCTTTTGCTGATGGTGGTATCAAATCTGATGATTTACCAGCGCTTAATTTTTGAGCGTGATATCGCCAGAATTACGATTAGTGAAATCGCAATACAGAATTATCAAATTGAACTGAATTATCTGGATGCTGCCCAGAACAGTAACCCCGACGGTTTTGTCTTGCTGGGTGATGAGTGGCGTATGGAAGCAAAAATACTGAAATGGCAAGGTTGGGCCAACTTGATTGGCATGGATAGCTACTACAAGTTGGATAGAATTAGCGGACGTTATCGTAATATTGAACAAGCTACCAGTAAGCCGGTGACCGCCTTTCAGCTATCTGGTGAGCAACGTGGCATCAATTTATGGGAATTAAAACGTTTGATGAAAAAAAACCTGCCTTTTCTGGACGCATACTTCGGTCAGGCTGTATTTCTACCACTGTCGCACGGTGCTGTTTATACAATTTCGATTAATCAGTCGGGTCTTTTGGCGCGGGCAGATAACGATATCGGGCAACAGGCAATCGATAACTGGTAATGACTGGTTTTTAACTTTTATCCTTATCGTGCTCTATTAAGGCATAGGCGGAATGATTGTGTATTGATTCGAAGTTTTCCGATTCCAGTACATATTGGCGAATGCGCTCATCTTTGTTGAGCTCACCGGCAATATCACGCACCATATCTTCCACAAATTTCGGGTTATCGTAGGCGTGTTCGGTGACATATTTTTCATCGGGGCGTTTCAACAGACCATACAGCTGACTGGAAGCCTGCTTTTCAATGAGGTCTATAATTTCTTCAATCCAGATGAAACCACGCATCCGTGCATTTAATGTGACATGTGAGCGTTGATTATGCGCACCATAATTTGAAATTGATTTTGAGCATGGGCATAAACTGGTTACGGGCACCTGAATTTTTATTCGGGTACTGGTAACGCCTTCGTTGATTTCGCCGATCAGGGTAACGTCGTAATCGAGTAAAGACTGCACACCTGAAACAGGTGCTTTTTTATTGACGAAATAGGGGAATCGCATTTCAATATTGCCAGATTTGGCTTCCAGTAGTTCCGCCATTTCGGTGAGCATTTCATTAAATGATGAAACTGTAATTTCTTTTTCATGATCATTTAGTATTTTTACGAAACGCGACATATGCGTGCCCTTAAACTGATGTGGCAGGAATACGTACAGGTTAAAAGTGGCAATTGTGTGTTGCACGCCATCGGAGCGGTCTTTAACAATAACCGGGTGGCGGATATCTTTGATGCCAACCCTGTTTATCGCCAGTTGACGTGTATCGGTAGAACCCTGTATGTCAGGGATAATCGCATTGTTGCTGTCTGCTTGACTCATGCTAATACCTCTGCGTGAATGGTAGCGTTGTTTCGGTTCAGTGCACTGTAAATGCTGAAATTATTTTTGGCCAAAAACTATTTAACTTGCCGGAGAAATAACTGAGTGAAATGGTCGGACATTATACTGGGGTGCAGATGATAGGCAAATAGTCATCACACCTATATTATTTGGTTACTGGATTCTGATTTCTACTAAACTGATGGATTTTTATTCCAATGCTGTGCGCTGGCTAGATACCGATTTTTACTAACCCGCGCTGCCTCCGTTCCTGGCAGGGAAGAATTAGCCAGGATTGCAACAGTGGCATCCCAAAGCTACCACCTGATAATGAAATGCGGATAATACCGCTATCCGGAAGCTAAAACTCTACCGACCTACTCAGGCAGGTGAAACGTCTTCAGCCTGGGGACCCTTTGCACCGTCTGTTACTTTCATGGTAACCGATTGCCCCTGCTGTAAAGTCTTGTGGCCTTCACCTTGTATGGCGCTAAAATGTACGAATACATCTTTCCCGCCTTCCTGTGAAATAAAACCATACCCTTTGGCGTCGTTAAACCATTTAACTGTGCCAGATACTAAATCAGACATAACTACATTACTCAGTAATAATAAGGAAACCTGTAGTCATATTTATGACTACATCCCCAGTTATTGTATGTGAATCCGATTAAGGACGCCAATAATTAGCCGGATATGGTGTTAAATCTGTATTGATTACCAGCATTTGTCAAAAAAAAATTCTATAAAAATAAGAAATCCATGGCTGATTTACCGATATTTGACGTTATTAGCACAGCGGGGGCTAAGATTCGATAAATGCTCTGATTGCTGTTTCGATACCGTTTTTATCCAGACCATGCTCTGCCAGAACCTGCTGACGACTACCTTGCAATGGGAAATGGTCGGAAAGTCCAAGACGTAAACAAGAGGCCTGTATTTGTCTGTTATTGAAAAACTCAAGCACGGCGCTTCCTGCACCACCGACCGTAGTACCGTCCTCAATAGTCACGAAATTATTGTGGCTGGTCGCCAGCTGTTCGATCAATGCTTCATCGAGGGGTTTGACGAAGCGCATATTCACCAGTGTTGAATCGAGTGTCTCGGCAACTTCGGTGGCAATATCGAGCAAGGTGCCAAACACCAGGATTGCGGTTCCAGATCCTTTGTGCATGACTTGCGCCTTGCCAATCTCGACGGTGGTAATGGTATCAACTTTACCCGGGTTTTGAGTATTGTCGCGGGGGTATCTAACCAGCGCTGGGCCGGGATATTGATAAGCCGTGTTTAGCAGCTCGAACAGATCGGTTGCATTGGCAGGCGTCATCAGAATAATATCGGGGATACAACGGCAATAACTGATATCAAAATTGCCGGTATGTGTGGCACCGTCCGCGCCGACGATACCGGCGCGATCTACAGCAAAGGTAACATCGAGCCCCTGAATGGCGATATCGTGGATTAACTGATCGTAGGCACGTTGTAAAAAAGTCGAGTAAATTGCCACGACCGGTTTCAAGCCATCACAGGCCATGCCCGCTGCTACAGTTACCGCATGCTGTTCGGCAATGCCGACATCGTGATATCGCTCCGGTAGTGCTTTAGAGAATTCGACCAGTCCAGAACCCTCGCGCATGGCTGGTGTAATGGCGTGTAATAGAGGTTCTTCTTCACCTTTTTGCACCAACCAGTCGGAAAATGAATTGGTAAAAGATCGCAGCTCAGTATTCCTCGATGTCTTGACCTCGCCTGTTTCCATATCGAATGGGCCAATACCATGAAATTTACAGGCATCAGCTTCGGCAGGTGGATAGCCTTTACCCTTTTGGGTCACGATATGAAGTAGTCGGGGGCCTGATAAATGCTGCATGTTTTTTATCAGGGGAATGATATCGTGCAAATTATGGCCATTGATCGGGCCGTAATAGGAAAAGCCGAGTTCTTCGAATAAAGTGCCGGGTACGATCATGCCTTTAACATGTTCTTCGGCGCGTTTCGCCAACTCCCAGGCAGAAGGAATTTGTTGCAAAACCTTTTTGCTCCCTGCGCGCATGTTAGCGTAGATCTTACCGGACCAGATTCGTGCCAGGTATTTCGACATCGCACCGACGTTGGGTGAAATCGACATTTCATTGTCGTTGAGGATTACCAGTAAATCGGTATCGATGCAACCGCC
This sequence comes from Gammaproteobacteria bacterium, assembly GCA_024224415.1. Taxonomy (GTDB): domain Bacteria; phylum Pseudomonadota; class Gammaproteobacteria. The sequence goes on along the minus strand of JAAENK010000127.1, from coordinate 1,602 downwards.
ATGGTTTAGCGCCTCGTAAGCCATACCCGCAGTCATGCCGCCGTCGCCGATAACTGCCACGGTTTTACGATCTTCTTTTTGTGCTTTTGTGGCGATCGCCATGCCCAACGCCGCACTAATTGATGTGCTGGAATGACCTGCACCAAAAGCATCAAATTCAGATTCGGCCATATTGGGGAAACCGGATAAACCATCCTTCTGGCGTAAGCTCGACATTTGCGTACGTCTGCCGGTGAGAATCTTGTGTGGGTAACATTGATGGCCGACATCCCAAATGAGTCGGTCATTGGGCGTATCGAACAAATAATGTAGCGCGATGGTGATTTCTACCGCACCCAGTCCCGATGCCAGATGTCCACCGGTTTTCGACAAATTCTGAATCAGGAATGTTCGTAGCTCATCGGCCAGTTGAGGTAACTGCTCTTCATCGAGTAGACGTAAATCTACCGGAAATTGGATGGTGTCCAGCAACGGGAAGTGATCGGATGTCATGAAATACTAGTGAGTGCGCTCTACAAACCAGGTCGAAATATACCTTAAAATGTCAGCTTCCTCACCAAATATCGAAAGTGACTGTAGTGCTTTCTCGTGTAGTTCGAGTGTTTTCTCGCGCGAAGCCTCCAGGCCGATGATAGAAGGAAAGGTTGGTTTATTGCGTTGCATGTCTGATCCCTGTGGCTTTCCCAGGGTTTCAGTATCGCCGATAACGTCGAGAATATCGTCCTGAACCTGAAACGATAAACCAATGGCTTTGGCGTAACTGTCTAGTGCATGAAATTTATCATCGCTGAGATTATCAGAACTCAGCGCGGCGAATTGAATACAAGTGCGAATCAAAGCGCCAGTTTTATGGATGTGCATGGTCTCAAGTTCGGTGATATTGAGAGACTTGCCCACTGATGTCAGATCGATAGCCTGACCACCGGCCATGCCACGTGAGCCGGAGAAGAGTGAAAGCTTTTCCACCATTTCCAGTTTTGCTGCTGAGTTTTGTGTCATTTGTTGATCGTGGCTCAAAACGTAAAACGCCAGCGCCTGTAGCGCATCGCCAGCAAGTATCGCGGTAGCTTCGTCAAATTCGACGTGGCAGGTTGGACGGCCTCTGCGCAAATCGTCGTCGTCCATCGCGGGTAAGTCGTCGTGTATCAGCGAATAGGCATGGATCATCTCCACCGCCGCGGCTGCGCCATCGACGCGTTTCAAATCCAGCCCCAGAGTCGATGCCGTCGCATAAACCAGTACCGGGCGCACGCGTTTACCCGGCGCTAGCACCGAATAGCGCATCGCCTTATGCAATGTCATCGGGTTTACGGCTTCAGCGGGTAACCAGTGCTCCAGGGCCTGGTTAACTCTTTGCTGGTATAACTCGAGTAATGACTCGAAGCGCTGCTTATCAATCTTCATTCAGTTCTTCGAAGGGAATGGTTTGTTGCAGGCCGTGTTTTTCGATTAATTGCTCGACGCGTAATTCGGCGTTTGACAGGGTATCCTGACAGTTTTTTGCGAGTTCTATGCCTTTTTCGAATTGGTCGAGTGACTCTTCCAGGCCGAGTTCACCGCTTTCCATGCGAACAACTATCTTCTCTAGCTGAACCAGAGATT